>DATDNT010000046.1:0-2967 GCA_036518135.1 Gaiellaceae bacterium | reverse complement strand
GGCTCAGGGTGTGGGCCGAGGGGACCGGGTTGCCGTCGTGCTGCCGGCCACGCCCGAGGCCGCCGCGATCTTCTTCGGAACGTGGAAGATCGGCGCGTTGCTCCTCTCGATGTCGGTGCTGTACGGCGACGACGGCATCGCGCACCGCCTCCGCGACTCCGAGCCCGCCGTCCTCGTCACCGACGAGGCGAACGCGCCGCGCTTCGCCGGGTACGACGTTCCGGTCGTGGTGCTCTCGGCCGACCTGCTCGAGGAGCATTCCGCCGAGCACGCGATCGCAGACACCGCAGCGGACGATCCGGCCCAGCTCTACTACACCTCCGGCACGACCGGTCTCGCGAAGGGGATCGTGCACGCGCATCGCTACATCCTCGGCCACGAGGAATTCGTCTACTGCCACGAGGTCGAGGACGGCGAGCGCTTCCACGGAATGGGTGAATGGGCGTGGGCGGCCGGAATCGCGCCGTTGCTCGGCCCCTGGCGCCTCGGTGCGGTGCAGTGCGTGTACCAGCGCGAGGGCGGCTTCGACCCGCACCGGCAGCTCGACTTCCTCTCCCGTCACCGCGTGACGAACGTCTTCACGACGCCCACCGCAATGCGGTCGATGATGGCGATCGCTGACGCGGGCACCCGCTATCCCTGCTCGTTCCGCCGCGTCTGCTCGGCGGGCGAACCGCTCAACCCCGAGGCGATCCGCTGGTTCCGGGGCCAGTACGACGTCACCGTCCTCGACTACTACGGCCTGACCGAGTCGTATCCACTCGTCGCGAACTACCCCTGGATGGAGGTACGGGAGGGTTCGATGGGAAGGCCGATGCCGGGTTGGGAGGTACGCATCCTCGACGAGGACGAGGACGAGGTGTCGCGCGGGGCGCGGGGCGAGATCTGCCTCCGCGCGAGGTCCAATCCGCATTACCCGCTCGGCTACTGGAGGAACGACGAGGCGGCGCGCGAGACCTTCGGCGGCGAGTGGTTCCACAGCAAGGACGCCGCCGTGATGGACGAGGACGGCTACGTCTGGTACGCCGGCCGCAGCGACGACGTGATCATCTCCGCCGGGTACCGCATCGGCCCGTTCGAGGTCGAGTCGGCGTGCATCGAGCATCCCGCCGTGCGCGAGGCCGCGGCGGTCGCGTCGCCCGACGAACGCCGGGGCGCCGTCGTCAAGGCGTTCATCGTCCTCGCCGCCGGTCACGAGCCGAGCAATGAGCTCGCACGCGAGATCAGCGAGTTCGTGCGTACCCGCCTGTCCCAGTACGCCTATCCGCGCCGGATCGAGTTCGTCGACGACCTGCCGAAGACCCTCACCGGCAAGATCCGCCGGATCGAGCTGCGCGAACGCGAGTACGAGCACGCGTTGCAGCCGTGAGCTAGGCCGACCTCAGACCGCTTCGAGCGACAGCTGGCGAAAGTCGGCCAGGCCGGAGACGCCGACGCCGACGAGGCGCAGGGCGCCCGGACGGTCGCGCAGGCCGCGGTCGAGCTGCTGGCAGGCGAGATCGCCGATCGTCTCGGGCGCGTCGATCCCCGTCGCCAGTGAGGTCGAGCGGCTGCGAATCGAGAAGTCGGCGTAGCGGAGCTTCGTCGTCACCGTTCGCGCCACCTGGCCGCTGCGCTGCAGCGCGGTTGCGACCTCGCCCGCCATGCCGCGCAGCTCCTCGTGGAGCCGTTCGCGGTCGGAGATGTCGCGCTCGAAGGTGTTCTCGACGCTGATCGAGACCCGCTCGCCGTCGAGCTCGAGCTCGCGCGGGTCGATGCCGCGAGCGCGATCGCGGAGTATCTTCCCGACGCTTCCGGGAAGCAGCCGCCTCAGATCCTCGTCTGCGAGGGCGGCGAGGTCGGCAATCGACTCGATGCCGGCTCCGGCCAGGCGTGCCTCGGCCTTCGGCCCCACTCCGGGCAGCCGGCGTACGGCCAGCGGTGCGAGGAACGCAGCCTCCCGCCCGTACGGGACGACGACGAGTCCGCCAGGTTTGCGTGCGTCGCTCGCGACCTTGGCGACCACCTTGCACGGCGCCACGCCGAGCGAGCAGGTGAGGCTCGTCGCCGCGCGCACCGCGGTCTGCACCGCCTCTGCGACGACGCGCGCAGCGAGGAAGTCGTCCGCGACTTCCCCCACCTCGAGGTAGCCCTCGTCCATCCCGGTCTGCTCGACGGTCGGGACGACGCCGCGCACGGTCTTCCAGACGCTGCCCGAGTACTCGCGGTACAACGCGTGCCGCGGCCGGACGAAGACGGCGTGCGGGCAGCGGCGCAGCGCCTCCGCGCAGCTCATCGCCGAGTGGATGCCGAACCGACGGGCGACGTAGTTCGCGGTCGCGACGACGCCGCGCCCGCGCGGATCGCCGCCGACGACGAGCGGCTGCGTCCGAAGCTCCGGGTTCTCGAGCTGCTCGACCGCTGCGTAGAAGGCGTCGAGATCCAGATGCGCGACGATCACACGAACAAATGTACGGGCCGCCGGGGACGGAGCTAGGCTCTGCCTCCGATGGCCGTCCTGACGTCGCAGCTCGACCGTGAAGCCGCGGAGTTCGCGCAGCGGCGAGAGCGGATGGAGGAGCTCGTCGCGGAGGTGCACGAGCGGACCGCGCAGGTCGCGCAGGGCGGCGGTGAGAAGGCGATGGAGCGGCACCGCTCGCGCGGCAAGCTCCCGGCGCGGGAGCGGGTCGACATGCTCGTCGACCCGGGGACAGCGTTCCTCGAGCTGAATGCGCTCGCGGCCTGGGAGATGTACGACGGCGGCGCCCCGAGCGCCGGAATCGTGACAGGCATCGGCGTGGTCGAGGGCCGCGAGTGCGTGATCGTCGCGAACGACGCGACCGTGAAGGGCGGCTCGTACTTCCCGCTCACGGTCAAGAAGCACCTGCGCGCGCAGGAGATCGCGGAGCAGAACCGGCTCCCCTGCATCTACCTCGTCGACTCGGGCGGTGCCTTCCTCCCGATGCAGGCCGAGGTCTTCCCCGACCG
>DATDNT010000045.1:0-2688 GCA_036518135.1 Gaiellaceae bacterium | reverse complement strand
ACCTCGTCGGCGTCGTCTCGCAGGAGACGTACCTCTTCCATGCGTCCGTCCGCGAGAACCTGCGCTTTGCGAAGCCCGACGCGACCGACGAGGAGCTCGAACAGGCGGCGCGGGCCGCGCGCATCCACGGCGTGATCGCGGCCTTGCCCGACGGCTACGACACGGTCGTCGGCGAGCGCGGCTACCGCTTCTCGGGCGGCGAGAAGCAGCGGATCGCGATCGCGCGGACGATCCTGCGCAACCCGCCGATCCTCGTGCTCGACGAGGCGACGAGCGCGCTCGACACGGAGACGGAGCGGCTCGTGCAGGAGGCGCTCGACAGCCTCGCCGAAGGCCGGACGACGATCACGATCGCGCACCGGCTCTCGACGATTCGCGACGCCGAGCAGATCGTCGTGCTCGACCGCGGCCGCGTCGTCGAGACCGGCCGGCACGACGAGCTCATGCGCCTCGGAGGACGCTACGCCGCGCTCGCCGCCCGCGACGGCCGCCTGCTCGACGAGCCGCCCCTGGCGGAGCTCGCCGGGACGAGTTGAGGGGAGTAGCGTAGGGGCATGCCGCCCGCCGACGACAGTCGACAGGACGCGGCACCGCCCCCGGCGCCGCGCGGCTCCTCGCCGACCACGCCGCAGCGCTCGTCCTGGCGCCCGAGGCCGGCCTGGATCGTGTTGTTCGTGGTGCTGCTGGCCGTGAACTTCTTCTTCAGCGCGAGGGCGATGCGCGTTCCCTCGCGCGTGCGCGTCCCGTACAGCCCCTACTTCCTCGCCCAGGTGAAGGACAACCACGTCGACGCCATCACCTCGAAGGGCACCGACATCCAGGGGACGTTCAAGACGAAGCAGACGTACAACGGCTCGAAGCCGACGACGAAGTTCCGCACCGAGGTGCCGGCGTTCGCGAACACCGACCAGCTGTCGAAATTGCTGCAGGAGCACGACGTCACCGTCAACGCGCAGCCGCTCGACACCGGCCCGCCCTGGTGGCAGAGCCTGCTCTTCGGCTTCGGTCCGACGATCCTGTTCCTGCTGCTGCTCTTCTGGCTGATGCGCCGGGCGGGCAACGTGCAGAACCTGCTCGGCTCGTTCGGACGCTCGAGCGCGCGTCGCTACCAGCCGGTCGGCGACAAGGTCACGTTCGCGGACGTCGCCGGCATCGACGAGGCGAAGGACGAGCTGAGCGAGGTGGTCGACTTCCTGCGCGACCCCGGCCGCTACAGCAAGCTCGGCGCGCGGATCCCGCACGGCGTGCTGCTCTCGGGGCCGCCGGGCACCGGCAAGACGCTGCTCGCCCGGGCCGTGGCCGGCGAGGCGAACGCGCCGTTCTTCTCGCTCGCCGCGTCCGAGTTCGTCGAGGCGATCGTCGGCGTCGGCGCTTCGCGCGTGCGCGACCTCTTCAAGCAGGCGAAGGAGAGCGCGCCGTCGATCGTCTTCATCGACGAGCTCGACGCGATCGGCCGCTCGCGCACGACGGGCGTCGGCGGCTACAGCGGCGGCAACGACGAGCGGGAGCAGACGCTGAACCAGATCCTCACGGAGATGGACGGCTTCGACTCGGAGACGAGCGTGATCGTGATCGGCGCGACGAACCGCCCCGACGTGCTCGACGCGGCGCTGCTGCGGCCGGGCCGTTTCGACCGGCGCGTCGCCGTGCAGCCGCCCGACCGGGCCGGCCGGGAGGCGATCCTGCGTGTGCACGTCCGCGGCGTGCCCGTCGCGCCGGACGTCGACCTCGGCCGCATCGCCGCGACGACGCCCGGGATGGTCGGCGCCGACCTCGCGAATCTCGTCAACGAGGCGGCCCTGACGGCCGCGCGCCGCAACCACACCCAGGTTCAGGAGGCCGACTTCACCGACGCGCTCGAGCGGATCGTCCTCGGCGCCGAGCGCCAGGTGATGATGAGCGAGGAGGATCGCCGCCGAACGGCGTACCACGAGGGCGGCCACGCGATCGTCGGGATGCTCACGCCGGGCGCCGACCCGGTGCGCAAGGTCTCGATCATCCCGCGCGGGCTGGCGCTCGGCGTCACCTTCTCGGCGCCGGAGAGCGACCGCTTCAACTACCTCGAGCCGGAGATCCAGGCGAAGATCAAGGTCTCGCTGGGCGGCCGCGCGGCCGAGGAGGTCGTCTTCGGGGAGATCAGCACCGGCGCGGAGTCGGACATCGAGCAGCTCACCAATCTCGCGCGCCAGATGGTCGGGCGGTGGGGGATGAGCGACGCGGTCGGTCCGATCGCGATCCTGCCGCGCGACGGAACAGGCCCGTTCGGCGGCGGCACGGAGGTCTCGCCCGAGACGCAGCGGCTCGTCGACGACGAGGTGCGCCGCATCGTCGGCGACGCGCACGAGCAGGTCGTCGCGCTGCTGCAGGAGAACCGCGAGCGGCTCGACAACCTGGCGCAGGCACTGCTCGAGCACGAGACGCTCGACGAGGACGACGCCTACGAAGCGGCCGGCGTGCCGCGTTCGCAGGCGCCGCCCGCCGATCCCCTCGCCGCCGTCGCGCGCGTCAAGACTTAGCCAACGCTGGTCAGCGGCACTTCGCGCCTTGGCGCTACGATTCTTGAACCTACTACGGTTTCAGGAGCGTGAACGCCATCGTGAAGTACCTGCTCATCCCGCTTGACGACACCGTCGTCTTCCCGAACATGACGGTGACCCTGCCGCTCGACACCGCCGACGAGGACCGGGT
>DATDNT010000044.1:0-4304 GCA_036518135.1 Gaiellaceae bacterium | reverse complement strand
ACGGCGACGGGACGCAGTCCCGATCCTTCACTTACGTGCGCGACGTCGTCGAGGCGACGATCCGGTCGCTCGACGCGCCGCCCGGGATCTACAACGTCGGCGGCGGCGAGGAGGCGGCCATGCGCGAAGCCGTCGCCATGCTCGAGGAGGTCTCCGGGCGCAAGCTTCGCGTGACGTACGGGCCACCGCAGACGGGCGACATGAAGCGGACGAACGCGGACACGACACTCATCGAGCAGGCGATCGGATGGCGCGCGACGACGCCGCTCCGCGAAGGCCTCGCTCAGCACTGGTCGTGGGCATCGGCGGCCGTCGCTCGGTGACGTAACCGCAACGACTTCGCGTCGATTCGCGCGCGCGTCCGTTTTGGACATTTCGGGCGCCGCGGGCCGCCGGTACACGTTCGGCGTCCCCCGCGAAAGGAGCTTCATGACGCGTCCCGCCCTGCTGGCCGTGCTCGTTCTCGTTCTGTCCGTCCTCGCCGTATCGACCGGAGGCGTCGCCCGTGCGGCGAGCGGCGGAGTCGTCATCAGCCAGGTGTTCACCGGCGGCGGCAACAGCGGCGCCCCGTACGCCAATGATTTCGTCGAGCTGCTGAATCCCGGCTCGTCCGCCGTCGATCTGTCGTCGTGGACGGTGCAGTACGCGACCGCCGCCGGTACGTCCTGGCAGACGGTCGCACTCGCCGGTTCGATCGCCGCCGGGCACTACTACCTCGTCCAGCTCGCGTCCGGAGGTGCCACGGGTGCTCCCCTGCCGACACCCGACGCGACCGGCGGCATCAACCTCGCCTCGAGCGGCGGCAAGATCGCACTCGTCCGCTCCGCGACCGCGCTTACCTGCGGCGCGACCGCCGGCAGCTGCGCGGGCGCGTCGACGATCGCTGACTTCATCGGGTACGGCACGGCGACCGACTACGAAGGCGCCGCGGCGGCACCGGCGCTGGACAACACGCACTCGGCCGTTCGCGCCGCAGCAGGCTGCACCGACACACGTGACAACGCAGCCGACTTCTCGACGGCAGCTCCCGCTCCGCGCACGTCGAGCTCGCCCGGAGCGTCCTGCGGCGGCTCGACCGTCACGTCGACCGCCGGCGCCACCGCCTCGGTCGCGCTCGACGTGCAGTCAGCGCTCTCCGTCGCGCTCGACCATCCCGCGCTGTCGTTCGGCTCAGCCGTCGCCGGCGCGACGCCGACGAGGCTCGCCGAGCACGTCACCGTGGTGAGCAACGTTCCGACGGGCTACGCGCTCAGCGTCCACCGCAGCGCCTTCACGCCGACCGATCTCCCGCTCGGGCTCGCGGCCGTCGCGCCCGCGGGCGCCACGCTCGGCGCGCTCCTCGCGGGAGGCGCACTCGCGCCGATTCCGATCGCCCCCGCGTCGGATCTCCTCGTCGGCACCTCGCAGTCGGCGACGCCTGCCGCCGGCGACGTGTGGAACACGGAGCTCGGCTTCACGGGATCGCTTCCCTCCGTCGTTCCGGGGCACTACGTCGCGAGCGTCGTGTTCACCGCGGTCTCGCAGTGACGGTGGCCGTCGTCGCTGCCGCCGCCGCGTTCACCGTTTCGCCGGAGCGCGTGCGGATCGCCGCCGGCTCGCGCGCCGCGCTGACGATCCGCGCGTCGGGGCCTGTCGGCGCCTCCGTCACCCTCGGCACCACCGGGTACCGGCTCGACCTTCGCGGTCGGCCGGTGCTCGGCGGGCACCGGGTGAGGTGGCTCGCGGTGTTCCCGCGGGCGCTCGTCCTCCGCCGCGGCGGCTCCGCGGTCGTGAACGTGCTTACGCGCCGGCCGACGCAGCCGGGCGACCACGTCGCCGCCGTGGTCGTTACGTTCAGGCCCTCCGGTGCCGGAACGACGACCGCCGTCCGTGTCGGCGCCGTGGTGGTGGTTCGAACGCAAGGCGCTCTGCGTCGTGTCGTCGTGATCCGATCGCTGGCTTACGCCGCGGGCAGGCTGCGCCTCGTCATCGCGAACGCGGGCAACGTCGTCGAGACCCTGCGGCTTGTCGTGCGACTCGTCCGTCGTGGGGTCGCCGCGGTCTTCCGCGCGCGGCGGCGCCTTCTGCCCGGCTCGCGGGCGCTCCTCGAGTGGCGCGTGCCGCCTCGCCTGCACGGCTCGTTCACTGCGAGCGTGACGATCGGCGGCGTGCGTGCCGGGCGCACCTTCCCGCTTCGGTTGTGACAGGCGACCTCACGGTCGTCGGGTAGGGTCACGCTCGATGTCCGCCCGGGAACTCGACGCGGAACGCGAGGTCGACCTCGCACGGTGGCGGCGCGCCGTGACGGCGCTGTGGTGGCTCCCCGTCGCAGGGCTCGTGATCGGCGCGATTCTCGGCGTGCTGTTCGCGTCCCGCGGCGGTACGAACTACAAGGCGACTGCGTTGATCTCGCTCGGCCAGCCGACGTCGCCCGGCGGCGCGCTCGTGCCGAGCTACGGCACGAACCCGCGCGCGGTGTCCCAGATCGTCAGCGGTGCTGCGTACCAGGAGCAGGCGGCGAACGCTGCGGACATGCGGCCGAGCGCGCTCCGCGGCCACGTGTCGGTGGGTACCGTCGGCTCTGCCGGTGCGGGTGCGGCGCGGACGACGCCGATCATCTCGCTCACCGTCACGGGGACGCATCCGAAGAACGTCGCGATCGCGGCGAACAAGCTTGCCGAGATCGTCGTCGAGCACACGACGGCCTCGTACGTGTCGACGAAGATCAAGACGTTCCAGAAGACGGAGGCCAACGTCCTGACGCAGCTCAACGGGATCAACGCGCAGCTGAAGACGATCAACCGCGCACTCAAGGCGGCGGCGGCGAAGAACCTCGACCCGTTCCAGCAGCTCCTGATCGTCGCCCAGCAGAACAACGCGGAGACGCGGCAGGGCAACCTGATCGCGCAGTACGAGACGCTGCAGCAGCAGATCGCGTTCGCGCAGAAGGTCGAGGCCGCCGTGATCGTCGAGCCGGCCGCCGCCCAGAAGTCGTCTGCGCACTCGAAGAGCGCGTCGCTCCTCGTCGGCGCGCTGATCGGCCTGATCCTCGGCGCGATCCTCGCGATCGCCGGCGAGAGCCGGTTCCGCAGGGCTTAGCCGCCGCGCGCCGAACCGTTCGCCATGCTCGAAGGCAAGCGCGTGGCCGTCGTGGTCCCGGCGCACAACGAAGAGCAGCTCATCGTCGCGACGCTGCAGGGGATCCCCGGCTTCGTCGACCGCATCTACGTGGTCGACGACGCGTCGACCGACGGGACCGCCGACCGGGCACGATCGGTCGACGATCCGCGCGTCGCGGTGATCGAGCACGACCGCAACCGCGGCGTCGGCGCCGCGATCGTCACCGGCTACAAGCGTGCGCTGACCGAGCGCATGGACGCGACGGCGGTGATGGCCGGCGACAACCAGATGGACCCTGACGAGCTCGAGGAGCTGACGCTGCCGGTCGTCCGCGGCGAGCTCGACTACGCGAAGGCGAACCGCCTCTTCACGGGCAGTGCCTGGAAGCTGATCCCGCGCAACCGGTATCTCGGCAACGCGATCCTCAGCCTGCTGACGAAGGTCGCATCGGGCTACTGGCACATCGCGGACTCGCAGGCCGGCTACACGGTGCTGTCTCTGCGCGTGCTGTCGCTCCTCGACCTCGACCGCATCTACGTCTCGTACGGGTTCCCGAACGACATGCTCGTGCACCTCAACGTCTGGAACGCGAGGGTGCGCGACTTTCCGTCACGGCCGATCTACGGCGTCGGCGAGCGGAGCGGGATCAAGATCCGCCGCGTCGTGCCGCGCATCTCGTGGCTTCTCTGGAAGGGCTTCTTCTGGCGGATGCGCGAGAAGTACGTGATCCGCGACTTCCACCCGCTCGTGTTCTTCTACTTCCTCGGGTTCCTGATGACGCTCGTCGGCCTCGTGCTGGGCGTCTTCGAGTCGATCCTCCGCATCACCGGTCACGGGATCCCGCCGGCGACGATCGTCCTCGTGGCGTTGCTCCTGATCTCCGGTACCCAGTTCTCCCTCTTCGCGATGTGGTTCGACATGGAGTCGAACAAGGACCTCCGCTAAGACGAAGCGGGGGGCGTCGCCCGACGCCCCCCGCTTCCCTGGCCCTAGGGCGCGATGCCCATGCTCTTGCCGTCGCTGGCGGCGTTGTAGCCGGGGCTGCTGGTTGCGAGTTGGTAGTGGTAGTAGCCGCTGCTGGGGGTGGTCTGGTAGATGGGGGTGCCGGTGATGTTGCCGGTGCCGGTTTTGCCGCTGTTGAGGTTGTAGGTGGCGGTGTAGGTGGCGCTGCCTTCGCTGCCGATGCCGCCGTTTTGGAAGACGTT
>DATDNT010000043.1:0-5285 GCA_036518135.1 Gaiellaceae bacterium | reverse complement strand
GCGGCTTGGTCGTCAGCGGCTCGAGCTCGCCCGGGATGTCGCCCGGGTAGTCGGCAAGCGCTCCGCCGGCGTCGACGTGCGCGAGGAGCCTCTTCAGCTCGTCCGCCTCGGCGCGCAGCTTCGGGTCACCCGACTTCGCCTGCTTCTCGACGCGCTCGAGCCGCTTCTCGACGTGGTCACGGTCGGCGACGAGCAGCTCAAGCCGGAACTCCTCGACGTCCTCGGCCGCACGCACGACGACGAGCAGCGCGTCCACCTGGCGCAGCTCGCCGAACGCGGCGGAGCCCGGGATGTCCTGCACGCGAATCGTCGCCGGCGTGATCTTCCGCGCCTTCACGACCGCCGCGAGCTGCGTCAGCCGGTCGTCCCGGATCGGCGCGACGCCGACGTTCGTCTTCCCGTACTCGCCGCCGCCCGCCTTCGTGAGCGCGGTGAAGAGCGACGTCTTCCCGCTTCCGGGAGGACCGACGATCCCGACCTCGAGCGCCACTACTTCTCGCGCTTCTCGAGCTGCTTCTGCAGCGAGACGAGGGCTCGATGCTGCAACGACTTGATCGCGCCCTCGGTCTTCCCGAGGATCGTCGCGGCCTCGGCGTTCGAGAAGTTGAAGACGAACTTCAGCGTCAGCACCTGCTGCTGCTCCGGAGAGAGATCCTCGATCAGCTCGAGCATCGACTTGCGGCCGATCGACTCGAGCGCGCCCGCCTCCGCCGACGTCGCCTCGTCGGGATCGGGCTCCGGGACGTCCTCCTCCGGTTGCCAGCGCTTGTTCGCGCGGAAGTGGTCCATGGCGAGGTTGTGCGCGATTCGGAACAGCCACGCCGAGAACGGCGCCGACTGCCACCGGAACTTCCCGATCGACTCGAGCATCTTGAGGAACGTCTGCGTCGTCAGGTCCTCGGCGTCGTGCCGGTTGCCGACGCTCACGTGCAGGTAGCTGTAGATCCGGTCGAAGTGGATGAGGTAGAGCTCTTCGAGCGCGTCGCGGTCGCCCTTCTGGGCACGGTCGACCAGCGCGCGGACGCGCTTCGCCTCGCTCTCCTTCTTCTGGGTCGTAGCCTCCGACATCCCTGACGCCCTCTCGTTGCCCCTGCGGCGCGGGGCGTAACCCGCCTAGGCGACCGCTCCGAAGCCCACGCGGCTCTCGCGCGCGAAACGCTTCACGAAGACGACCCGCCGGAGCAGGATCGTATAGCGGCCGTCGTCGGCCTCGAACGAGAACGAGGAGTCGTGGTCGCCGGCGAGCGCGCGGTCGAGGTCGTCGGCGGTCTGCAGCGGTACGAGGACGGACAGCACCTGCTGCCCGTCGAAGGCAATCTCGATCCTGGTGCGTTCGGTGTCAGCCATTGCCGACGAACTCTGCCAGAACGCCGCCGGTCGCCTCCGGATGGACGAACGCGACCTCCAGGCCGAACATCCCGCGGCGCGGAACCTCGTCGATCAGCTGCGCGCCCTCGGCCTTCAGGCGCTCCAGCTCGGCCGCCACGTCCTCGACCTCGAACGCCACGTGGTGCATGCCCGGCCCGCGCTTCGCGAGGAACTTCCCGACGGGCGTGTCGGGGCCTGTCGGTGCGAGCAGCTCGACCCGAGAGGCGCCGACGTGCAGCGACGCCGCCTCGACGCCCTGGTCGTCCACCCGCTCGCGGTGCTCGACCGTCGCGCCGAACAGCCGGACGTAGCGGTCGATCGCGGCGTCGAGGTCGTCCACCGCGACACCGATGTGGTGCATGCCTAGGACCGCCACTCGCGCTCCAGGATCGCGTACACGGCCTCGCTCGACCACTCGCCCTTCACCCATTCGTTCTCCACGAAGTGCGCCTCCTTGCGCATGCCGAGCTTCTCGAGCACGCGGCCCGACGGGACGTTCCGCGGCTCGATTCTGCCGATCACGCGATGGAAGCCCGCGTCGTCGAACGCCCAGCCGAGGATCGCGGCCGACGCCTCGGTCGCGTATCCCCTCCCCTGGTGGCGCGGATGCGTCATGTACCCGATCTCGCCGGTGCGGTGCTCGACGGAGACCCAGTGGAACGAGACGTCGACGACGAGGTCGTCGCCTGCGAACGCGCCGCACGACATCCAGTCGTCCTCCTCGCGGAGCGTCGCGTTCTTCTTCACCTCGAAGTGGGCGCGTGCGCTCGCCTCGTCCCGCGGCTCGTTGTACAGCCACCGCGCCGCGTCGGGGTCGCCGTGGATCTCGAAGAACGCCTCGAAGTCCGAGGCCTGCCATGGACGAAGCGTCAGCCGCTCGGTTCGCAGGGGCCAGGCCGGGCGCACCCGGCGAGCCTACCCGGAGGACGGATCCGCGCCGAGCGCGCGCACGACGCCGACCGAGTCGGCGGAGCGTGACTCGGCCTCGACCCCGGCGAACAGCTCGACGAGCTCCTCGCGCGTCAGCGTCTCGCGGTCGAGGAGCGCCGAGGCGACGCGGTCGAGCGCGGCGCGATGCTTGCCGAGCAGCCGCTGCGACTCCGAGTACGCCCAGTCGGTCAGTTGCGCCTGCTCCGTGTCGCGGAGCCGCTTCGTCTCCTCGGAGAGCGCGTAGTTGTCGGCGCGCATCGTGCGCGACGTGACCGACTCGCCCATCCCCCACTCGAAGACCATCGCGCGCGCGATCTGCGTCACCTTCTCGAGGTCGTTCGCCGCGCCGTTCGTCACCCGGCCGAAGACGAGCTCCTCCGCCGCGCGACCCGCGAGCGCCATGACCATCCAGTCGAGCAGCTCTTCCTTCGTCTCGAGGTAGCGCTCCTCCTCGGGAAGGTGCAGCACGTACCCGAGCGCCGTGCCGCGCGCGATGATCGTCGCCTTCTGCGGCTCGTTGCCGACGAGATGCGACACGAGCGCGTGACCGCCCTCGTGGTAGGCGAGGATGCGCTTCTCCTTGTCGGTGACGACGCGCCGCTGCTGCAGACCGGCGACGACCCGTTCGAGCGCGTAGTCGAAGTCCTCCATCGCGATCTGCGACCCGTTCCGGCGGCCGGCGCCGATCGCGGCTTCGTTGCAGATGTTCGCCAGGTCGGCGCCGGTGAGGCCGGACGTCTGGCGCGCGATCGAGTCGAGGTCGACGTCGGAGGCAAGCGGCTTGCCGCGCGTGTGCACGCCGAGGATCGCCTTGCGCCCCTTCAGGTCGGGCGGCTGGATCAGGATCTGCCGGTCGAAGCGACCGGGGCGCAGCAGCGCCGGATCGAGGTCCTGCAGGCGGTTCGACGCGCCCATCACGACGACCTGGTCACGCGGACCGAACCCGTCGAGCTCGACCAGGAGCTGGTTGAGCGTCTGATCCTGCTCGCGATTGAACGAATGGCCGCTGCGCGCCTGGCCGACCGCGTCGATCTCGTCGATGAAGACGATCGACGGCGCGTTCTTGCGCGCCTCGTCGAAGAGCTTCCGGATGCGCGCCGCGCCGAGGCCCGCGAACATCTCCACGAACGCCGACGCGCTCTGCGCATAGAACCGCGCGCCGGACTCGTTCGCGACCGCCTTCGCGGCGAGAGTCTTGCCGGTGCCCGGAGGGCCGTGGAAGAGGATCCCCTTCGGGACGCGCGCGCCGAGCGACTCGAACTTCTTCGGGTCGCGCAGGAAGTCGACGATCTCCTGCAGCTCCTCCTTCGCCTCGTCGAGGCCGGCGACGTCCTTCCACGTCACCGAGACCGCCGAGCCGGGCGTGATCTCCATCGGCTTCACGCGCGGCATGAGCTTGACCGTCTTCCAGAGCAGGTAGACGACCATGCACATCAGCAGGAAGAACATGAGCGGCAGCCATGTCAGGCCGAAGTCGTTCATGAACGACGAGAAGTCCCCCAGCGGCATCTAGACCCCCATCGGCAGATCCGTCGAGGAACTGAAGGCGACGCCGGCGTCGCGCCAGCGCATCGTGCACGCCGCCGTTCGCGCCTCGTCGAGGCCGCGGCTCGCGTCCTCGACGAACACGACGCGGCGGCCTCGCTCGAGGAGGCCGCGGATCGCCGCGTCGTCGCACACGTCGGTGGCGACGCCGAAGAGCACGACCTCGTCCGGGTCGAGCAGGCGCAGCAGACGGTCGGCATTCGGGTTCGTGAAGACGTCGAAGCTCTTCTTCAGGAGCAGGAACTCGCGGCCGCGCAGCCACGCGTCCGGGACCTCCGTGAGTGCGAGCGGCACGGGATCCTCCTGCTCGGTCTCGACGATCTTCGCGGCGCCGCGCGTACCGCGCAGGCAGTGCGGGGGGTACGTCGTCGTGAAGTCGGGCTGATCCGAGATCTCGTCGTCCGTCAGCTCGTGGTCGTCCGCGGACGCGACGTGCGGAATGCCCTCGGCGCGCGCCCACTCGACGAGCCGCCGCATGGCCGGAACCGCCGCCTCGGCATCCGGCACCGCGAGCTTCCCGTTCGCGTGGACGAAGTCGACCTGCGTGTCGACGTCCCAGAGAAGTCTCCTCACGTCACGAGCTCGAGCCGTGGGTTCGGGCGGTGGCGCCGCCCGACCTTCGCCGACGGCTCTCCCTCCGTCAGGACGATGTCGGCGGTGAAGTCGTTCGAGCCGCGGATGAGCGACGAGCCGATGCCGTACGCGTCGACGGGAACGCCGCTCTCCTCGAACTCGCGGATCTTGTCGACCGTGAACCCGCCGGAGACGACGATGCGCACGTCGCCGAAGCCTTCGTCGTCGAGCGCGTCGCGCAGCTTCCACACGAGCCGCTCGTTGACACCCGTCGGCCTGAAGTCGCCCATCTCCTCCCACAGGGCGCGGTCGACGAGCGACTCCGACGTGTCGAGCCTCACGCCCCAGAGCCGCGGGCCGAGCGCATGGGCGACCTCGAGAGCGGTGCGGACGCTGTCGTTCTCGAAGTCCACGAGCACCGTGATGTTCATGTCGTCGCCCGCCCACTCCGCGAACTTCCGCGCGGCGAGCACGGTGTCGCCGCCGTAGGCGCCGATCAGCGCGTGCGGAACGGTGCCGAGGCCGCGGCCGCCCCACCACGACGCCTGCTCGTCGGTCGTGACGCCGACCTCGGCGCCGACGACCTGCCCCGCGACGTACGCCGCGTAGCCGTCGCCCGTCTGCACGCGGTGGTGGTCGTGCCGGGCCGGCATGAAGATGACCGGCTTGCCGTTCGCTGCACGCAGCACGTTGACCGTGTTCGTGGTGATCAGCGTGCGGCGGGCGAGCACGCCGAGGTACACGGTCTCGAGATGCGCGAAGGTCGTGTAGTCGCCCTCGATCGTCATCACCGTCTCGTACGGCTCGATCGCGTCGCCGTCGTAGAGCGCGTGCACCGTGAGCGCGTCCCAGTCGTGCGAGCAGAGCCT
>DATDNT010000042.1:0-98887 GCA_036518135.1 Gaiellaceae bacterium | reverse complement strand
CAGGTGCGACCAGTGCCCGCCGATGAGCAGCAGCCCGCCGATCGGGGGACCGATCGTCACGCCGAGGTTCGACGCGACCCGCACCGACGCGTACCCGGCTTCCTGCCGCTCGGGAGCGACGAGGTCGGCGACCATCGCCTGGTCGGCCGCGCCGCCGAGCGAGCCGACCGCCGGAAGCAGTGCGAGCAGCGTCAGCCCGGCGACAACGCTGTGCCCGACGGCGAGGAGGGCGAGCGGGACGAGGGCCTCGAACGTCCAGCCGAGCAGGATCAGCGGGCGGCGGCCGATCTTGTCCGACCAGTGGCCGCCGACGTAGCCGGTGATCCCCGCGAGCGCGGCGCCGACCAGGTATGCGATCCCGAGCCGCGCCTGCGGCGCGTGCAGGTCCTTGATCGCCCAGATGCCGAGGTAGGTGAACGTCGACGAGCCGGCAATCGACCCTGCAAGCGACACCGCGAGCACGGGCCGGAGGGCGCGATCGACGTCGCCGCCCCAGACCAGACGGAAGATGCGTGCGAAGACCTTCATCGGTGCAGCGGCGTGCGCGTGACGAGCCAGAAGGACCCCTCGACCGCCGGGCCGATCAGCGCCGCGAACACGAGGGTACCGACGCCGACGGTGCCGCCCAGGACGAACCCCGCGACGAGCACGCTCGCCTCGATCGCCGCGCGCACGGCGCCGATGCGCACGTGTGTCCGGTAGGCACCGACGAGCATCAGCGAGTCGCGCGGTCCCGCACCCATCCCCGCGCCGATGTAGAGCGCAGACCCGATGCCGAACAGCGCGAGGCCGCCGGCGAGGAGCCCGGCGCGTGCCGCGAGCGGCCACGCCGCCAGGTGCTGGACGGCGTGGAGCGGCTGGACGAGCGCGACGAAGAGACCGATCAGCGCCGCGTTCGCGACGGTGCCGAGGCCGGGGCGCGCCCCGAGCCCCCACGCGAGCACGAGGACGACGACGGCGACGAGCTCGTTGGCGAGCCCGAACGAGAGCGGCGTCCGCCTCGCGATTCCCTGATGGAGTACGTCCCACGGCGGCAGCCCGAGCTTCGACTCGAGGAAGGCGAGGATGCCGAGCGAGAAGAGGAACAGGCCGGTGACGAGCCAGATCGAGCGCACGACCCACCCGCCACGCAGGCGGGGAGCCGCGTGCATGCCCCTGACGCTAGTGAATCAGTGGATCGGCGCGAGGAGCACGAGCGCGCCGAGCGTCCCGACGATCGCAGCGAGGTAGCGCATGCTTGGATCCTCTTCCTCGAACATTGGCGGCGCCTGTCGTTTTGCTGAGGATTCGGTTAAGGGGCGACGTGGGAAGGACACCCGCATGACGGAGCAGCCGGAAGTCGACGACCGCCGCGACTCGATCGTCGTCGAGGGCGACGACGAGGATCACGTCCTGCCGCCGCAGGAGCTCGACCCGTTCACGCCGGAGCCCGGCCCCCCGGCGAAGGCGCGCGGGGCCATGATCGGGGCGCTCGTCCTCGTCGTGGTGCTGCTGGCGATCGTCGTGATATACGCGGCGACACGCTGAATCTCGACGCACGCCTCGCGCTGAAGATGACGATCGGCGGCACGGCCGCCTGGTGGGTGGCCGTCGCCCTCGGCGCGCGCCTGCCGATCTTCGCGGCGCTCGTCCCGCTCGTCGCGATGACCGGCGACCCCTTCGCCGCCGTCTCCGTGTCGCTCGGCCGCATCCTCGGCGTGTTCGCCGGCGTCGCGATCGGCGTCGCCTGCGTGCACCTGCCCCTCGGGCTGACGGTGCGCGTCGCGATCGCGCTGCTCCTCGGGACGTTCGTCGCGGTCGCCGTGCAGATCGGGGGGCGGCCGAATCTCGAGGTGCCGATCGCCGCGCTCTTCCTGATCGGCTTCCCCGGCGCGCACACCGAGCAGCTCGGCGTGCAGCGCATCTGGGAGACCGCGATCGGCGCCGTCGTCGCGATCGTCGTCTCCGCGCTCCTGTGGCCGCCGGATCCCGTGCGGCAGCTCACGCACGACCTCGACCGGCTCCGCCAGGAGCTCGTCGACGACCTCACGGCGATCGCCGAGGACATCGCCACCGGGAGCGGCGAGACGTCGGCGTTCCTCGACGAGGTGCGCGCGCACTCGCTCGACGCGGTCCGCGACGTGTTCGAGATCGACGCGGCGCGGCGCGCGCTCCGCTGGAACCCGCGCAGCCGCCACGATGCCGAAGAGGTCGACGAGCTCGCGCGCCGCATCAGGCTCGCGGCGCGCATCTATCGACACACGCGCTCGTTCGCGCGCGACGTCGCCGACGAGCCGCTGCGCGACGAGCGCCTCGCACAGGCGACGCGCCACCTGGCCGACGCCACCGATCGCGCCCTCAGAGGCGACCGTCCGCACGTGCCGCTCGAGCGTGCCGGCGGGTCGCTCGGCGGTGGGACGCTGCTCGCACATCAGCTCCGCCAGCTGCACACAGACATCGCGGCCGCGACAACTGGGTACGGTTCGTCCGATGCCGAGACGTGACGTAGACAAGCTCCAGGAGGAGATCGAGGAGCTGTTCGCCGACCTCTGGCAGGTGCCGCGGTTCGCCTCCGGGCTCCGCCACGGCTTCCGGCCGAACGTCGACTGCTTCCACACCGACGATCCGCATGCGCTGACGGTCGTCGTCGAGCTGCCGGGCGTCGACCCGCAGACCGTGCGCGTCGTCGCCGGCGAGCGCCTGCTCGTGATCGCCGGCGAGCGCAAGCGGCCGCAGGTGCCCGGCCGCGTGTACCAGCAGATGGAGATCGAGTACGGCCCGTTCCAGCGGCAGGTCCGCCTCGCCGAGGACGTCGACCCCGAGCACGCGGAAGCGCGGTTCGAACGCGGGATCCTGACGGTGCAGCTGCCGGTCGTCGACAAGGCGCCGCCCGCCGGCCGCTACCGGATCACGGTGGAACGCATTGACTGACCTCGGCTTGGAGACGACGGAGCCGGAGGAGTCACAGATCTCGTTCCCCGCGGCGCTGCCGGTGCTGCCGCTGAAGGAGACCGTCGTCTTCCCGCAGTCGATGACGCCGCTCGCGATCGGCCAGGACCGCTCGGTGCGGCTGATCGACGACGTCGTCGCCGGCGACCGGCTGCTCGCGCTGATCACCTCGCGCGACGCGTCGCTCGACGCACCGGGCTGGGACGACGTCTACGACGTCGGCACGGTCGCGCTCGTCCACAAGATGATCAAGGTCCCCGACGGGACGCTGCGCATCCTCGTGCAGGGACTCGACCGCATCCGGCTCGTGCACCGGCTCGACGTCGACCCGTACCTCCTCGGGGAGTTCGACGAGCTGCCGGACGTGCTCGAGGAGACGCCGGAGGTCGAGGCGCTCACACGCAACGTGCAAGGGCTCTTCGCGCGGATCATCGGGCTCGCGCCGTACCTGCCGGAGGAGCTGCAGCTCGCGGCCGCGAACGTCGACGACCCGAGCGCGCTGTGCCACCTCGTCGCCTCGACGCTCCGCACGATCCGCACCGAGGAGCGGCAGGAGATCCTCGAGGAGGTGAACGTCGAGCAGCGTCTCCGGATGGTGTCGGCGATCCTGAACCGCGAGCTCGAGGTGTTCGAGCTCGGGTCGAAGATCCAGTCGCAGGTGCAGTCCGAGATGGAGCGCGGCCAGCGCGAGTACTTCCTGCGCCAGCAGCTGAAGGCGATCCAGCAGGAGCTCGGCGAGACCGACCCGGAGCAGGCGGAGGCGGCCGAGCTGCGCGAGCGGCTCGACGCGCTCGGGGAGCTCCCCGAGGAGGTGCGCAAGGCGGCGGAGCGCGAGCTCGGGAGGCTCGAGAAGCTGCCGCCGGCCGCCGCCGAGTACGGCGTCATCCGCACGTACATCGAGTGGATCCTCACGCTGCCCTGGAACGCCTTCACGGAGGACAACCTCGACCTGGAGCACGCGCGGTCGGTGCTCGACGACGACCACTTCGACCTCGAGAAGGTGAAGGACCGGATCATCGAGTACCTCGCCGTCGCGAAGCTGCGGAACGAGATCTCGGGCCAGATCCTCTGCTTCGTCGGGCCGCCGGGCGTCGGCAAGACGTCGCTCGGACACTCGATCGCGAACGCGCTCGGCCGGAAGTTCGTGCGCCTGTCGGTCGGAGGCGTGCGCGACGAGTCGGAGGTGCGCGGCCACCGGCGCACGTACATCGGCTCGATGCCGGGCTCCATCATCCGGTCGCTGCGCGACGCCGAGTCGTCGAACCCGCTGCTCCTGATCGACGAGATCGACAAGATGGGCGCCGACTGGCGCGGCGACCCGGCGAGCGCGATGCTCGAGGTGCTCGACCCTGCGCAGAACAACACCTTCCGCGACCACTACCTCGACCTGCCGTTCGACCTCTCGAAGGTGCTGTTCATCTGCACTGCGAACACCGTCGACACGATCCCCGGGCCGCTCCTCGACCGCATGGACGTGATCCAGCTGTCCGGGTACACCGAGGACGAGAAGCTCGGGATCGCGAAGCGCTACCTGCTGCCGAAACAGCTCGCGGCGCACGGCCTCGCGAAGTCGCAGCTGACGCTCTCCGACAAGCTCGTGCGCACGGTGATCCGCGAGTACACGCGCGAAGCCGGCGTGCGCGGGCTCGAGCGCAGGCTCGGCGACGTCTGTCGCAAGGCGGCGACCGAGGTGGCGACGGGGCGCGCGAAGAAGCTGAAGGTGGACGACGCGCTCCTCCGCGAGTGGCTCGGCCCGCGGCGGTACTCCGCCGAGGTGCGCAAGCGCACGTCCGATCCCGGCGTCGCCACGGGGCTCGCCTACACGACCGTCGGCGGGGACGTGCTCTTCATCGAGGCGACCGCGTATCCGGGCAAGGGGCGCCTGACGATCACGGGGCAGCTCGGCGAGGTGATGCAGGAGTCGGCGCAGGCGGCGCTCTCGTGGGTGCGCGCGCACGCGTCCGAGCTCGGGCTGCCCGACGACTGGTTCGCGAACCACGACGTGCACATCCACGTGCCCGCCGGAGCGGTGCCGAAGGACGGCCCCTCGGCAGGAGTGACGATGGCGACCGCGATCGCGTCGCTCGTCCGCGCCGAGCCCGTCGCCTCCGACCTCGGGATGACCGGCGAGATCACCCTGACCGGGCAGGTGCTGCCGATCGGCGGCCTGCGCGAGAAGTCGCTCGCCGCGCAGCGCGCAGGGCTGAAGCGCGTCGTCTTCCCGCGCGAGAACGAGCCTGATCTCGACGAGCTGCCGGCCGAGACGCGCGCGGCGCTCGAGTTCATCCCGGCGGACACGATCGAGGACGTGTTCGACGCGGCGTTCGACGGCAAGCGCCGGGCGCGCGCGCGGCGGCCTCAGCCGGCGGCGAAGCTCGCGGCGAGCTCGTCGCAGACGTCGGCCGCGGCGGAGCAGAGGAGCAAGAACTCCCGCTTGCCGCGCAAGACGAACGTGTAGCGGCTCGTCCGTCCGCCGGCGACGACGTCGTAGGAGTGCGACCTCGCACCGTCGACCGTCACGACGCTGTGGCTCTTGACGGTGCCGTTCGCCTGCTGCGCGACGGTCGCCATCCGGGCTGCGAGCTCGCCCTCGACCTTCGTGAAGAGCGCGTCGGTATACGTGCGGGCGAGCGGGAACGTCGACACCTGGACGAGCTCCGCGCCGTGCTCGGCCTTCGCGCCGGCCGCGCTGCCGACGACCGACCACTCCTTCGGCGCCTTGAACCGGAAGGACGCCCCGTGCACGGTCTGCCATTGCTGTTGCGCCTTCGGCTTTCCCGACCCCCCGCAGCCTGCGAGGATGAGCAGTGCCAAGAGCAAAAGCGCCTGTTTGCATCGGTTCCGCCGGGGTATCAGGCGCGCGGTAACGAGGCGAAAGGACGAAGCGAGCATGGCCAAGACGAAGGACAAGGTCTACGACGCGGCGGACAACGTCAAACCGTACGTGCAGCGTGCGATGCAGGACGAGAAGCTGCGCGACGACGTCATGTCCGCCTTCACGACCGCGAAGCAGCTCTACAGCGAGCTGATCGGCGGGCGCGGCGCCGTGACCCTCGCGACGCGTGTCGCGACGGACGAGGAGATCCGCGACAAGCTGAAGGACGCGATCGAGGACCTCCGGAGCGCGGCCGACCGCCTCCAGGGCAAGAAGAGCCACGGCGGCCGGAACACGACGCTGCTCGTCGCGGGCATCGCCCTCGGCATCCTCTTCAACCCGATCACGGGCCCCGAGACCCGCAAGTGGGTCAAGGACATGATCGGCGGCGGCGACGAGTTCGGCGGCGACTATTCGCCGAACGGCGGAGCGAACGGCTCCTCGTAGCTTCTAGCCGCGGCCGAGGTCGGCCGTGGGCGCCGGCACGGTCGGCACCAGAGTCTGCATCAGCGCTGACGGCTTGACCGGCGTCAGCGCGCGCTCGAGCGACGCCGGGTCGAGACCGTCGGCGGTCGAGATGTCGCTCATCCCGAGCAGGATCGCGCCGGGCTCGGGCGCAGCGGGGCCGCCCGGCACGGCGGGCGCCCAGCCGCCTGCGATCGGGAACGGCAGGTCCTTCTGGTGCTTCCAGGCGTCGAGGTACGGCGTCGGGTCGACGGCGCCGTCGTAGCCGAGGTAGAGGAACGACACCGGGTGGATCTCGAAGTGGAGGTGGTACGGCGTCCCCTCCGCGTCGCCGGTGTTCCCCATGAACCCGACGACCTGGCCCGCCTTCACGTGCGCGCCGTTGACGGCGGCGGTCGAGAACGCGGAGAGGTGCGCGTAGTAGTACTGGTTTCCCTGCTGGTCGACGATCCAGAGGCGGTTGCCGCCGATCTTGTTCCAGCCGACGGAGAAGACGATCCCGGTCGCACACGCGACGAGCGGCTGGCCGAGCGACCCGAAGATGTCGTCACCGTGGTGGAACGAGACGTCCGACCGTGAGGCCCCGAAGGTGTCGACGTACGACGTCGGACCGTAGACGGGGAACACGTAGTGCCCGGCGGTCAGCTTCGGGTGCACCTTGAGCGGCCCGAGCTTGGTGTCCTGCCCGCCGTGGGGACGGAGCCGCGGCGCGTCGCCCGACGCCGCGTCGGTCGTGGTCGTCGTCGCGATCGTCGTGGTGGGGTTCGCGACCGTCGCCGTCGGGGCGGGGGGCGGTGCGGTCTGCGCCGCCGCGTCGGCGTAGCCGACCTGGATCTCGCTCCCCGCCGGGAGGCCGCCGTGGTCGGCCGTCAGGTGGATGTCGATCTCGATCACGGAGGTGTGGTAGCCGTGGGCGCCGTCGGGCGCGCTCCGGTCGACCGCGACTGCGCCGACCGTCAACTGCCCCCAGTCGGCGAGCGCCGCGTGCGCACCCGTCACCGGCTGCCCGAGCGCGACGAGGTTCGTGACGGCGCTGCCGTTCGTGTTGCCGCCTGCGCCCGAGTACCCGGTGCCCGCGGACGCGCGCGCCGAGACGGCGTCCGCCGTGATCTCGCCGCCGAAGACCGACAGCTTCGTGACGTCGGCCTCCGCCTTCGCAGCCGCGTTCCGCTGGACGTTCGTCGTCGCCGAGGCGGTGGTCGACGCGGCGGAGAGGACCGAGCCGTCGGCCGGCACCGCGAACGCGCCGCCGAGTGCGGGCTGCGCCGCCGGCGGCGAGCTGACCGTCGTCGTCGCCTGGTCGGCCTGGCCGGGCACCGAGACCTTGATCGCCCACGCCGACGAAGCCGCACCGGGGGTGCGGTCACCGCTCCCGGCACTGGTGGAGACGGCGACGAGGAGGGCGAGCAGGGCGAGCAGTGCGAGGCGGCGGCGCACTGCCCTGGATGATGCCAGCTAACCCAGTTGGCGCTTGGCGAACTCGCGGAAGCGCGCGCGCGCGTCGTCGTCCGGGCCCATCGGCTCCTCCGCGGCGTAGCGCGGGTCGGCGGCGACCTCTTCTGCGACCGCCTTCAGCTCGGCGACGACGGCGTTCTTGTGCCGCTCGTCGCGCAGGAGCGCCTCGACCCACGTCTCCGAGCCGTCGTAATCCGGCACGTCGTGGTCGACGAGCAGCTGGCCGAGCAGCAAGCCGACGCGGATGTACGCGAACGTTCGGAACGCGAGGATCTTGTGCGGGCTCGACACGAGCTCGTCGATCTCCGGCGTCTCGGCCTGGATCTGCTCGACGATCGAGCCGATCGGCTCGTCGACGAGGGGGATCCAGATGTCGTCGTGGTCGCTCATCGCTCCGGAAGTGTTCACGATCTCCGCCGCGCCCGCCAGACGACCTGCACGGCGGTCACGATCAGAAGAATGCCGAAGAGCCGCCGGAGCGCGTGCTCGGGAAGCGACTCGGCGACGATGACGCCGAGCTGCACGCCGAGGATCGAGGCGAGGCCGATCCACGCCGCGGCGCGAAGGTCGACGTTGCCGTAGCGCTGGTGCCGCCAGGTGCCGACGAGCGCAGTCGGCAGGATCGCGAGGAGCGACGACGCCTCCGCGTGCAGCTGGGTCAACCCGAGGCCGAGCGCGAGCGTCGGGACGAAGATGATCCCGCCGCCGACGCCGAACATCCCGGCGAGGACGCCGCCGGCGAGGCCGACGAGCGCGACCGCGACGTACGTCATACGAGGAGCCGCACGCCGATCACCGCGAGGAGGAGAGCGAAGAGGTAGCTGAGCCGGGCGACCGGGATCCGCTGCTGGATCGCCGTCCCGCCGAGGACGCCGAGCACCGCCGGCAGACCGACGAGCGCCGCCGCCCCCGGCTTCACGTCGCCGTGGAACGCGTACGTGATCGCGCCGGCGATCGACGACGCGAGGATCGCGGCGAGCGACGTCGCGCCCGCGCGCCGCTGGTCGAACGCCAGGAGGAGCATGAGCAACGGGACGATGACGATCCCGCCGCCGACGCCGAACAGCGCGCCGAACCCGCCTGCGAGGAAGCCGATGGCAAGCAGCTTCGGCACCCGCACCTTTCGTACTCTACGCGGGGTGGATGCACTGACGACCATTGCCTCGCAGCCGTCCGAGGCTGCGCTGTTCCTCGACGTCGACGGCGTCCTCGCGCCGATCGTCGACCGTCCCGAGGACGCGCGCGTCCCGGACGGGACGCGCCGCGAGCTCGAGCGACTCGCGGACGAGTACGCGCTCGTCGCCTGCGTCACCGGCCGGCCGGCGGACGACGCGCGCAGGATCGTCGGCGCCGACGGCGTGCGGTACGTCGGGCAGCACGGCCTCGAGCTCGACCCCGGCGCGATCGAGTGGGCGAAGCCGATCCACGAGTTCGCCGAGGCGCAGGGGTGGCGCTGGCTCGAGGAGAAGCCGCTGACCGCCGCGTTCCACTACCGGCAGGCGGACGACCCCGACGCTGCGCGTGAAGAGCTCGAGGACGTCGCGGCGCGCGCGCTCGCCAAGGGCTTCCGGACGAAGTGGGGGCGCCTCGTCCTCGAGGTCGTCCCGCCGGTGGACGCGTCGAAGGGCACCGCGGTTCGGTCGCTCCTCGACGAGAGCGGCCTCGAGCGCGCGCTCTACGCGGGCGACGACGTCACCGACCTCGACGGGTTCCGTGCGCTCGACGGCCTCGGCTGTGCCGTCCGCGTCGCGATCGTGTCGGCGGAGGGGCCGTCCGAGCTCGGCGAGCTCGCAGACGTCGTGGTCGGCTCGACGGACGCGTTCCGCGAATTGCTCGCGCAGCTCTAGAGCCCGAGCCGCTCGCGAATCTCGCGCGACTGCCGCCGCGCGACGTCGAGCTCCGTCCTTCCCGCGTCGGCGAGCTGCAGGCGGAAGCGGTCGGGCGCCGTGCGGCGGACGGCCGCCACCTTCGCGAGGTTGACGACGTACGAGCGATGGATGCGCGCGAAGCGGCCGCCGAGCTTGTCCTCGAGCTCCCCGAGCGACGCCGTGCACAGGTACGAGCGGTCGTACGTGTGCACGCGGCTGTAGTCGCCGTCGGCCTGCACGTAGTGGATCTGGTCGAAGTCGAGGAGCTCGCTCCCGCCGCCCGCGACGACGGGGATCTTCTCGACCGGCGCGGCGTTCTCCATCGTCCGCTCGCGCAGCCGCTCGACGACGCGCGCGAGCCGCTCCGGGTCGACCGGCTTCAACACGTAGTCGAACGCCTCGACGGCGAACGCGTCGACCGCGTACTCGGCATGCGCGGTGACGAACACGATCGCGGCGTTGGCGATGTGCGGCGCGGCGTCGAGCCCCGTCACCGCCGGCATCTCGATGTCGAGAAAGACGACGTCGTACTGCAGCGTCCGCAGAAGCTCGAGCGCCTCCGCCGCGCTTGCGGCCTCCCCGACGACCTGCACGTCGCCGTGCTCCTGCAGGAGGTAGCGAAGCTCCGACCGCGCCGGGGCTTCGTCGTCGACGAGGAACGCGCGGATGCTCACGCGGGCACCTCGAGCCGCACGACCGTGCCGAACGGAAACGAGCGCAGCCGGACGCCCTCGCCGTAGTGCGCGGTCAGCCTCTGGTTCACGTTGGCGAGGCCGAGCCCCGTCCCCTCGCCGACACCGGGCTCGAGCACGCGCTCGATCGCATCGCGTGCGATGCCGCGGCCGTCGTCGCGCACCGTCACGCGCAGCCGTCCCCGACGCACGCGCGCACGCACGAGCAGGTTGAGCGTGCGATCCGTCTTGCCGTGCTTGATCGCGTTCTCGACGAGCGGCTGCACGATCAACGGCGGCAGCCGCACCGCGAGCGTCTCCGGCGGCGCGTCGATCGTGACGCTGAGCCCAGGCCCGAACCGCGCCTGCTCGAGCTCGACGTAGCTCTGCACGTGGCGAAGCTCTTCCTCGAGCGGCACGAACTCGCCGGGCCGTGCGAGCCGCGACCGCAGGTGGTCGGCGAACGCGAGCACGAGCTTCCGCGCCCGTTCGGGGTCGGTTCGGATGAATGCCGCGATCGTGTTCAGCGCGTTGAAGACGAAGTGTGGCTCCATCTGGGCCTGCAGCGCGGTCGTCGTCGCGGAGTGGAGCTCCGACAGCTGGAGCTGCGCGGAGAGATGCCGGCCGAGCGACTCGAGCGCGTCGACCGCCGCCTCGTCGAGCGGGGAGCCCGCGGTGCCGTACGCGACGACGGCGCCGGTCGGGCCGTCCGTGAGCTCGAGCGGCACGACGGCGGCGGCGCCGAGCGGGCACGCGGGGTTCTGGCACTCGGTACGGATCCCGAGCGGCGCAAGGAGCGGCGACGCCCGCGCGATCGCCTCGTAGACGGGACGGATCGGCGTGTCGCCCGCGTGATGATGGTCGGCGCCGGCGCCGACGAACGCGAGGACCTCGTGGCTGTCGGTGACGGCAACGGCGCCGTAGCCGAGCTTCTCGAAGAGCTCGTACGCGACCGTCCGCGCAGCGCTCTCGGTCAGCCCGCGCGACAGCTCCGGCAGCGTCGCGTCGAGGACTTCGAGCGCCGGGAGCTGTCTGCGTCTACGCCTCACGGACGTAGCTGTACCCGACGTCGAGCGGGTTCGGCGGAAACGGCACGACGCGCGTCTCGCCGTTCAGCCGCCACCCGTTCTTCTCGTAGAACCGGCGGCCGCGGTGATTCTCCTCGAGTGTCCACAACCTCACCTCCGCGCACGGCGCGAGCTCCGCGAGCGCCGCATCGTGCAACTCCTTCGCGACGCCGCTGCCCCAGTGGTCCGGCAGTACGTAGAGGTTGTTCAACCAGCAGTCGCGCACGCCGGCGAGCCCGACGACGTGCCCGTCCACCTCCGCCACGAGGATCGTCCCGGAGAACTCCTCGTAGTGACGCCGGACGGGCTCGTCGGGGAACGGGTAGAGCTCCGGCGGGTACACGTGCGGGAACGCTGCGATGCACGCGTCGCGCTGGACGCGCCACAGCGTCTCCGCCTCGGCCGGCGACGACCGGCGGATCACGCCCGGTTGATCCGTACGGCGGTGCCGTACGCGCAGATCTCGGTCCACGTGTTGCCGAGCTCGGACGTGTCGAACCGCATGGCGACGACCGCGTTGGCGCCCTTCGCCTCGGCCTCCTCCGTGAGGCGCTTGATCGCCTCCTCGCGGCCTTCGGCGAGCATCTTCGTCATGCCGCCGAGCTCGCCGCCGATGATCGACTTGAGACCGGCGCCGAGCTGCGAGCCGATGTTCCGCGACCGCACCGTCAGCCCGAACACCTCGCCGTAGACGTCCGTCACCTCGTGGCCCGGGATGTCGTTCATCGTCGTGATCAGCATTGCTCCAGCACCTCCAGCACTTGGGGGATCGACGTCACGCGAGGACCATCCCACGATCGCACCTCGGGCCACATCGGGTCCAACCCCGGCTTGTGGATCAGGATCGCGCGCATCCCGACGCGCACCGCGCCCGCGAGCTCGTCGTTCGCCCCGTCGCCCACGAAGACGGCATCGCGCGGCTCGACACCCAGGAGCTCACAGCAGTGGAGGTAGATGCGCGGGTCGGGCTTCGACATGCCGACCGCGTTCGAGAAGACCTCCGCGTCGAAGAGCCCCGCGAACTCCGTCTCCGGCCAGAGGAGCTCGACGTCCTCCGTGCACACGGTGATGAGCCCGACCTTCACCCGGCGGTCGCGCAGCGTCCGCAGCGTCTCGACCGCGCCGGCGCGGGGCGCCAGGCAGTGACCGACGAACTCGGCGCGAATCGCCATCACGTCGTCCATCGCGTCCGCGGGAACGCCGACCCCGGCGAGCACCTCGCGTACCGGCTTCGTGTACCGCTCGCGCGCGCCGCTCCACCGCTCCGCGAACTCGAAGCCGACACGCTCGCGGATCCGCTCCGCCATCGTCCGGTTCGCGTCCGCGTCCCAGTCGATCAGCGTCTCCCACAGGTCGAAGATCACGGCGCCGAGGACTTGAGCACCTCCCACGCCCGGCGGACGTCCTCCTCGGTCGTGCGCTCGTTGCCGATCGCGAGACGGATGATCGTCCGGCCGCGCAGCTTCGTCGTCGCGACGAAGATCTGTCCCGTCGCCGTAGCGCGGCGCGCGATCTCGTCGTTGTCGGCCTCGGTGTGGCGGAAGCACACGGTCGAGAACGGATGCGGTGCGACAACCTCCCACCCCGGCTCCGCCTCGACGAGCGACGCGAGAAGCTGCGCGAGTCGCACGTGCTCGCGGATCAACGCGCGCAGTCCCTCCGCGCCGTACCACCGGACGACGAACCACAGCTTCAGCGCGCGGAACCGGCGGCCGAGCGCAGGGCCGTAATCCTTGATGTCGACCGCTTCGGGCGTCGCCGCCAGGTAGTCGGGGACGAGCGCGAACGTCTCGTGGAACGCCTCCGGCCGCCGCGTCCAGAGCGCCGAGCAGTCCATCGGCGTGAAGAGCCACTTGTGCGGGTTGACGACGACGGAATCGGCGCGGTCGACGCCGTCCATGCACCACCGGAGCTCGGGGCACACCGCGGCGGAGCCGGCGTACGCGGCGTCGACGTGGAGCCACACGCCCGCCGCCTCGCACCTGCGCGCGATCTCCGCCACCGGGTCGACGGACGTCGTCCCGGTCGTGCCGACGGTCGCGACGACGGCGGTCGCGTCGTCGAGCGGGAAGTCGGCGAGCATCCGGAGCTCGTCGTCGACGGGAACCTTGCGGAACTCGAGGCCGACGAGCCGCGCCGCCTTCTCGACGCTGAAGTTCGCGTGCTCCGACGCGTAGACGACACCGCCCGGCCGCCGCGTCCGCGCAGCGGCAAGCGCCGCGATCGTCGCCGTCGACGCCGTGTCCTCGATGTGCCCGTGCCACCCGCGCGGCAGGCCGAGGAGCTGCGCGAGCCAGTCCATGACCGTCACCTCGAGCTCCGTCGCCGCGGGAGACGAGATCCACGTGAACGCGTTCACGTTCAACGCCGCGATCAGCAGCTCCGCCAGCACGCCCGGCTCCGATCCCGTGTTCGCGAACCACGCGAAGAAGCGCGGATGGTTCCAGTGCGTCAGCCCCGGCACGACGATCTCGTCGAGGTCGCGCAGCATCGCCGCGAACGGCTCGCCGTGCTCCGGCGGCGCGTCAGGGAGCAGCGAGCGGATGACGCCGGGCTCGAGCCCCGTCGGCGCCACCGGCAGGTCGCGGACGCGGCGCAGGAACGCATCGGCCCAGTCCGACGCCGCGTGGAGGTCTTCCCGGAAGCTCATCGCTTCTTCCTGAGCTTCTCGATCTGCTTCCACGTGCGCGTGTTGAGCACGTCGTCCTTCGTCAGCCATGCCCGCCGCGCCTGGCCGACACCGAGCTCGACGAAGTCGAGCGCGCCGATCTCGTGCGCATCCGAGTCGATCGAGAGCTTCACGCCGGCCTCGCGCGCGAGACGCGCGTTCACGTCGGTGAGATCGAGGCGGTCGGGCTGAGCGTCGATCTCGAGAAACGTGCCCGTCTCGAGCGCCTTCTCGATCACCTTCTCGACGTCGACCGGCGACGGTTGCCGCTTCCCGATCTTGCGGTTCGTGAGATGACCGATGCAGTCGACGTACGGGCTCTCCATCGCCGCGCACACGCGCTCCGTCGGATCGTGGTCGAACCGCGAGTGGACCGACGCGACGACCCAGTCGCGCGTGCGCAGGACGTCCTCGTCGACGTCGAGCGAGCCGTCGGCGCGGATGTTCACCTCGATCCCCTTCAGGATCCGGAACGGCTTCACGAGCTCGTTCAGCGCGTCGATCGCCTCGCCTTGCCGGTGCAGCAGGTCGCCGCGCAGCCGCTGCGAGTGGTCGCAGATCGCGTAGTAGTCGTACCCGCGCGCGATCGCAGCCTCGACCATCGCCTCGAGCGAGTCCTTCCCGTCGGACCACGTCGTGTGCGTGTGGAGGTCGCCGCGGACGTCGGCGAGCTCGACGAGCGCCGGCAGCTCGCCCTTGCGCGCGGCAGCGAGCTCGCCGCCGTCCTCGCGCAGCTCCGGCGGGATCCACTCGTAGCCGAGGAAACGGTAGACCTCGGCCTCCGACGCGAACGTGTGCTCCTCGCCCGTCTCGACGACGGTGACGGAGTACTCGGAGACGGAGAAGCCGCGGCGCACCGCGTCCTCGCGGAGCGCGACGTTGTGGTGCTTCGAGCCGGTGAAGTGCTGCAGCAGGTTGCCGTAGCTCTCGGGCGGCACGACGCGAAGGTCGAAGCGCAGGCCGTCGTGCGAGACGACCGTCGCCTTCGTCGGCCCCTTCGCGGCGACGTCGACCACCCACCTCAGCGCACAGAAGTAGTCGACGAGCGCCTGCGGATCGGTGGCGGTGGCGATGATGTCGAGGTCGCGCACGGTCTCGCGCATGCGGCGCGCCGAGCCGGCGAGCGACACCTCGACGGAAGCCGGATGCTCCCGCAGCACCTGCACGACGGCGCGCAGCTTCGGCAGCGTCGTCCCGAGCAGCGACCGACGCGGCCCTTCGGCCGCCTTCGGCCGCTTCAGCGCGGCGGCGATCTTCTCCTCGGTCCCGGGCCCGATCCCGGCGTGACCGCGCAGCTGCTGCGCCTCCGCCGCGGCCTTCAACGCTTCGACGGAGGTGATTCCGAGCTCCTTCCAGATGCGTCGCGCCGTCTTCGGGCCGAGACCCGGCAGGCGCATGAACGTCGCGACCTCCGCCGGGACGTCGGCCTTCCGCTTCGTCAGCGCGTGGATCTCGCCGTCGTCGACGACCTCGACGATCTTCGCCTCGATCGTCTTGCCGATCCCCTGCAGCAGCTTGGCCTTCCCTTCGAGCGCGAGCTGCGCGACCGACGTCGGCGTCTCGCGGATGCGTGCCGACGCCTTGCGGTACGCGTTGATCCGGAACGAGTCGGCGCCCTCGAGCTCCATCAGGTCTGCGAGCAGGTCGAACTGGTCGGCGAGTGCGTCGTTCCGCGGGAGGTCCGCCATCGTGGCGATCATAGGGGCGGCCATGCGCGCGACCGTCTGCCTCCCGACGTACAACGAGCGAGAGAACCTGCCGCGGATGATCGAGGCGCTCGCCGGCGTGCTCCGCGACGGCGACCGCGTGCTCGTGGTCGACGACTGCTCCCCCGACGGCACCGGCGAGATCGCCGACCGTCTGGCTGCGGAGCACTCGTTCGTCGACGTGCTCCACCGTGAGCAGAAGGAGGGGCTCGGCCGCGCGTACATCGACGCGTTCCGTCGCGTGCTCGGGACCGACGCCGAGCTCGTGCTCGAGATGGACTGCGACTTCTCGCACGACCCCGCCGACGTGCCGCGGCTCGTCGCGGCCGCCGAGGGCGGGGCCGACCTCGTGCTCGGGTCGCGGTACGTCCCGGGTGGGGGCACGCGCAACTGGGGCCTCGCGCGCCGCGTCATCTCGCGCGGGGGATCGCTGTACACGGCGCTGTTCCTGCACATGGGCGTGAAGGACCCGACGGGCGGCTTCAAGTGCTTCCGCCGCGAGGTGCTCGAGCGGCTCGACCTCGACGCGATCACGCCGCGCGGGTACGCGTTCCAGATCGAGACCACGTACCGCGTGAAGAAGCTCGGCTTCCGAGTGGTCGAGATCCCGATCACCTTCGCCGACCGCGAGGTCGGCCAGTCGAAGATGAGCCGCGCCGTCGTGCTCGAGGCGATCTGGCGCGTGCCGCTCCTCCGGGTGACGGTGTGAGAGGCGTCACCGACGAGACGTTCGAAGCGGAGGTGCTCGCCGCCCAGGCGCCCGTCGTCGTCGAGTTCACGGCGCCGTGGTGCGGCCCGTGTCGCGCGATCGAGCCGATCCTCGAGGAGCTCCCGCTCGACGTGGTGCAGATCGACGTCGACCACAACCCGGGCGTCGCCGCGCGCTACGACGTGCTCTCGCTGCCGACCGTGATCCTGTTCGAGCACGGCGAGCCGAAGGCGACCGTGCACGGCGCGCGGCCGCGAAAGCATTTCGAGAAGACGTTCGCGGCGTGGCTCTGAAGCTGTCGCGCGCACAGATCCTCGCGTTCCGTCGGCGCACGAACGGGCTCGAGGAGCGGGCGCCGAAGACGGACGATGCTTTCCGGTGCGCCGCCTGGGCAGGGCTCCAGGACTCGATGCCCCGCGCCGCGGTCGTCTCGCTGCACGCGCGTGTGGAGGGGATCGAGCCGAGCGACTGGGAGCATCCGTCGCTCGCGCAGCTGTGGGGGCCCCGGTACCAGGTGTACGTCGTCCCGAAGGCCGACTTCGCGCTGTTCTCCGTCGGGCGGCACCCGGACGCGCGCGCCGAGGAGATGGCGAAGCGCCTGCACGCGCACCTCGGCCGGACGCGGCAGACGGACCGCGAGGTCGGGCAGGCGATCGGCGTCGGGAACGGGATGCGGTACGCGACGACGACCGGCACGATCGCGATCCGCTGGGCGGGCGCCCGCGCGCCGGTGATCTGGCAGGTGCCGCGGCCGGAGATCTCACCGGCCGACGCGTGCCGCGAGCTTGCCCGCCGGTACCTCCGCGTGTTCGGTCCCTCGACTGCGTCGCGGTTCGCGCGGTGGGCGGGGATCTCGCAGCGCGAAGGCGCCGCCGCGTTCGCGAGGCTCGAGCTGCTCGCCGTGCGGACGCCGCTCGGCGACGAGTGGCTCCTCCCGGAGAACGAGAGCGACGCGCGCAAGCCGGCGGCGGGCTCGACGCGTCTGCTCCCGAGCGGCGACGCCTACTGGCTGTACTTCGACGAGGCCGAGCGCATGCTCGTCGTCCCGGAGGCCGACCGCCGCGCGAGGCTCTGGACGTCGCGCGTCTGGCCGGGCGCGCTCCTCGTCGACGGCGAGCTCCGCGGCACGTGGCGCCGGGCGCAGCACAAGCTCCAGATCGAGACGTGGACGCGACTCACCCGCGCGCAACGGGACGCGGTCGAGGCGGAGGCTCGGACGCTGCCGCTCCCGCTCGAGCGGGCCGTCGACGTCGTCTGGGGCTAGGCGTCGAGCGACACGTCCTGGCCGCGGCCGTTGAACGGCGGTCGCCGCGCCCACATGACGGCCCAGTAGACGCCACGGCCCAGTCGGAGCAGCGCCTCCCGCCGGTGGTTGCCGTCGACGAGCCGGAGCGTGTGCATGTGCACGAAGAGCGGCGGCGCGTCCCACCCGTCCTCGAGCATCCGCATCATCGTCGTCACCCTGCGCTCGAACTCCGCCGGCGGCATCGGCCAGTCGTACGCGGGATCCGGCCCGCAGATCTCGTAGACGTCCTCGAGCCTGACCTCGGCAAGGACGTAGACGTCGTCCTCGCGCGCGGCGAGCGGGTTCGCGACGCCGACATTGCCCCCCGCGCCGCGCAGGAACGCCTGTGACCACGCTGCGAGCTCGCCCGCTGCGTGCGCCTCGCGCGCGGACGCCGACGTCGGCAGGTACGTCACGTGAAGTGCTCCCATCCACGCAGCGGGTACGGAAGGTCCACGCCCTCGCCCTCCTCGACACGGCCGACGACGGCGAACCGGCCCGCGTCCGGCACTGCGGCGAGGAGCTCGAAGTCCTCGCCGAAGCCGAGGTCGTCGACCGTCGCGCCCGGCGCGAGCGGCACCCTGTCGAGGTCGAGGACGCAGCGGACGCCGGAGCGGCGCGCGATGTGGCCCGCGTCCACCGCGAGCCCGTCGGAGACGTCCAGCATCGCGTGCGCCGTTCCTGCGAGCTCGCGGCCTTCCTCGACGCGCACCGGCGGGCGGGAGTAGCGCTGCTCGCGGAAGGCTGCGCCGGCCGCGCCGAGCGGCCCCGTCACCACGAGCACGTCCCCGGGCCGGGCACCGTCGCGCCCCGGAACGCGGTCGCTGCGACCGAGCGCCGTCACCGACACGACCGCGGCCGGGGAGGCCGTCGTGTCGCCGCCCACGACCGGCACGCCCAGCTCGGCGATCCCCTCGTACAGCTCGAGCGCGTCGGCGAGCGGCGTCTCGCGCGGGAGCGCGAGCGTCACGAGGAGAGCGACCGGCTCGGCGCCGGACGCCGCGAGGTCGCTGACGTTCACGGCCGCGGCACGAAATCCGAGCTCGCGCCACGACAGCCAGTCGAGCCGGAAGTGGACGCCGTCGACGAGTGCGTCCTGCGTGACGACGAGGCCGTCGACCTGGGCGGCATCGTGCTCCGTCCCGACGATCAGGCCGCGCTGCTCGAGCTCCGCGAGGAGCGCGAGCTCACCGACGTCCGAGAGCCTCGTCAACGGCCTTCCTCAGCGCGGGGTCGGTGGCGGCGCGGATCACGGCGACGCCGGCGGCGCCGGCCTCGATGCAGGCCGCGGCATTGGTCGCGTCGACGCCGCCGATCGCGACGACCGGCAGGTCGACCGACGCGCAGATCCGACGGAGCCCCTCGAGGCCGAGCGGCGGATCCGCATCCTCCTTCGACGGCGTCGCCCACACCGGCCCGGCGCCGACGTAGTCCGCGTCGAGCCCCTCGAGCTGAGCCGGCGCCGTCACCGACCTGCCGAGGAGGAGTCCGGTCTCGCGCGCGCGGTCTGCGCCCGTGTCCCCCTGCCCGAGGTGGACGCCGTCCGCGCCGAGCGCGAGCGCGGCGTCGACGTCGTCGTTGACGACGAACGTCACCCCGAGCGCGCGGAACCCGACGCCGCGTCGCACGACCTCGTCCGTCGGCGCCTTCACGCGCAGCTGGACGACCGTCGCGCCGGCGTCGACCGCCGCGATCGCGGTGTCGAGGTTGTCGACGATCGCGTGGAGCCTCACCGCAGCTTCGCGCGCTCTCCGAGCGTGTCCGGGTCGAGCGCGGCGAGCGCGTCGTACAGGGCGGCGTGGAACGAGCCCGGCCCCTTCGCCTCCCGCGCGGCGTCCTCGCCCGCGACGCCGAACGCGATCAAGGCATGTACCGCCGCCGGGAGCGGATCGCGGACCGCGCAGAAGCAGCCGGTGAGCGCGGTCGACATGCAGCCGGTACCGGTGATCGACGCCATCAGCGGATCGCCGTTCGCGACCTTGAACACGCGCTCGCCGTCGGAGACGTGGTCGACGGCGCCGGTGACGGACGCGACGACGCCGAGTTGCTTCGCCGCTTCGAGCGCGAGCCCCGCGACATCGCCGCCGGCGCCGATCGACTCGACACCGCGCACCTCGGCGTCGATCCCGACGAGCGTCGCCACCTCACCGGCGTTGCCACGGAGCACCGAGACCCGCACCTCGTCGAGTATGCGCTTCGCGGTGTCGGTGCGGTACGTCGTCGCGCCGGCGCCGACGGGGTCAAGCACGACGGGCACGCCCGCCTCGTTCGCCGCGCGGCCGGCGAGCAGCATCGCCTCGACCCACGGCGGCGACAGCGTGCCGATGTTGAGGACGAGCGCGCCGGCGATCCGCACCATCTCCTCGACCTCTTCCTTTGCGTGCGCCATCACGGGCAGCGCTCCGAGGGCGAGGGTCGCGTTCGCGGTCTCGTTCATCACGACGTAGTTGGTGATCTGGTGGACGAGCGGCTTCCGCTCACGCAGCTCACGCAGCGCGTCTCCTGGGTTCACAGCCTTCCTTTCAGGTCGAGGACGTCGACCGGGCCGTCGCCCGCGCCGATCTCTGTCAAGCCGCGCCGCACGGCCTCGGTCGCCGCGCGCGCGGCGCCGCGGGCGGCCTCGGCGAGCGGCAGCCCGCGCGCGAGCAACGCCGTGAGGGTGGCCGAGTGCGTGCAGCCCGCGCCGTGGGTCGCGCGGACGTCGAGGCGCTCGACCGGGATCTCGATGTGCTCGCGGCCGTCGAAGAGGTGGTCGACGGCCGAGCCGTGGCCGCCGGTCACGACCACCGCGGGGGCGCCCAACGCGGCGATCGCCTCCGCCAGCTCCGCCTTCCCGGCTGCCGGAGAGCACGCGAGCGCCTGCGCCTCGGCGAGGTTGGGGGTGACGACCGTCGCGAGCGGGAAGAGCCGCGCGACGAGCGCCTCGACGGCATCGTCCTGCAGGAGCTTCGCGCCCGACGAGGCGATCATCACCGGGTCGACGACGAGCGGCACGCGACGCTCCTCGAGGTAACCCGCCACGGCCTCGATCACGCGGCGCGAGAAGAGCATCCCCGTCTTCGCCGCGTCGACGCCGATGTCCGAGAACACCGCCTCGAGCTGCGCGAGGACGAACTCCGCCGGCAGCTCGTGCACCGCGGTCACGCCCACGGTGCTCTGTGCCGTCAGCGCGACGACCGCCGACATGCCGTGGACGCCCGCAGCCGCGAACGCCTTCAGGTCGGCCTGGATGCCGGCGCCGCCCCCGCTGTCGGAGCCGGCGATCGTGAGTGCGCGCGCGACGATCTCTTCTCCCTTCGCCGGTGCGAACCGGATCAGGTTCGACGGGTGTGATCTCAGCCCCGTGCCAGGGCACCCCGGTGGTGCGACGTTAGCATCGGCGCGTGCTCGACTTCCTCGCGGTCGGCGACGTGATGCTCGACGTGCGCCTGCCGTCGGCACCCACCGGCGCGCGGCAGCACGGCGTGATCACGTCGACGGCCGCCGGTTCGGCGGTCAACGCCGCGCGCGCGGCCGTCCGTCTCGGGGCGCGGGCGGGCGTCGCCGGCGCGATCGGCGACGACACCGTCGGCCGCGTGATCGCGCTCGAGCTCGAGGCAGCGGGGATCGAGCCGCACCTCGCCCGCATCGACGCGTCGACCACCGGCACCGCGGTCTATTCGCGCGACGCCGTCGTCGCCGACCGCGGCGCGAACGCGTTCTTCGTGCCGCAGTCGCTGCCGGACGCGCGCGTCACGCTCGTGTCCGGGTACCTGCCGGCGGCTGCCCGGCGACGCGCGCTCGCGCTCGCCCACGGCCTCCGCGGCGTCGACCTGCAGGGCGTCGCCGAGGACGCGGGCGACGCCGACGTCGTGATCGGCCCCCACCTCGACCTCGAGGCGCTTACCGGGCACCATCCCGTCGTCTGCTCGACGCTCGGCGCCGACGGCGCAGCAGCCGTCCGCGGCGGCGAACACGTGCAGGAGCCGCCGTCGCGCGTTCTCGCCGCATCCCCGGTCGGCGCAGGAGATGCATTCGCCGCCGCGTTCCTCCTCGCGCTCGCAGACGACCTCCCGCTCGCCGAGTGCGTCCGGCGGGGCTGCGCGGCCGCGATCAGCTGAAGACGCGAGTCCCGAACGGAAGCAGCGCGACGCGCGTCGAGAGGGACAGAACGCGCACGGTGTCCGCGACGCGCTCGTCGACCGGCACGCGCGCGAAGACCACGACGGCGAAGAAGTCGCCCGTGAAGAGTACGCCGCCGAACCCGAGCGCCGAGACGATCCCGAAGCGCTCGACGAAGTCCTGCGCGGGCACGAACTCGCTCCCGCGCGCCGCCGGGACGTGGAAGACGCCGTACGTCCGCTGCGCGAGCTCGATCACCTTCCCCCGCTCCGGGCGCACGACGTCCGAGAGCTCGAGACCGAGCTGGTGGATCAGCCCGGCGACCATCGGCAGGCGCTGCACGAACGCGACGCTGGGGAGCGGGATCGCCTTGTGGCCGTCCGACAGACGGCGGTCGTTCCACGCCGGCTCGACACCGCGCGTCGCGAGCAGCGTCAGACACCGCACGTCGTCGCCCAGGTCGCCGCCGATCGCGGCGGCGAACGCGCGCAGGTCCGGCGGAAGCTTCCCGTACGGATGCGTCTTGTAGACGCGGATCAGGGCGCAGTCGCCGGGAAGACCGTCCCACAGGACGTCTGCGATCCGATTCGCCGATTCCTCCATGGTCGCCGCCTGTGTCGCGATCGCACGGATCGCGTCGCCGAACCGCCTGAGGTCGTCCCCCGAGAAGGCCTCCAGCCGCGACACATCGGCATCCTATGGGTGTGGGTGTCGACGTCCTGCAGTGGGAGGGGCTCCTGCAGGGCGAGGAGCTCGGGCATCTCTCGACCGAGCCTGAACGCGAAGCGCGGTTCGCGCCGCTCCCGGACGACCTGGCTCCGCGAGCACGCGACGCGGTGGCGGTGCGGGAGCTGTATGCCCACCAACGCGCCGTCTGGGACGCCGCACGGCGCGGCGAGCACGTGCTCGTGACGACGGGCACGGCGTCGGGGAAGACGCTCGCGTTCAACCTGCCGGTGCTCGACGCGATCGCGCGCGACCCGAAGACGCGGGCGCTGTACCTCTACCCGACCAAGGCGCTCGCGCAGGACCAGTTCCGGACGCTGTCCGGCTACCGCGTGCCGCGGCTCCGGCCGGCGATCTACGACGGGGACACACCCACCGAGCAGCGGTGGCAGATCCGCAGGTGGGCGAACGTCGTCCTGACGAACCCCGACATGATCCACGTCGGCGTCCTCCCGAACCACGACCGCTGGGGCGACGTGCTCGCGAACCTCCGGTTCGTCGTCGTCGACGAGGCGCACGTGTACCGCGGCGTCTTCGGCTCGCACGTCGCCAACGTGCTGCGCCGGCTGCTGCGGCTTGCGCACGTCTACGGCGCGCAGCCGCAGGTGCTGCTCGCCTCCGCGACGGTGTCGAACCCGGGAGAGCTCGGGCTGTCGCTTCTCGGCGAGCAGGTCACGGTCGTCGGCGACGACGCCGCCCCGCGCGCCGAGCGGACGATCGTCCTGTGGAACCCGACGCTCCTCGACGAGGAGCTCGGCCTGCGCGGTTCGGCGCTCGCGGAGGCGGCGAAGCTGCAGGCGGCATTCGTCGAGCGTGGGCTGCGCACCCTCACGTTCGCGAAGAGCCGGAAGGCGGCAGAGCTCGTGCACCGCTTCACCGCCGAGCGCCTCGGCGACGACGCGCACCTCTCCCCGTACCGGGCCGGGTACACGGCGGCGCAGCGGCGTGAGATCGAGCGGCGCCTCGCGGCGGGCGAGCTGCTCGGCGTGTCGGCGACGAACGCGCTCGAGCTCGGCATCGACATCGGCCTCCTCGACGCGGTGATCAGCGTCGGCTTCCCGGGGACGGTGGCGTCGCTCCGCCAGCAGTGGGGTCGCGCAGGCAGGCGCGGCAACGGCCTCGCCGTGCTCGTCGCGAGCGAGGATGCGCTCGACCAGTTCTTCATGCGCGAGCCGGACAAGCTGCTCGGGCGCCGCGTCGAGGCCGCGATCCTCGACCACGCGAACCCGCGCGTGCTCGCCGGCCACGTGCGCGCCGCGGCCTACGAGGCGCCGCTCACGGACGACGACCTGCCGGAGTACGTCGCGGCGGCGCGCGAGGACCCGTTGCTGAAGGAGACGCCGAGCGGGATCGTATGGGCGGGCCGCAGCCATCCGGCGGCGCAGGTGCCGCTGCGCTCCACGGATCCCGACGCTTTCACCGTCGTCGACGGCACGACGGGCGACGTCCTCGGCCTCGTCGAGCGGTCGCGCGCGTACTCGACGGTGCACGAGGGCGCGGTCTACCTCCACCGCGGCGAGTCGTACCTCGTGCGCGAGCTCGACCTCACGACCTTGCACGCGGTCGTCGAGCCGTTCGCCGGCAACTGGTACACGCAGGCGAAGAAGGAGACGATGACGTCGATCGTCGAGCCGCGTCGGGTCGAGTGGCGGCTCGGGATGGAGCTGTCGTTCGGCGAGATCGAGGTGACGGAGCAGGTCGTCGCCTACGAGCGGAAGACCATCTCCGGCCAGGAGCGGATCGAGCTCGTCCCGCTCGAGCTGCCGCCGACGAGCTTCGCCACCGAGGCGATCTGGTTCCTGCCGGAGGCGCACCAGCTCGCGGAGCTCGAGGAGATGCCGAGGCTGCTGGGGACGCTCCACGCGGCCGAGCATGCGCTGATCGCGCTGCTACCGCTGTGGGCGATGTGCGACCGCTGGGACATCGGCGGGCTGTCGACGAACGTCCACCCGCAGACCGGGCGTCCGACGGTATTCGTCTACGACGGCCACGCCGGCGGCGTCGGCATCACCGAGCGCGGCTTCGACGAGTTCGAAGGCTGGGTCCGCGACACCGCCGAGCTGATCCGCGGCTGCCCGTGCTCGGACGGCTGCCCCTCTTGCGTCCAGAGCCCGAAGTGCGGCAACCTCAACGACATGCTCGACAAGAGCGGCGCGCTGACGTTCCTGCAGCGGCTTGTCGATTTCGGCGGCGCCCGTTCGTCGTAGGACGACAGCGACGAAGGAGGGAGCAATGAAGTACGCGATCCTGATCTACAGCTCGAGCGAAGGGCCTGCCGACCCCGACGCGCGCGCGGAGTACATGGCGTTGTCGGAGCGGGAGTCCACCGTCGGCGGCGCCCAGCTGCAGCCGGCCGACACCGCGACGACGGTGCGCGTGCAGGACGGCGAGACCCTGACGACCGACGGGCCGTTCGCCGAGACGAAGGAGGTTCTCGGCGGCTTCTACCTCATCGACGTCGCGAATCTCGACGACGCGCTCGAGTTCGCGTCGAGCGTCCCCGCTGCGCGGGACGGCGGCGCGGTCGAGATCCGGCCCCTGGTGGAACGCTGATCGAGCAGGTCTTCCGCGATGAGTGGGGCCGCGTCCTCGCGAGCCTGATCGGCTTCCTCGGCGACTTCGACCTCGCCGAGGAGGCCGCGCAGGACGCGTTCGCGATCGCGGCCGAGCGGTGGCCCCGCGACGGGATGCCCGAGAGCCCCGGGGCGTGGCTCACGACGACGGCGCGCAACCGCGCCATCGACCGCATCCGCCGGGAGCGGACGCTCGCGGCGAAGCTGCCGCTCCTCGCCCGACCGACGGCAGAGGACGACGAGATGACCGACGAGACGTTCGAGGACGAGCGGCTGGAGCTGCTCTTCACGTGCTGCCACCCGGCGCTGGCGCTCGACGCGCAGGTGGCGCTGACATTGCGCACGCTCGGCGGACTGACGACGGACGAGATCGCGCGCGCGTTCCTCGTGCCGGAGCCGACGATGGCGCAGCGGCTCGTCCGCGCGAAGAGGAAGATCGCCGCTGCCGGCATCCCCTTCCGCGTGCCCCCGGCGCACCTCCTGCCGTCGCGGCTCGCCGCGGTGCTCGCCGTGATCTACCTGATCTTCAACGAGGGCTACGGCGGCCGCCGCGACCTGGCGGCGGAGGCGATCAGGCTCGGCCGCGCGCTCTGCGAGCTGATGCCGGACGAGCCCGAGGCGCAGGCGCTCCTCGCGCTGATGCTCCTGCACGACGCGCGCGGAGCGGCGCGGTTCGCGGACGGTGAGCTCGTGCTGCTCGACGAGCAGGACCGGTCGTTGTACGACGGGGAGAAGATCGCCGCCGGGCGCGCCGCACTCGACCGGGCGGTCGCGCTGCACGGGCACAGCGCGTACGTGCTGCAGGCGGCGATCGCCTCGCTGCACGCCGACGAGCCGCGCGACTGGCGCGAGATCGTCGCGCTCTACGACGAGCTCGTGCGGATCACGGAGTCGCCGGTCGTCGAGCTCAACCGCGCCGTCGCCGTGGGCGAGCTGCACGGGGCCGGCGCCGCGCTGGCGCTCGTCGACGCGCTCGCGCTCGACGGCTTCCGCTACTACCACGCCGCGCGCGCCGAGCTGCTGCGCCGGCTCGAGCGGCGCGACGAGGCGCGCACGGAGTACGAGCGTGCGCTCGACCTGACGCCGCCGGGGCCCGAGCAGCGCTTCCTCGCGAGGCAGCTAGCCCGTACGCCGGCGTAGCGTCGTCGCGCCGAGGGCGAGCGCCAGCATCGTCACCGCGATCACGATGCATGCGTCGCGGACCACGCGGCCGCCGTTCCCGCCGGCGACCGCGTGGGCGAGCCCGTCGTACGCCCATGTCAGCGGCAGCACCGCCGAGATCCAGCGCAGGACGGTGAGCATGTGCTCCCGCGGGACGATCAGCCCGCACAGGAGGATCTGCGGGAACACCACGGCCGGCACGAACTGCACGGCCTGGAACTCCGTGCGCGCGAACGCGGACGTGAAGAGCCCGATCGCCATGCCGAGGACGGCGTTCAGCACGGCGAGGACGACGACCACCCACACCGGCCCTTTGACGTCGAGCCCGAGCAGGCCGAGCGCGACGGCCGACGTGATCGACGCCTGCAGGGCCGCCATCGCCGCGAACGCGATCCCGTATCCGAGCAGCAGGTCGAGCTTCGTGATCGGAAGCGTCATCAGCCGCTCGAGCGTCCCGGTCGTCCGCTCGCGCAGCATCGCGATGGACGTGACGATGAACATCGTCGTGAACGGGAAGATCCCCACCATCGGCCCGCCGACGCGGTCGAACACCTGGGGCTGCGCGTCGAAGAGGTACCGGAAGAGCGTGATCAGGAGCGGCGGCACGAGGAGGAGCAGCGCGAGCGTGCGCGGGTCGCGCCGCAGCTGCTGGAGCACGCGCACAGCGGTTGCGGTCACGCCGCCTCCACGAGCGCGAGGAACGCGTCGTCGAGTCGGTCGCAGCGCGTGCGCGCCCGGAGCGAGCCGGGCGTCTCGTCGGCGAGCAGATGCCCCTCGCGCAGCAGCAGCAGCCGGTCGCAGCGGTCCGCCTCGTCCATCACGTGCGACGAGACGAGGAGCGTGATCCCCGCCGACGCGAGGTCGCGGAACGTCGCCCACAGGTCGCGTCGCAGCACGGGGTCGAGCCCCACGGTCGGCTCGTCGAGGACCAGGAGCTCCGGTTCGCCGAGGACCGCGCTCGCGAGCGACGCGCGGGAGAGCTGGCCCCCCGAGAACGTTCGCACCTGCCGGTCGCCGAGGCCGTCGAGGCCGACCATGGCGATGGCGCGCTCGACGCCGTCGCGCCCGCGCCCGAGGAGCCGCGCGAAGTAGCGAAGGTTCTCGCGCAGCGTCAGGTCGCCGTACACCGACGGAGCCTGCGTCGTGTAGGCGACGCGCCGCCGGAGCGCGGCGGCGCCCGCCGGAAGCCCGAGCACCTCGACGCGCCCGCCCGCCACGATCTGCACCCCGACGAGCGCGCGCATCAGCGTCGACTTCCCGGACCCGCTCGGGCCGAGCAGTCCGGTCACGGATCCGGAGCCGACGGCGAACGACAGACCGGTGAGCACCACGTTCCCGCCGCGGACGACGCGTAGATCCTCGACCACGACGGCCGGCATGCCGCCAAGATAGGCCGCGTGATCGAGGAACGCATCCGTGATTTTCGCCGTCGCCTGCAGCACGAGTCGTCGGACCGCGTCATGGCGACGGCCCACGGCACCGCATTCCTCGCCGACTCCGCGCCGCAGGTGTACGACGCGAACTACGTCTCGGTCGAAGCGCCGCAGGTGAGCGCCGGCGAGCTCGCCGCCGACGCCGACGAGGCGCTCGCCGCGCGCCACCACCGGCGGGTCGTCGTCGAGGACGGCGCGGCCGGCCTGCAGGGCGACTTCTCCGCCCTCGGATACGTCCTCGCGACGCACCTCGTGCTCGCGCACACCGCCGACCTCGACCGGCGCGTCGACACGAGCGCCGTCCGCGAAACGGCGCTCGACGAGCTGCTCCCCGCGCGCACGGAGGCCGTGCTCGCCGAGCCGTGGGGCGACGACGAGATCGCGGAGCAGCTGAACGAGGCGAAGCGCCTCGTCGCGCGCGCCGTACCGACGCGCTTCTTCGCAGCGACCGTCGACGGCGAGGTCGCCGGCTGGTGCGAGCTGCGCGCGCGCGACGGCGTCGCGCAGATCGAGGACGTGGAGGTGCTCGAGCGGTTCCGCGGCCGCGGCCTCGGTCGCGCGGTCGTGCAGCACGCGCTCGAGGAGGGCCGCCGCGCCGCGGACGTCGTCTTCCTCGAGGCGCTCGCCGACGACTGGCCGCGCGAGCTCTACGCGAAGCTCGGCTTCACGATCGCGGGCCGACGCGACTTCTACACGCGCCTCCCGCATCCGGTCACGCGCGTGCGCTTGCGGACACCGCGGCTGGAGCTGCGCGTCGCGACCGACGCGGAGCTGCGGCGGCTGTACCGCGTCGCCGAAGCGGGGATCCACGACCCTGCGTTCATGCCGTTCGGCGTCGCGTGGACGGACTCGCTGAACGAAGGCGACTTCGTCGCCCACCTTCGCGAGACGCGGGAGTTCGTCGCGTTCCTCGACGGCGAGCCGATCGGCGTGCAGGCGCTCCGCGTCGAGCTACCCCGCGTCGACACGGGCTCGTGGCTCGGCCGCGCCCATCAGGATCGCGGCCTCGGCACCGAGATGCGCGCGGCCGTCCTCACGTACGCGTTCGAGCACCTCGGCGCCGACGTCGCCACCTCGGGCTGGCTCACGGGCAACGAGCAGTCGCGGCGCGTCTCGGAGAAGCTGGGGTACGCGATCGTCGGCTCGCACACGGTGAGCCCGCGCGGCGAGCCGGTCGAGCACACGGACGTCGAGCTTCGCCGCGAGCATTTCGTCTCGCCCGTTCCCGTCGAAGTGCTCGGAGCGCGATGAACTGGCGCGCGTTCGGCGAGACGTTCGTGACCTTGTTCGTGATCACGGATCCGATCGGCAATACGCCGATCTTCCTGTCGATCACGCGCAAGCTCGAGCCGAAGCAGCGGCAGGTCGCGGCGCTCCGCGCGGTGCTCGCGGCAGGCGCACTGATCATCGGGTTCGCGATCTTCGGCGAGCTGATCCTGCGCTATCTGCACGTCTCGCTCGGGTCGCTCTCGATCGCGGGCGGCCTGCTGCTGATGCTCGTCGCGCTCGAGATGCTTCGCGGCGCCGACTTCCCCGGCGGCGACCCGGACGCGCCGGAGAACGTCGCGCTCGTGCCGCTCGCGACGCCGCTCGTCGCAGGCCCCGGCGCGATCGCGACCGCGATCGTCCTCTGGCGGCAGCACCCCGGGGTCGGCGGGCATCTCGCGGTGCTGATCGCAATCGTGCTCGCGGTCGCCTGCGTCGGCCTGGCGCTCGTCACGGCCGAGCGGATGACGCGCGCGCTCAGCCCGGCGATCCTCTCGTTCCTGACGCGCGTCTTCGGGCTGCTGCTCTCCGCGATCGCCGTCCAGCTCGTGGTGGACGGCGTGCGCCTCCTGACTTAAGCTCGTCTCCTTCGACAACGGACGAGGAGGGCAGGCATGACCGAGCTCGCGCTGCCCCGCCCGCGGCACGGGGACCCCTTGCAGACGACGGAGGAGCTGCGTGCGCTCGCGGCCGCGATCCTCCACGACGACGTCCAGACGCTCGCGCGCACGACCGCCTATCTCCGCCGGTCGTACCGCGTCGTGTTCATCGGATACGTCGCGATGATGGTGTTCGGCGTCGCCGCGATCGTCGCGGCGTTCGTGAAGGGCATGACGGCGTCGTCCCTCGGCGAGGCGGTGTCGGCGATCGGCCTCGCCGGCCTGACGGTCGGGATCTTCGTGGCGTTCTTCGTGCAGCGGCCGTCGGCGGCGCTCGAGCGGAACGCGATCTTCATGCCGTGGGTGTCGATCGTCCTGACGACGTTCTGGACGCGGCTCCTGTACATGGACGATCCAGCGACGCTCGACGCAAAGCTCGGCAAGGCCGCGAAGGACGCCTCCGAGGAGCTGAGCGCGATCGCGCTGCGCTACGCCGTGATCGACGGCAGGGAGCTCGCGGTCGCGAAGCAGGCGTCGCGCACGCACCCGGTCAAGCCAGGCGCTTGAGCGCTTTCGCGAGCGACTGCTTCGTCGTGAGCAGGCCGTCGTACACGTCGCCGTACATCCGCACCCGCTCGAGGACGACGGGCATCGTGTAGATCGACGGATTCAGCTTGTCGTTCACCTCGTCCCAGCGGAGCGGGGTCGACACCGGCGCGTTCGGCTTCGGACGGACCGAGTAGACCGACGCGATCGTCTTGCCCTCGCCGTTCTGGTTCGCGTCGATGAGCACGCCGCGGCGCCGCGCTTTCGACCACTCCGTCGTCGCGAGCTTCGGGTGGGCGCGGGCGATCGCGCCGGCGACGAACTCCGAGAACTGCCGCGTGTCCTCGAACGTCGACCGGCGGTCGAGCGGGACGAGGACGTGAAACCCCTTGCCGCCGCTCGTCTTCGGGAACGACTGGAGCCCGAGCGCGTCGAGGAGCTCCTTGAGGATCAGCGCGACCTCGATCGTCTGCGCCCACGGCACCTCCGGCGTCGGGTCGAGGTCGAAGAGCACGAAGTCCGGGCGGTCGGGCTTGTCGATCCGCGAGTACCACGTGTTCATGTCGATGCAGCCCATGTTCACCATCCAGAGGAGCGCGAGCTCGTCGTTCACGAGCGGGAAGTCGATCCATTTCTTCGTGCGCGCCCGGTCGCGTGTCGAGACGAGCGCGCGGAAGGTCGGGATCCACTCCGGCATGTGCTTCGGCGCGTCCTTCTGGAAGAACGCTTCGCCGTAGGCGCCCTCGGGGTAGCGACGCATCGTGAACGGGCGGTTCTCGAGGTGCGGCAGAAGAACCGGTGCGACGGCGCGGTAGTACCGCAGGAGGTCGCCCTTCGTGATCCCCTCGTCGGGCCAGAACGGCTTGTCGAGGTTCGAGAGGCGGAGCTCGAGCTTCCCGACCTTGACGAGATCCTCGATCGGCTGCGGTGCGACCACCTCCGCGGCGCGCTTGTCCTCGCGGATGCCCTGGTAGGCGGGGTGGCGCAGGTGCCCGTCGTGCGTCCACTCGCCGTAGCGCACCTGCGCGACGAGCTGCGGCTCGACCCACTGCACGTCGCCTTTGCGCACGCGCGGCATCTTCGGGACGACGGCGAACGGCGACGCTTCGCGGTGCAGCGGCTTCAGGAGCTTCAGCAGCTTGCGGATCTCGGCGTCGTCGAAACCCGTGCCGACGTTGCCGACGTATCGCAGCTCGTTCCCCTCGTTGACCGCGAGGACGAGCGAGCCGAACGTGTTCGCGCGCCGGCCGGAGCCGCGCGTGTAGCCGACGACCACGAACTCGTCCATGTTGTCGGCCTTGATCTTCAACCAGTCGCGCGAGCGCTTGCCGGTCTGGTAGCGCGAGTCGACGCGCTTCGCGATCACGCCTTCGAGGTTCTGCTGCTTCGCGACTTCGAACAGTGCGTCGCCGTCGTCGAATCCCTCGGAGAGCTGCACGCTCTTCACGCGGCGGTACAGGAGCTCCCGCAGGCGCTCCTTCCGCTCGTGCAGCGGCAGGTCGACGAGAGGCTCGCCGTCGAGCTCGAGCAGGTCGAACGCGTAGTAGACGAGCGGTCCCTGTCCCTGCTGGAGCTCCGAGAACGACGTGCGGCCCGACGGGTCGATACGGGTGATCTCGCCGTCGACCACGGCGTTCGGACTCTTGACCGCCTTCACGAGCGACTTGGCCACTTCGGCGAAGCGTTCGGTGAGGTCGTTGTCGTTCCGCGAGACGAGCGTGCACTCGCCGCCGCGGATGTACGCGAGCGCGCGGTACCCGTCGAACTTCACCTCGAACGTCCACCCGTCGCCGTGCGGGATGCGCGTGTCGAGCGACGCGAGCATGGGACGGTACGTCCCCTGCACGACCTCGGCTTCGTCCTCGTCGTGCCGCTTGATCAGCAGCCAGTTCTCCTTCTTGCCGTCGAGGTGCGCAGGGACGAGCGACCAGCGGCCGTGCACGCGCGAGCCGTGCAGCTCGAACGTGAGCTGGCCGTTGCGCTTCTCCTCGAGCAGGTCGTAGGTGCCGTTGTCCCAGATCTCGACGGTGCCCGCGCCGTACTGGCCCTTCGGGATCTCGCCGTGGAACGTGGCGTACTCGAGCGGGTGGTCCTCGACGTGCACGGCGAGCGCGCGGCCTCCGGGCTCGAGCGGCACGCCCTTCGGCACCGCCCACGAGGCGAGCGCGCCGCGCAGCTCGAGCCGGAAGTCGTAGTGCAGGCGGCGCGCGTCGTGGCGCTGGATCACGAAGATCGGCTTCTTGCCCTTCTTCTTCGAGCCGAACGGCTCCGGAGTGATCTTCGGGTCCCGCTTCTTGCGGTACTCGCTGAGGCTCACCTACGCAGCTTTGCGCTTCCGCGCGGACGACGTCTTCTTCTTCCGCGAAGACGAGGTCTTGCGCGACGACGCGGCGCGCTTCTTCTTCGTCGCCTGCACCGACTGGCGCAGCGCCTCCATCAGGTCGACGACACCCTCGTCCGTCTCCGCCGACGGCTCCGGCAGCGGCTCGCCCTCGGCCTTCTTCTGGAGCAGGTCGAGCAGCTCGTTTCGGTACCGATCGTGGTAGCGCTCGGGATCCCACTTCGCGGCGAGGTTCTCGATCAGCGTCTTCGCCATCTTCACTTCCGCCTCGCGCACCTGCGGCTTCGGCGCCGCCTCGGGCGCACGCACCTCGTCGGCGTAGTACATCGTCTCGAGCACGAGCGCGTCGTCGACCGGCCGAACGCACGAGAGGTGCTGCTTGTTGCGGATCACGACCTTCGCGATCGCGACCCGACCGGTCTCGTCGAGGGCCTTCAGAAGCAGCCGATAGGGCTTCTCCGCGCCCTCCTGCGGCAGCAGGTAGTAGCCCTTGCGGAAGTACAGCGGGTCGATCTCGTCGATCGAGACGAAGTCGCAGATGTCGATCGCGTGCGTGAGCTCGACGTCGAGGCGGTCGATGTCCTCGTCGGTGACCTCGACGAACCGGCCCTTCTCGTACTCGAAGCCGCGGATGATGTCGTCGGGATCGACGGACTGGCCCGTCTCCTTGTTGACCTTGTCGTAGCCGATGGGAGCCATGTCCCGCCGGTCCAGGAAGTGGAACCTGAGCTCCTGGGACGCCGTCGCCGTGTACATCCGCACCGGGACGGAGACGAGGCCGAACGAGATCGTGCCTGACCAGATCGGGCGAGCCACGACCGCTGTTTTCCACAGCCGGGACCGCCACAAACGAGGTTTAGCTCCGGAATCCCAGGAGACAAACCGCACAGAGCTTCTCCACCTGACGGGGGGTTAGGCGCTCGAGGCCCGCATCTGCGGGCCTCGACGCGTTTACAGGGCGGCAACATCTCGGTTGAAAACCCTGTGGAGAATGTGGAAAGCCCGATGCGGACCCCCGACGACGTCCTCGCGTACTACGCCGACTTCGACGAGGACGGCCGCCTCGGCACGTTCCGGCTCGAGCTGGAGCGCACGAAGGAGCTCCTCCTCCGCCACCTGCCGCCGGGCGGCCGGGTCGCGGACGTGGGCGGCGGCACGGGCCGTTACGCGGAATGGCTCGTCTCGCTGGGGTACGAGGTCGAGCTCGTCGACCCGGCCCCCAATCACCTCGCGCGCGCCCGCGCCCGCGGCGGGTTCGGCGTCCACCGGGCGGACGCGCGCAAGCTCCCGTTTCCCGACAGGAGCTTCGACTCGGTGCTCCTCCTCGGACCGCTCTACCACCTCGGCGAGCGCGCCGACCGCGTCGCAGCCGTGCGCGAGGCCGCCCGGGTCGCGCGGCCGGCCGCGGTCGTCGCGGCAGCGGCGATCTCGCGCCTCGCGCCCCTCCTGAACGTGCTCGTCCGCCGCGAGATGATGGAGCGCCCCGACGACGCCCTCGAGAACATGCTCGAGGAGGTCGCCATCGGACGGCGCGTCCCGCCCGAGCGCCGCCGCGGCGTCTTCCCCGATGCCTGGTTCCACCGGCCCGAAGAGCTCGCGGGCGAGCTCGGCGACGGTGGCGTCCGCGTCGACGCCGTCTACGGGGTCGAGGGGCCGGGCTGGCTCGCCGAGGGCACCGAGGACCCGGCGATCCTCGCGCGCGTTCTCCGGGTCGCCCGGTTCGCGGAGCAGGACGAGGCGCTCCGCCCGCTCAGCCCGCACCTCCTCGCGGTCGGAAAGACGGCCTAGGCGAAGACGCCCATGCCGCGGAACTTCGCGCGGCGCTGCCGGCGAAGCTCCTCGCCCGGCGTCTCCTCGATCTCCTCGAGCGCCTCGACGAGCCCCGCCTTCAGCAGGCGGGCCGCTTCGTCGTGGTCGGTCTGCGCGCCGCCCTCGGGCTCGGGGACGATCGCGTCGATCACGCCGAGATCGAGGCAGTGGAGCGCGTCCGGCTTGAACGCCGCGGCCGCCTTCTTCGCCTCGCCGGCGTCGCGCCAGAGGATCGCCGCGCAGCCCTCGGGCGTGATCACCGAGTAGATCGCGTTCTCCTGCATCAGTACGCGGTCGGAGACCGCGATCGCGACGGCGCCGCCCGAGCCGCCCTCGCCGATGATGCACGCGACCGTGGGGACGGTGAGCCGCGCCATCACCGCCTGCGAGCGCGCGATCGCGCCGCCCTGACCGTGCTGCTCCGCCGCCACACCCGGATACGCGCCCGGGGTGTCGACGAGCGAGATCACGGGGAAGGCGAAGCGCTCGGCGATCTCCATGATCCGCATCGCCTTCTGGTAGCCCTCGGGGTACGCCATCCCGAACTGGCGATCGAGCCGCTCCTTCACGTCGCGTCCCTTCTGGTGGCCGAGAACCGCGACGGTTCGACCGTCGAGCCTGCCGACGCCGGTGACGAGCGCGCCGTCGTCGGCGCGGCCGCGGTCGCCGTGCAGCTCGACCCAGTCGTCGACGATCCTCTCGACGTAGTCGAGCGTGTACGGCCGTTCGGGGTGCCGCGCGAGCTCGACCGAGCGCCAGATCGCCTCGTCGCTCGTGTCCTCCTTCAGCCGCTCGAGCTGCTTCTCGAGCCGGCCCGCCTCGCCGTCGACGCGTACGCCGCGCAGGAGCGGCAGCCGCGACAGCCCCGACAGCCGCTGGCGCAGGTTGATCTCGTGGTTCGTATCGCTCACGCCCAGAGCCTCAACAGACGTGTCAGGTACTGGCGCTGCTCGGCGCGCGGCACGATGGCGTCGAGGTGGCCGAAGCGGAGGTTCTGCTCGGCGAGACCGAAGTCCTCGGGCAGCTTCTCGCGCGTCGTCTGCTGCACGACCCGTGGGCCGGTGAACGCGATGAGCGCGCCGGGCTCGGCGATCGTGACGTCGCCGAGCGACGCGAACGACGCGAGCACGCCCGCGGTCGTCGGATGCGTCATCACCATGAACATCGGCAGCTTCGCGTCGTGCAGGTCCTCGACGGCGCACACCGTCTTCGGCAGCTGCATCAGCGAGAGGATGCCCTCCTGCATGCGCGCGCCGCCCGACGACGTCGCCGCCACGAGCGGGATGCCGCGCTCGATCGCCGCGTCGCAGGCACGCGAGAACTTCTCTCCGACGGCGCTCCCCATCGAGCCGCCCATGAACGAGAAGTCCATCACCGCGAGCTGCACGGGATGCTCGTCGATCGCCGCCTGCCCGATCACGACCGCCTCACCCTGGCCGGTGTTCAGCTCGGCCTCCGTCAGTCGCTCCGAGTACGGGCGCAGGTCGAAGAAGTCGAGCGGGTCGTCGGACCGGACGTCGGCCGCGTCCTCCTGGAACGAGCCGGGATCCGCCCACCAGTCGATCCGCGCGCGGGCGCGCATCGGGAAGTGGTGCCCGCAGTGGCCGCACACCCAGAGGGCCTCTGCGAGCTCGTCGTCGCGGTAGTGCGAGCCGCACTTCGGGCACGTGTTCGGGTGCTTCTTCGCCTCCGGCGGCGGCGCATGGCGGTGCTCGACCTGGACGTCGATCCTGGGCTCGGACATCGGTGCTGAAGCTTAGACCTCCCGCTCCGGCAGCCCGGTTACAGCGAAAGCGCCGCGCCGAGCCTCGGCAGGAGCTCCTCGTTGCGCTCCGACCACGCGAGGCCGGTGAAGCCGACGCCGACCGGGCGCGGCAGCGCGCGCAAGGTCGTCTCGAGCTCGCCGACCGACGGGCCGCCCGGCTCCGGCATGAACACGTCGGCCTCTCCCGGCCGAAGCACGTCGCAGTCGAGCGCGACGTACACGTGCTCGGGCAACGGCCCGAGCTCCCGCCGGATCCTCCTCTCGGCGACGAACGCGACCTCCTCCGGCTCCATGCTGCGCGCGCCGAGCAACGTCACGTCGGGTGCATCGACGTCCCCGGCGTCGATCAGCATCCTGAGCGGCATCCCCCACGCGTTGCCCGACGGCGACGTCGCCGGCGTGTGGAGGTCGCCGTGCGCGTCGATCCACACGACGCCGATGCGGCCGTGCCGCCGTGCAAGCTCGCGCACGGCGCCGACGTGCGCGCAGCAGCACCCGCCGAGCACGAGCGGACGTGCGGGCAGCTCGCGCGCCGTCGTCTCGATCTGCGCGTCGAGCGTCGACTCCGCGACGACCGCCGCCTCCGGCCACGGAAGCGCCAGGTCGGCGGCGCGCGCCATCGGGTCGCCGCCGTCGCCCCACGCGCGCGGCACCCGCACGAGGCCGGCGCGGAACTCGCGTCCGCACGCGTGGCACTGGTACTCGTCCCCGATCGCAACCGCCGTCAGCGTGCGGCAGTCTGGGCACTTCGCGCGGAGCGCGCTCACACGTCCTTCTGCCAGTTGTCGCTTCGCAGTACCTGGTGCATGCCGACGCGCTCGTAGAGACGAAGCGCGCCGGTCACGTTCGCTGCGTCGACGCCGAGGCCCACGCGGCGGAGTCCGCGCGCATAGAGATCGGCGAACGCGATCCGCAGCAGTGCCTCGCCGAGACCGCGGCGCCGCCATGGCCCGCGCACCCCGAGCGTGTTCACCCAGCCGAGCGTCGCGTCGCTGCCTCGCTCGGGATAGACGACGTTGAAGCCGGCGAGCTCCGCGGCGTCCCAGGCGAGGAGCCACAGCGTCGGGTCGAACGCGCGCGCCTCGAGGAAGAACTCGCGGAAGTTCGACGGCGAGATGTCCTCGTGGAACGGGTCGTCCGCGAACGCCTCGTTCAGCGCCTCCCGGAGCTGCTCGGCGTCCTCGTCGCGGTACGGCCGCAGCTCGAGGCCCTGCGGCAGGGGCGGCCGATGGGGCGGGGCGTCGAGCGCGATCTCCATCGTCAGCGAATGGCGCCACGGCTCGTAGCCGCGCTCGGCCGCCACCGTCGCGAGCGCGTGGCCGTGGGGAATCTGGATGCGGACGCGCGGCGAGCCGTGGGCGCGCGCCTCCAGCTCGGCCCATTCGAAGAACGTCGCCGCATGCGAAGGCGAGGCGACGTCGAGCCAGAGCTGCTCGTGCTGCGGCCAGACGTCGCCGTAGCCGACGATACGGCCGTCCTCTTCGAGCACGCGCAGCCACTCCGGCTCGAGCTCGGAGTTCCGAAGCCACGACCGGATCTCCTCCGCGTCGATCGGGCGCGCCTCGCCATAGCAGTCGACGAAGAGCGCCGCGACCCGCTCCGCGTCGCTCGCGCGCAGCTCACGCATCGAGCCGCTTCTCGAAGACGACGGCGCCCCAGTGCACGTGCATCCCGGCGCGCTCGTAGAGGCGATGGGCGCCGGTGTCGGACTGCGCGTCGACGCCGAGGCCGACGGTGCGCTTGCCCCCGCGCCAGAACACGCCGAACGCGTCGAGGAGCAGCGCCTCGCCGAGGCCGCGCCGCCGGAATGCGCGCCGCGTGAAGAGGCGCGCCACGTCGGCCGCGCCGCCGCGGTCCCAGACCCCGATCCAGCCGGCGGCGATCTCGCCGTCGATGCGGACGACGCGGAAGAGCTCGGGCGCGTAGTCGGGGCCGTCCATGTGGTCGTGGCGCCAGTCCTCGAACGGCCGGCGGACGTGACCCCAGTGGTCGGCGAACGCCTCCTCGTACGCGGCGTGGAACGCCTGTGCGTCGCCGGGCGCAAGCGGCTCCAGCTCGTACGCGGGCGGCGGCGGCTCCTCCGTCAGCTCGATCCGCATCTGCCAGAAGCGCCGCACCTCGTCGTAGCCTCGGCCGCGAAGCAGCGCGTGGGCGCGTTCGTCGGCGAGGAGCGTGGCGTTGCGCACGACCGTCGCCCCGCGCGACCGCAGCTCGTCCTCCAGCGCGTCCACGAGCACGCCGCCGGCGCCGCGGCCGAAGTGCGACGGGTGCACGTAGCCGTCGCTCCGCGGGTCGCCCTTGTCGTCGACCGTGCCGTACGCGATCGGCGCACCGCCGTCGACGAGGACGAAGGCGTTGCGCTCGGGGTCGCTGCGGCGCCATTCCTCTTCGAGGTCGGCGCGCGTGTAGTCGCTCGAGCCGAGGATCATGGTGTCGAGAGCGCGCACGATGTCGACGACGGCGTCTGCGTCGGCGGCCGTCGCCCGCCTAACCCGGAACGAGCTCATCGAGCGTCTCGGGCAGCTCGAACAGGTCCGGCAGCTCACGCGTCGGCGTCGCGCGCGCAGCCTCGCCGAGGCGGTTGATCCAGATGCTGCGGAGGCCGAGCTCGCTCGCGGGGGCGATGTCGTGGAAGAGCGACGCGGCGACGTGCACGTGCGCCTCGCGCGACGCCTTCGTCCGCGAGAAGAACTCGTCCCAGTGGCGGTGCGCGGGCTTGTACGACCCGATCTCCTGCGCGACCACGACCTCGTCGAACGGCACGCCGATCTGCACCTGCGAGGCCGCGATGAAGTCGGCGTCCGTGTTCGAGAGGATCGCGAGCTTCCACCCGCGGCTGCGCGCCTCTTCGAGCGCGCCCTTCACCTCGGGGAACGCGCGCCACCCCGGCAGCGACTCCGCGAGGCCGTGCACCTCGCCGTCCGGCGCGCCGAGCATCCGCATCGCCTCCGTCATCACTTCGCGGTAGCTTCGCTCGCCGCTCGCCTGCAGCCCCGGCTCGATCTCGCCGTAGCGCGCGAGCAGCTCGTCCGCGCGCGCGTCGCCGAAGACGCGCGCGAGCTCCGCACGCACGCCGCCGTCCCAGTCGATCAGCGTGCCGTAGCAGTCGAACGTCGCCCACCGGTCCACGCGGGCGAGTGTACGTGCCTACGCCGCGGCTTCGACCGGCGGCCGGTACGCGAGGATCTCCCAGCCGTGATCGTCGAGCCAGCGCTTCGACTCGAGGTACCCGGAGCGGCGCTTCTCGACGAGCTTCCAGAACGCCGGGCCGTGGTTGAGCTCGACGAGGTGGCAGATCTCGTGCACGACGACGTAGTCGAGGACGTCGTGCGGCGCGAGCACCAGCCGCCAGTTGAAGCTGAGCGTCCCCTTGGACGAGCACGATCCCCAGCGGCTCTTCTGGTCGCGAAGCGTGATGCGCTTGTAGACGACGCCGAGCGCCTGCGCCTCCGACTGCGCGATCAGGTGGATGCGCTCACGCGCCTCGCGACGTCCCTGCTCCTCAGTCAGGCGGAGGCGCTCCAGCCCGAGCCGCGGCGGCTGCGCCTTCGCGAGCTGGCGCTCGAGCCACGCACGGTGGAAGTCGATCGCCTCGACGATCTCCGAGCTCGTGGCGCGTGGTCTGACCACGAGCTCGGGCGGCAGGCCGTAGCGCACGACCATGCGGTGTCCACGCACGCGTTTCGAGCGACGAACGTGCAGCTCGACCTGAGTTCCATCGATGTCCACGACGGCAACGCTTGTGCGCATGCGCGTCCATTCGCGCAGCGCACGCAGTTCTCCTACCAGGCTACGAATCGAGCTCGCGGACGACGATCGACGCGTTGTGGCCGCCGAACCCGAACGAGTTCGACACCGCCACCTTCAGATCGGGGACGTCGCGCGCGACATTCGGGACGTAGTCGAGGTCGCAGTCGGGATCCTGCTCCTCGTAGTTGATCGTCGGCGGCGCCTTCTTGTCGACGAGCGCCATCGTCGTGAACACGGCCTCGACTGCGCCGGCCGCGCCGAAGCAATGTCCCGTCGCGCCCTTCGTCGACGACACCGCGAGGCCGTTCGACGCATGCTCGCCGAACGCGATCTTGATCACCCGCGTCTCGGCGGCGTCGCCGAGCGGCGTCGACGTCGCGTGCGCGTTCACGTAGCCGACGTCGGCGGGCTCGACGCCCGCGTCGCGCAACGCCATCGTCATCGCGCGCGCCGGGCTCTCGCCGGTCGGATCCGGCTCCGTCATGTGCGACGCGTCCGACGACATGCCGTAGCCGACGAGCTCCGCGTAGATCTTCGCGCCGCGCGCCTGCGCACGCTCGAGCTCCTCGAGGACGAGCACCGCCGCCGCCTCGCCCATCACGAGGCCGTCGCGCTCGTTGTCGAACGGCCGCGACGCCTTCGCCGGATCGTCGTTGCGCCGCGAGAGCGCGCGCATCGCGTCGAAGCCGGCGATGCCGACCTCGGTGATCGGCGCCTCGGTGCCGCCGGCGAACATCACGTCGGCGCGGCCCATCCGGATCGCGTCGAGCGCGTCGCCGATCGCCATGTTGGACGCGGCGCACGCGGTGCACTCGCTCATCAGCGGGCCCTTCGTGCCGAGCTCGATGGACACCCAGCCGGCGCCCATGTTCGGGATGATCGACGGGATCGAGAACGGGCTGACCCGGTCGGGGCCCTTCGTGAGGAGCACGTGGTAGCACTCCTGGTAGGAGTGCAGCCCGCCGATGCCGGTCGCGATCGACGCGCCGTAGCGGTCGGGCGCCTCCGAGACGTCGACGCCCGAGTCCTGCTCGGCCTGGCGTGCAGCCGCGAGGATCATCTGCGCGAAACGGTCCATGCGGCGCGCCGCCTTCCGGTCGACCCAGACCGTCGGGTCGAAATCCTTCAGCTCGCACGCGAAGTGCACGTTGTAGTCCGCATGGTCGAAGGCCGTGATCTCGGCCGCGCCCGCCTCGCCCGCGAGCAGGCGTCGCCACGACGTCTGCACGTCGTTCCCGAGGGGGCTGACCATGCCGAGCCCCGTGATCACCACACGCCTGCTCATCACATTCCGAGTCCGCCGTCGACCAGCAGCACCTCGCCCGTGATGAACGCGGCCTGGTCCGACGCGAGGAAGCGTACCGCGCCCGCGATCTCCTCCGGCTCCGCGACACGGCCGAGCGGTGTGTTCTGGATCATCGCCGCCGTCGCCTCCTCGGGCAGGACGTCGGTCAGCGCCGTCTTCACGTAGCCGGGCGCAACGACGTTCGCGCGGATGTTCCGTGAGCCGAGCTCGCGTGCAAGCGACTTCGTGAAGCCGATGATCCCTGCCTTCGACGCGGCGTAGTTCGTCTGGCCCCAGTTCCCGTGCACGCCGACGACGGAGCTGATGTTGACGATCGACCCGGCGCGCTTCTTCATCATCGGCCGCGTCACGGCGCGGCACGTGTAGAAGACGGAGCTGAGGTTCGTCTCGATCACCGTGCGCCAGTCGTCGTCCGACATGCGCGCGAGCAGCCCGTCGCGCGTGAGCCCCGCGTTGTTGACAAGGACGTCGACGTCGCCGGCCTCGGCGACGAGTCGCGCGGCGTCCTCGGCGCTCGAGACGTCCGCCTGCACTGCGCGTCCGCCGATCGACGCCGCGAGCTCCTCCGCCTCGTCCTTGCCCGAGCGGAAGCCGACGACGACCTGGGCGCCGGCGCGCGCCAGCTCCTCCGCGATCGCGCGCCCGATCCCGCGCGAGGCGCCGGTGACGAGCGCGGTCTTCCCTGCGAGGGAACAGAAGTCGTTAGCCAAGTGCCTCGGTGACCTCGTCCAGCGTCTTCAGGTCGCTGACCGAGAACGTGCGGACGGACTTGTCGATCCTCTTCAGTAAACCGCCGAGCACGTTGCCGGGCCCGACCTCCACGAACGTCGTGACGCCGTCCGCGATCAGCGCGCGCGCCGCTTGCGTGAACTTCACGGGCGCCGTCAGCTGCTCGATCAGTCCCTCGCGGTAGCGATGGGCGTCCTCGAGCCGCGCGGTGACCGTCGACATGAACGCGGACGTTCCCTCGGCGAGGTGCACCCTCTCGACCGCGGGGCGCAGCCGCTCGGCGGCGCGCGCGACGAGCGGCGAGTGGAAAGCGCCGGACACGCGGAGCTTGATCGCGCGGCGCGCGCCCTCGCGTGTCGCCTCGTCGATCGCCTCCTCGACGGAAGGCGTCTCCCCGGAGATCACGAGCTGCCCCGGGCAGTTGTAGTTCGCGGGCCACACGTTGTGGATCTTGTTGCAGAGCGCCTCGACCGCCTCGTCGGCGAGACCGAGGATCGCCGCCATCGAGCCGGGATGCTGGCGCGCCGCGTCGGCCATCGCGATGCCGCGCTCGCGCACGAGCGCGATCGCGTCGCGGACGGAGAGCGTGTGCGCCGCGCCGAGTGCCGAGAACTCGCCGACGGAGTGGCCGACGACGACATGGGGCGAGATGCCGCGCGAGCGGAGCGCCGCGTCGAGCGCGAGGCTCGTCGTGACGAGCGCAGGCTGCTGCACCTCGGTATCGACGAGGTCCTCGACCGGCCGCTCGAAGCACAGCTCCTTGACGTCGAGGTCGGTCGCGTCGTTCGCGACGTCGTAGACCGCCATCGCCTCCGGCACCGCCTCGGCGACGTCGCGGCCCATGCCGGCCTCGAACGAGCCCTGCCCCGGGAACATGAACGCGATCTTCGTCATGCGGCTGCTCCAGTCGTTTCGTGTGTCCATTCGATCAGCGCCGAGCCCCACGTCAGACCCGCGCCCATGCCCGTGAGGAGGACAAGCTTGCCAGGCTTCAGGCGTCCGTCGTCGGCGGCGTCGGCGAGGGCGAGCGGGATCGACCCCGAGGAGGTGTTCCCGTACTTGTGGACATTGACCACCGTCTTTTCCTCGGGGAACCCCAGCTTCCTCGCGGCGTGGTCGATGATCCGGACGTTCGCCTGGTGCGGGACGTAGACGTCGACGTCGTCGACCGTTCGCCCGCACTCCTCGAGAATCGCCTCCGCCGACGTCACCATCACCCGCGTCGCGAACTTGAAGACCTCCCGGCCGTTCATCTTCACGTACTTGTCGGGATCGTCGAACTTCCGGGAGCCGCTGCCCGGCAGCCAGAGGTTCGCGCCGCCGCCGCCGTCGGCCCCGAGCTCGAAGCCGAGGAAGCCGCCCGACTCGACGCGCTCGAGTACGACGGCGCCGGCGCCGTCGCCGAACAGGACGAGGGTCGAGCGGTCCGTCCAGTCGAGGATCTTCGAGAGAACGTCGCCGCCGACGACGAGCGCCTTGTGCGCAATCCCGGCCGCGAGCATCGCGTGCGCCTGCACGATCGCGTAGACGAAGCCGGTGCAGCCGGCGCTGAGGTCGTACGCGGCGGCGTCCGGCATGCCGAGCGCGTCGGCGATCAGTGCGCTCGCCGACGGGAACGCCATGTCGGGCGTGACGGTCGCGACGACCACGAGGTCGACGTCCTTGGCGGCGACGCCGGCCATCTCGAGCGCACGTCGCGCGGCGGGAAGCGAGATGTCGGTCAGCGCCTCATCGTCCGCCGCGATCCGCCGCTCCTTGATGCCGGTGCGGGACGTGATCCATTCGTCGTTCGTGTCGACGAGCTCCGCAAGCTCGTCGTTCGTGAGCACGCGCTCCGGCACGTGGCAGCCGAGGCCCGTGATCGAGATCCGGTGGCCGTTCGCGCGGCCGATCACGCGTCTTCTCCGACCGCGAACGTCAGCGTGCCCCGCACGGCGAGTTGCCCGTCGACGGTCGCCTTCGCCTTGCCGCGACCGACGGGGCCGCGCACGGTCTCGACGACGCACTCGAGCGTGAGGACGTCGCCCGGGCGCACGACGCGCTTGAAGCGCACGTCGTCGATGCCGGCGAAGAGCGCGAGCTTGCCGCGGTTCTCCTCCTGCGAGAGGACGGCGACCGCGCCGCATTGCGCGAGCGCCTCGACCATCTTCACGCCGGGCATGATCGGGTTGCCCGGGAAGTGCCCCGCGCAGTCCTCCTCCGTCACGGTCTTGCGCGCGACGACGCGCTCGCCGGGAACCATCTCGACGACCTCGTCGATCAGGAGCATCGGGTCGCGGTGGGGCAGGATCGCCTCGATCGCGGCCTTGTCCATCAAGCGCTCAGGCGCTCCTTCAGACCCTTGCGTCCCCTGTGCGCGTAGCACTTCGCCGTCCCGACCGGCATTCCGGTCGCGGCGGCGATCTCCTCGAACGGCACGTCGAACCCGTCCTTCAGAGCGACGACGGTCGCCTGCGCCGGCGGCAGCTCGGCGAGGCACCGGCCGAGCTCGCGCCGCGCCTCCGACGCGGCGAGTGCGCGCGCCGGATCCCCGTCGGACGCGACGCGCGTGTCCTCGACGAGCGGCTCCGTCCGCCGCTGCGCCGTCCACCGCGCCTGCGCGACGTCCTTGCACGTGTTCACGACGAGCCGGTGCAGCCACGTCGAGAACTGCGACTGCCCGCGGAACTGGCCGAGCCGCTGTACGAGCTTCACGAGCGACTCCTGCGCCGCGTCGCGCGCGTCCTCTGGATCGCGCAGGACGTGGAGCGCGATCCGCTCCACGCGCGGCGCATGCCGCTCGCAGAGCGCGTCGAGCGCGAGCCTGTCACCGTCTTTCGCACGTCGCACCAGGATGGGGTCGGAGAGCCTCTCGTAGACGAGCGGCCCGTCGGGCCGCAGGTCGTCGACGATTCGACGGGCCCTGCGCGGCGAAGGTTGCACGCGCCTACTCTAGTGGCCGTGTTCCTCACGCCCGATGTGGTGCGGCCCGCGCTGCGCGGCGCGTACGGGCGGGAGTACCACTGGGCCGAGGAGACGCCGACGACGCAGAAGCTCCTTCCGGCCGACGCGACGCACGGTGCAGTCGCGCTCGCCGAGCGGCAGACGGAAGGCCGCGGCCGGCTCGGGCGGACCTGGACGGATTCGGCGCTGATGTTCTCGGTGGCGCTGTACCCGCCGCAGCCGGTCGCGCGATGGCCCGAGCTGACGCTCGTCGCGGCGCACGCGGTGCGGGACGCGATCGGCGCCGGCGCGACGATCAAGCACCCGAACGACGTGCTCGTCGACGGGCGGAAGGCGGCCGGGATCCTCGCCGAGGCGAGCGGGCGCGTCGTGGTCGGGATCGGGATCAACGTCGGCGGCTCGGCGTGGCCCGGCGCGGGGTGGGTCGCCCGCGACCGGCTCGACCTGCTCGTCGACGTGCTCGAGCGGCTCGAGCGCGGGTACGACGCCTGGCTCAGCCGCTGACGATCGCGGAGACGTTTCCGGCGACGTCGATCGCCTGAGCCGAGACGCTGGTGACGGCGCCGCTCGCGGGGACCTGGAACGTCCCCGGGCTCTCGTTCAGCGTGAGCACGGTCTTGCCGTTGAGCACGACGCGCACCGTGCAGGCCTCGTCGACGGAGAACACGAGCGACGGACGGTCGACGAGCTGGAGCTGCGGCGGCGTGTCGTCGATGCGAACGGCGATCGGGACGGCGATGCCGTCGACCGTGAGGACCGCGGTGTACTCGCCGTCCGGGAGCGGCGGCCCGAAGCCGCTTCCGTCCCACACGATCGTGTTCGCGCCCGCCGCGAGGTCGCCGGCGAAGACGGACGCGACGAGTTGCGAGCCCGCGAGGACGTCGAGCTGCACGTGCGCCGGTCTCGCGAGCAGGAAGCCGAAGGTGGCCGTGTCGAACATCAGGTCGTGATTCGGCGAGAACACCGCCGGCGACACCGACACGCCGGACACCTCGCGGTCGACGACGACGTCGGCCCAGCGCGTCGCGCGGGCCCCGCCGCTCCGCGCGGTGACGACGAGCTGGTAGCTGCCGTCGGGCACCGACGCCGGCGACCACTGCACCGTCGAGGGCCCCGCCGGACGCGTGCCGCTCGAGATCGTCTGCACGGCGGCCCGCGACGCGACGTCGACGAGCTTCACCGTCACCGTCGCGGGCGCGCTGAGCGTGAACGAGAGCGTCGCAGGCGCGATCGTCCCGTCGGCGGCCGGCGTGATCACCGACGGCAGCGCCGAGACGTCCGTCAGCGCGAGCGGCGGCGGCGGGACGATCTTCCCGCCGCCGATCGTCCCGGTCGCGACACGGATGCCGGGTGCGGAGATCGTCCACGCGAACGGCCCCTTGACGCCGATCGGCGACGACCACGTCCAGTCGACGAGTGCTCCGTTTCCACCGCCGGCCGCGACCGTCCTGCCCGAGCGGTCGACGACCGTCACGCTCCATGCGAGCGACCGGGACAGGCGCGCCTGGAACCGGATCGGGCCGCCGAGGACGCCGACGACCGTCGGCGCGTAGAGCTTCGGCAGCCCCGTCGCGGCGACCCGCTGCGCGATCGCGGGCAGCAGCGCGTACGCCGCTGCGCCAGGGCACTCCGTCGGCCCCGTGTCGCGGTGGCCCGAGATCGCGCGCAGCGTCACCGCCTTCCCCGCGCGGAACTTCGCGTTCCCGCCCGAGGTGTAGACGACCGTCGAGAGGGGATCGACGTGCGCGACGTCGAGGCGCCACGCGAGGAGCCCGACGAGCGCGTCCTGCATCGCCTTCGGCGGCTGCGCCGTCTGGAAGCTCCCGATCAGCGAGATGCCGACGGTGCCGGTGTTGAAGCCCTCGGAGTGCGCGCCGACGACGTTCCGGTCGATGCCGCCCGCGCGTCCCTCGTAGACGTTCCCGAAGCGGTCGACGAGAAAGTTGTAGCCGATGTCGTTCCAGCCGTTCCCCTTGACGTGGTAGGTCTCGATGCCGCGCACGATCGCCGCCGCCTGCGCCGGCGTGTACGTGTTCGGGCTGACCGTGTGGTGGACGATCGCGAGCTTCACGGCGGGGGCATAGACCGGCTTCGCGCGCACGATCTCCTCGTCCGCCCCCCAGCCTGCGCGTGTCACGATCGCGGGCTCGGAGGCCGACGCGACCCGGCGCTCCGGCGCAGTCGTCACCGGGCTGTCGATCTCGTACGCGCGGACGCGCGACGGAGCGCGCACCTCGAAGCGGTCGGAGTCGCCGACCCACATCGCGTCGTCGTCGGCCGGCTGCCACCTCGTCCAGCCGCCTGCGAGCCGGTGCGTGCGGAACCGGATCGTGCCGCGGCCCTTGAACGCGAGCATGTCGAACCGCGCGGCCGCCTCGAGTTGTCGCGCGCCGGGAGCGACCGTGACGACGCGCATCGTCACGCCGTCCGCACGAGCGGACGCCGGAGCGGCCGCCCAGGCCAGGCAGGCGGCGAGGATGAGGCACAATCTCTTCACCGGTGAAGCGCCTGCTCCTCGCAGCGTTCCTGCTCGCTCTCGCGGTTCCTGCCCGGGCCGCCGCGCAGAACCGCGTCCTCGCCGTCCATTTCTCGCAGGACGTGAACCCGGTGACGCAGGACTGGCTGAACGGCGAGCTGTCGCACGCGCAGTCCCACGGCTACTCCGCGGTCGTGATCCTGCTCGACACGCCCGGGGGCCTCGAGGAGTCGATGCGGAAGATCGTGCAGCGCGAGCTGTCGCTGAAGATCCCGGTGATCGTCTACGTGACGCCGAACGGCGCGCGCGCCGCGTCGGCCGGTGTCTGGATCTCGCAGGCCGCCGACCTCCTCGCGATGGCGCCGGAGACGAACATCGGCTCGTCGACCCCGATCCAGGGCAACGGCACGAACATCGGCAGCGACCTTCGCCGCAAGGTCGTGAACGACGCCGCGGCGTCGCTGCGCGGTCTCGCGAAGTCGCACGGCCGGAACGCCGCGTGGGCCGACTCCGCCGTGCGGAAGGCGTCGAACCTCACCGCCACGGAGGCGCTGCGCGAGCACGTGGTCGACGTGATCGCGCCGACGCTTCCTGCGCTCCTGCAGAAGATCGACGGGCGAAAGACGATCCCGCGCCATCTGACGCTCCACACGGCGAGCGCGCAGATCGTCGAGTCGAGCCCCGGCTTCCTGACACGGTTCCTCTCCACGCTGATCGACCCGAACATCGTCTCGCTCCTCTTCCTCGCCGGCCTCGCGGGGCTCGGGTTCGAGCTCTTCCATCCCGGTGTCGTCATCCCCGGGGCGTTCGGTGCGATCTGCATGGTGTGCGCGCTCTTCGGCTTCAGTGTCCTGCCGCTCTCGTGGGCGGGGCTCATGCTCGTGCTGCTCGGCGCGGCGCTGCTCGTGATCGACGCGCACGTGACGACGCACGGCGCGCTGACGCTCTCCGGGCTCGTCGCGATGGCGTTCGGTCTCGCGACGCTCTTCCACGACTCCGGCACGCCCTACCATGCGAACATCCCCGTGATCGCGACGGTGACGGCGATCCTCGGGGGCTTCTGGGCGCTCGCGGTCGGCAAGTCGATCCAGGCACGACGGGCGCCCGTCACCGTCGGGCCGGAGCAGATCGTCGGGATGACGGGCGTCGTCCGCGAGAGCGGCCAGGTGTTCGTCCGCGGCGAGCTGTGGCGTGCGCGATCTCGGGAGCCGCTACACGCGGGAGACCGCGTCTCGGTGGACGCGCTCAACGGCTTGACCCTCGAGGTGCATAGGATCACGTCATGACCGCACTCGTGATCGTCCTCGTGATCGTCGTGTTCTTCCTCGTGCTGTACGCGATCGCGGCGATCAAGGTGCTGCGCGAGTACGAGCGCGGCATCGTCTTCCGGCTCGGCCGTCTGTTCCCGACGCCGAAGGGTCCTGGCCTGATCTTCCTGATCCCGATCGTCGACCGCATGGTGCGCGTCGACCTGCGGACGATCACTCTCAACATCCCGCCACAGGAAGTGATCACGAAGGACAACGTCCCGGTCAGGGTGAACGCCGTCGCGTACTTCCGAATCGTGCAGCCGCAGGACGCGATCGTCCAGGTCGAGAACTTCATGGTCGCGACCTCTCAGATCGCGCAGACCACGCTGCGGTCGGTGCTCGGCCAGCATCAGCTCGACGAGCTCCTGTCGGAGCGCGAGAAGATCAACGCGATCCTGCAGGAGATCATCGACGAGGCGACGACGCCGTGGGGGATCAAGGTCTCGATCGTCGAGGTCAAGGACGTCGAGATCCCGCAGGGGATGCAGCGCGCGATGGCGCGGCAGGCCGAAGCCGAGCGCGAGCGGCGCGCGAAGGTGATCAACGCCGAGGGCGAGTACCAGGCGTCGGAGAGGCTGAAGGACGCGGCGGCCGTGATCGAGGAGCATCCGATCGCGTACCAGCTCCGCTATCTGCAGACGCTACTCGAGCTGGGCGCGTCGCAGTCGACGACGATCGCGTTCCCGGTGCCGATCGAGATGCTGCAGGCGTTCCAGACGTACGCCGCGAAGAGGGACTAGCCCGTCTTCTGCTCGCGGAACCGCCGCGCCGCGTCGATCGCCGCGCCGAGGTTCAGGCCCTTGTCCTTCGCCTGCTTGATCAGCATCACGGTCTCGACGGCGTCCATGTCGTAGATCCGCTGCTTCTTCCCCTTGGTCGGGATCTGCGCCTTGTTCGTCCAGTAGTCGAGCTGCATCTTGGAGATGCCGGCGATGGCACACACCTGCCCGAGGTACAGCTCGATCTTGTCGAGGTGCTCCGCGATGTCGATCGGCTCGAGCAGGTCGACGTTCTTCGAATAGGCCATGCGAGGGCTTCCTTTGTTCGACAATCTCCCGACCCCTCGATTGACACTTCTACCACTACCGCTTTGAAAAGGGAAGCGGTAGAGCCGGAAATCACCCTGAAAAGGTACGAGAAGTTACTGCTCTTGCGGGTCTTGCGGCTCGTCGTCGCCGGACTCGACGACGGGCGCGAGCGACGAGACGAGCTCCCCTTCGCGAAGCCGCATGACGATCACGCCCTGCGTCGAGCGGCCGAGCCGCTTGACGTCCTCGACCGGGATGCGGATGACGGTGCCGCCCGTCGAGATCAGCATCACCTGGTAGCCGTCGCGGACGACGCGCGCCCCCGCGAGATGGCCCCGCGCCTCCGTCAGCTGCACGGTCTTCACGCCCATGCCGCCGCGGCCCTTCTTCGGGTACTCGGACACACGCGTCCGCTTGCCGTAGCCGTTCTCGGTGACGACGAGCAGGTCGGCGTCGTCGGCCGCGATCGCAACCGAGATCACCTCGTCGTCGCCGCGGAGCCGCATGCCCTGGACGCCGGAGGCGTCGCGTCCCATCGCGCGCACGTCCTTCTCGCTGAAGCGAATCGCCTGCCCGAGCCTCGACACCATCAGCACGTCGTCCTCGCCGCTCGAGTGGCGGACGCCGACGAGCTCGTCGCCGTCCCGCATCTTGATCGCGATGATCCCGTCGGCGCGCAGGTTCGTGTTGTACGCACCCAGCTCCGTCTTCTTGACGACGCCGTTCTTCGTGGCGAACAGCAGGTACCTCGCCTCTTCGAAGTTGCGCGTCTGGATGACGGCGCGGACGCTCTCGCCCTGCCGGAACGGCAGCAGGTTGACGATCGCGCGGCCCTTCGACTGGCGCGACCCGAGCGGCAGCTCGTGCACCTTCAGCCGGTAGACCTTGCCGACGCTCGTGAAGAAGAGGATGTAGTCGTGCGTGGAGGCGACGAAGAGATGCTCGATGTAGTCCTCGTCCTTCAGATCCATCCCCATCACGCCGATGCCGCCGCGGCGCTGCTCGCGATACGCCGTCACGGGTAGGCGCTTGATGTAGCCGGAGCGCGTGATCGCGATCACCATGTCCTCTTCCGCAATCAGGTCCTCGAGCTCGAGCTCCGTCTCGGCCGCGACGATCTCGGTGCGCCGGTCGTCCGAACGCGCGTAGATCCCCTTCAGCTCGAGCAGCTCGTCCTTGATGAGCGCGTCGATCTTCTCCTCGGAGCCGAGGAGGTCGCGCAGCTCGGCGATGCGCTCCTGGATGTCCTTGTACTCGTCCTCGACCGCCTTCCGCTCGAGCGCGGTCAGCGCGCGGAGGCGCAGCTCGAGAATCGCGACCGCCTGGCGCTCCGACAGGTCGAACTGCGACATGAGCCCGTTCCTCGCCGCCTCGGTGTCGGGCGAACTGCGGATGAGCGCGATCACCGCGTCGAGGTTGTCGAGTGCGATCAGATAGCCCTGCAGGATGTGCGCGCGCTTCTCCTTCTGGCGCAGCTCGTGCTTGCTGCGGCGCGTGACGATCTCGCGCTGGAACTCGAGGTAGTGCGTCAGCAGCTCGAGCAGCGACAGCGTCTTCGGGACGCCGTTGACGAGCGCGACCGTGTTCACACCGAACGTCGTCTGGAGGGGTGTGTGCTTGAAGAGCTTGTTGAGCGCAACCTGCGGAACGGCGTCGCGCTTCAGCTCGATCTGGATCCGCATCCCCGACCGGTCGGAATGGTCCTGCAGGTCGGAGATCTCGGTCAGCACCTTCTCGTTGACGAGGTCGGCGATCTTCGCGATGACCCCGCTCTCCCCACCCTTCTTCACGCCGTAGGGGAGCTCGGTGACGATGATCGCGCTCTTGCCGCCGCGCAGCTCCTCGATGTGGGCGCGCGCGCGCATGACGACGCGGCCGCGGCCGGTGCGATACGCGTCGCGGATCCCGGAGCGGCCGACGATGATCGCGCCCGTCGGGAAGTCCGGGCCCTTCACGTGCTTCATCAGGTCCTCGACGTTCGCGTCCGGCCGCGCGATCAGCTCGACGACGGCGTCGATCACCTCGCTCAGGTTGTGCGGCGGGATGTTCGTCGCCATGCCGACGGCGATGCCGGCGCTACCGTTGACGAGCAGGTTCGGGAACCGCGCCGGCAGGACCTTCGCGATCTGCTTCGACTCGTCGTAGTTCGGCTCGAAGTCGACGGTGTCGCTGTCGAGCTCGCGCAACATCTCTTCGGCGATGCGCGCGAGGCGCGCTTCGGTGTACCTCATCGCGGCCGGCGGGTCGTCGTCGATCGAGCCGAAGTTCCCCTGCCCGTCGACGAGCGGATAGCGCAGCGAGAAGGGCTGCGCCATGCGCACGAGCGTGTCGTAGATCGCGCTGTCGCCGTGGGGGTGGAAGTTCCCCATGACGTAGCCGACGATGTTCGCGCTCTTCACGTACGGCCGTCCGGGCCTGTTGCCGTTCGTCCACATCGAGTAGAGGACGCGGCGATGCACCGGCTTCAGCCCGTCACGCACATCGGGCAGCGCGCGCGAGACGATGACCGACATCGCGTAGTCGAGGAAGCTCGAGCGCATCTCCTGCTCGAGCTCGCGCGACTCGATGCGGCCGGGGCCGAGGGCCCCCGTCTCCAACTCAGACACCGGAGGACCTACACATCCAGGAACTTGACGTTCGTCGCGTTCTCCTCGATGAAGACGCGCCGCGGCTCGACCGCGTCACCCATCAGCATCGTGAAGACCTTGTCGGCGGCGGAGCCGTCCTCGACGTCGACGCGCACGAGCAGCCGCTTGGCCGGATCCATCGTCGTCTCCCACAGCTGCTCGGCGTTCATCTCGCCGAGGCCCTTGAAGCGTGACACCTGGATGCCCTGCTTCGCCGCGTCGAGGACGCGCGCGCGCAGGCCGTCGAACGTGTCGGCGACCTCCGGCTCCTTGCCGACGAGCACCGTGAACGGCGGCTCGCCGAGCTGGTCGACGAGCTTCCGATACGCGTTGCGCAGGCCGTGGTAGATCGGTGACGCGAGCAGCTCGACGGGCACGGTGATGTTGCGCGCGGCCGACGTCTCCGTCTCGACGACGCGGATGCGGAACTCGTCCTCGCCGGCGGGATCGAGCAGCGACAGCGCGTAGCCGTTCTCGCCGATCGCCTTCAGGGCCTTGGAAAGGTCCTTCGGCGAGTCGATGTCGTGCTCGACGAGGCGATGCTGGATCATCAGCTCCGTCGCCGCAGCGCCGAAGTCCGAGCGCAGGCGCGCGTGGTAGCCCTCGTACTGCTGGATGTCCTTGACGAAGCGGTGCCACTTCGCCTCCGTCAGCTTCAGCTGCTTGCCGCCGCGGTCGCTCACGTCGACGCCGGGGATGCGCTCGCGGGCGAGGAGTTCCTCGAGCTGCGCGTCCTTCTCGAAGTAGAACTCCTGGTTCCCGAGCTTCACCTTGTAGAGCGGCGGCACGGCGATGTACACGTGGCCCTTGTCGATCAGCTCCGGCATCTGCCGGTAGAGGAACGTGAGGATCAGCGTCCGGATGTGCGAACCGTCGACGTCGGCGTCCGTCATCACGATCACGCGGTGGTAGCGGAGCTTCTCGATGTCGAACTCGTCGCCGATCGAGGTGCCGATGGCGGTGATCATGGCCTGGATCTCGTTGTTCGAGAGAACCTTGTTGATGCGGTTCTTCTCGGTGTTGATGATCTTCCCGCGCAGCGGCAGGATCGCCTGGTAGGTCCGGTCGCGGCCCATCTTCGCGGAGCCGCCGGCGCTGTCGCCCTCGACGATGAAGAGCTCCGCCGCCTCGGGGTCCTTGATCGAGCAGTCGGCGAGCTTGCCCGGCAGCGACATCGACTCGAGCGCCGACTTGCGGCGTGTGAGCTCGCGCGCCTTGCGTGCCGCCTGCCGCGCGCGCGACGCCGAGATCGCCTTGTTGATGATCTGCCGCGCGTCGGTCGGGTTCTCCTCGAAGAACTCGGCGAGCTTCTGGTTGACCGCGGTCGAGACGAGACCGGTCACCCACGGGTTGCCGAGCTTCGTCTTCGTCTGCCCCTCGAACTGCGGGTCCTGCAGCTTGACCGAGATCACCGCGGCGAGCCCCTCGCGGACGTCCTCGCCTTCGAGGTTGTCGTCCTTCTCCTTGAGCAGGCCCTTGTCGCGCGCGTACTTGTTGATCGTCGAGGTCAGCGCGGAGCGGAAGCCCGACATGTGCGAACCGCCCTCGTGCGTGTTGATGTTGTTCGCGAACGAGAAGACCGACTCCTGGTAGCTCGAGTTCCACTGCATCGCGACCTCGACCTCGCCCTGGCCGTTCGCGCTCGAGAAGTAGACGACGTGCTTGTGCACGGGGTCCTTCGCCTCGTTGATGTACGAGACGTAGTCGCGAATGCCGCCCTCGTAGTGGAACTCGACGGGCTTGCCGCCGTCCGCGCGCTCGTCGGTGAACGTGATGCGGAGTCCGCGCGTGAGGAACGCGACCTCACGGAAGCGGGAGAGGAGCGTCGTCGCGTCGTACACGATCTCCTCGAAGATCTCGGCGTCGGCGAGGAACGTCGTCGTCGTGCCGGTCCCGCTCGACTCGCCGACCACCTGCATCGCGCCGCGCGGCGCGCCGCGCTCGAACTCCATCCGGTGCACCTTGCCGTCGCGCTCGACCTCGACGACGAGGAACTCGGAGAGCGCGTTCACGACGGAGGCGCCGACGCCGTGCAGGCCGCCGGAGACCTTGTAGCCGCCGCCGCCGAACTTCCCGCCGGCGTGCAGCTTGGTCATGATCACCTCGAGCGCCGACTGGCCGTCCTCCATCTTGTCGACGGGGATGCCGCGGCCGCGGTCGCGCACCGTCACCGAGTTGTCGGGGTGGATCGTGACGTCGATCGACTCGTTGAAGCCGGCGAGCGCCTCGTCGACGGAGTTCGCGACGATCTCCTCGACCAGGTGGTGGAGGCCGCGCGGGCCGGTCGAGCCGATGTACATCCCGGGGCGGAGCCGGACCGGCTCGAGGCCCTCGAGCACGGTGATGTCCTTGGCCGAGTAGTCGGCCTTCGCCTTCGTCTTCGCCATAAGCAAGAAATGCCTGCAAAAGACGTACTTTTGCCGGCTCGGAAAGTATATCAGACGAGGCGGTCGTGCCGCTCCCGTGCGAGGCTGAAAGACACCGCTTTTTGCACACTTTCGCGCAGGTTTTCATCCTCGATCCGGCCGGCGAGCGCGCGGGCGCGCTCCACGTCCTCCGCCGTCGGCTGCGGGACGTCCGGCGCCGCCTCCTCGGATGCCTCCGGGAGCGGTCCCGGCGCGAAGCGGAGCTTCGCCACGGCGCAGCCGAGGCCGGCAAGCCGCTCCGCGATCTCCTTCGACCGCTGACCGAGCTCGAAGGCCCACACCGAGTCCGCGGTGTTCACGTGCACCGTCCCGTCCTTCGCGATTCGCGCGGGCCACGCGTTCCGCGCGATCGCCTCGCCGACCGCCGCCGGCCACGCCTCGAGCAGCTCGGGCATCCCCGCCTGCGGGCCGAAGAGCGAGAGCTCCTTGCGTATCTCAGGACCGAGCGGTTCCAGCCTCCACCTCCACGAGCTGCGCCGGCTCCACCGGCAGGGCCGACGGATGCGTTGCCGTGATCATCGTCTGTCCCATGCCCGCGACGCGGTCGGCGAGCACGCGGCGCCGGCCGGGGTCGAGCTCGGACAGGACGTCGTCGAGGAGCAGGAGCGGTCGCGTCTCGAGCAGCTCGGCCTCGGCGAGGAGAAGCGACAGGACGGCGAGACGCTGCTCCCCCTGCGACCCGAACTGGCGCAGGTCGCGGTCGCCCGACGCGATGACCACGTCGTCGAGGTGCGGGCCGAGACCCGTCGCGCCACGCTCGACGTCGCGCGGCAGGCGCGCCTCCAGCTGCTCGACGCTCGGCGGCTCCGCGGTGTAGCCGAGGCGAGCGTCGGCCAGCCCGAGCTCGCCCGCCCGCTCCGCGAACGCGGGCGCCACGGTCTCGAGCGCATGTCGTCGCGCGGCGACGAGCTCCGCACCGAGCGCGGCGACCTGCTCCGTCCACGGCCCGAGCGTCGCGCGGTCCGAGAGCCCGAGCTGGACGCGGCGGAGGGCGGCGTTCCGTTGCGCGAGCGCGGCGGCGTAGTCCTGGGGCGCAGCCGCGCGGGCCGGCAGCACGCGCGCAACGACCCGGTCGAAGTAGGCGCGGCGGGCCGCGGGTCCACCTTTGACGACCGCGAGGCGGTCGGGCGTGAAGACGAGCGTCTGCAGCTCGCGACGTAACGACTCCGCCGAGGGCAGCCGCGCACCGTTCAGCCGCGCCTCCTTCGCCTGGCCTTCGCGCAGCGTCAGCGACACCTCCACCGGCAGCGTCCCTCGGCGGCCTGCGACGGCAACTCGCGCCGCGCTCTCGCCGAAGCGGATCAGCTGTGCGTCGTGCCGTGTCCGCGGTGAGAAGCCCTGCGTCGCGAGGTGCAGCGACTCGAGCAGGTTCGTCTTGCCCACGCCGTTCCGACCCACGACGAGCACGATGCCCGGCGAGAGGTCGAGGTCGAGCGTCGGGTACGACCGGTACTGGCGGAGCGCTACGCGATCGACGATCAGCCGGCGAGACGGATCGGCATGATCAGGTACACGTAGTCGTCGGCGTCGCCCTCGAGCACGGCCGGGCGGAGCGGGCTGATCAGCTTGAACTTGATCGAGTCCGACTCGACCGAGTCGAGGCCGTCGCGCAGGAACTCGGCGTTGAAGCCGATCTCGAGCGGCTCCGCCGCGTACGGCGCCGGCAGCGACTCGCGTGCCTCGCCGACGTCCTGCGTGATCGCCGACACGGTCAGCTCGCCCTCGGCGAAGCGCAGGCGAAGCGGCGAGTTGCGCTGCGCCATCAGGGACACGCGGCGGACGACCTCGAGGAGCTCCTCGCGCGGCAGCTGCAGCTCGTGCTCGAACTGCTCCGGCAGAAGCTGCCGGTAGTTCGGGAACTGCCCGTCGATGCGGCGGGTCGTCAGCCAGGTGCCGTCGGCGCCGAAGACGACGTGGTTCTCGTGCATGCCGAGCTGGATCTCGTCGGCGCTCCCCGCGATGCGCGCGAGCTCCTGCAGCGCGCGGGCGGGGATGATCGCCTCGAGCTCCGGCAGCGCTCCGTCGACGGGCGTCTGCTTGACGGCGAGCCGGTACGAGTCCGTCGCGGCCATCACGACCTTGCCCGGCTCGAACCGGACGAGGATCCCGGTGAGGACGGGGCGGCTCTCGTCCCGCGACGCGCTGCGCCCGACGCGCCCGATCGTCTCGACGAGGGCTTCCCGCTCGACCGAGTGCAGGGCGACCGTGTCGATGTCGGGGAGCCGCGGGAAGTCCTCCGCGGAGTACGTGTGGAGGCGGTAGGTCGCACTGCCCGCCGTGACCACGACGACCGCCTCCTCCGGCCGGTGCTCGATCGAGACGTCGCCGTCGGGCAGCGAGCGCGCGATGTCGAGGAGGAGCCTGCCGGGCACGACGACCGCGCCTTCGTCGGCGACCTGCGCGTCGAGGCTCGCGCGCAGCGACACTTCCATGTCGGTCGCAGCGAGGTGCAGGCGCCCGGCCTCCGCGCGCAGCTGGATGCCGCCGAGGACGAGCACCGTCGTCCGCGTCGAGACACCGCGCGCGACCGTCGCCAGCTTGGCCGCGAGCTCGTCCTTCGCGACCGTAATCCTCAGACCGGTGCCCACCATGATTTCTGAGTCAATCATCTAATGAAAACCTCGTTGTAGTCGTAAGGCCTGTGGGTCCGGGGAAACCGGCCTCGTTCCGGCCAGCGGAGCCATTCTTCCTGTGGGAGCGGACGGGGGAGAAGTCACGGTTGCGCACAGCCTCCGACTAGGGGCGCGTCTGGCGGACGCGGGCTGTGAGCTCCTGCACCAGGTTGTACACAGACCTGTCCTCACGGATCAGGCGGGCGATCTTCGAGGTCGCGTGGATCACCGTCGTGTGGTCGCGGCCGCCGAACTCCTTCCCGATCTTCGGCAGCGAGGAGTCCGTCAGCTCGCGCGCGAGGTACATCGCGACCTGGCGCGGATAGACGATGTTCTGCGAGCGGCGGTCGCCGGTCAGCTCGTCGTGCGTGACGCCGAAGCGCTCGCAGACGAGCTCCTGGATGCGGTCGATCGAGATCTGCGCGCTCTCGCCCTGCGGGAAGACGTCCTTGAGGACGTCCTGCGCGAGCTCGACCGACAGCGGCCGGCCCGTGAGCGACGAGAACGCGACGACGCGCGTGAGCGCGCCCTCGAGCTCGCGGATGTTCGTCGAGACACGCGAGGCGATGAACGTGAGCAGCTCGGGGTCGCGGATCTCGATCTTGTCCGCCATCACCTTCCGCCTGAGGATCGCGATGCGCGTCTCGAGGTCGGGCGGCTGGATGTCGGTGATGAGACCCCATTCGAACCGCGACCGGAGACGCTCCTCGAGCGTCGAGATGTCGCGCGGCGGGCGGTCCGACGACATCACGATCTGCCGGCCCGCCTCGTACAGCGAGTTGAAGGTGTGGAAGAACTCCTCCTGGATCCGCTCCTTGTGCTCGAAGAACTGCACGTCGTCGATCAGGAGGACGTCGTACGTGCGATAGCGCTGCTTGAAGCCCTCGATGCGCTTGTCGCGGAGGCTGTTGATGAAGTCGTTCATGAACGTCTCCGAGGTGACGTAGCGGCAGGTCAGCCCGCCGCCGTGGTCGGTGACGAAGTTCGCGATCGCGTGCAGCAGGTGCGTCTTCCCGAGGCCGGTGTGGCCGTAGATGAAGAGCGGGTTGTACGCCTGCGCGGGCGCTTCGGCGACGGCGAGCGCGGCCGCGTGCGCGAACCGGTTCGACGACCCGATCACGAAGGAGTCGAACGTGTACTTCGGGTTGATGCCGGCGATGTCGCTGCGCGGCGCCACCTCGAGCGGGAGCGGGCGCACGGCCGACGGGATCTGCGTCACGGATGCCGGCTGCGGCGGCTCCTGCTCCACGACCTCGAACGCGACGCGCCGCTCGGCGCCGCCGCAGTCGCGGACGGTCGCGCGGACGAGGTCGAGGAAGTGCCCTTCGATCCACTCGCGCGTGAAGTTGTTCGGGACGCCGATGACGAAGCTGTCGGCATCGAGCTCCGTGCCGGAGACCTCGCCGAACCAGGTGGAGTAGGTGGTGTCGTTGAGCGCCTGCCGAAGACGGTCGGAGACGTCGGCCCAGAGGTCCTCCGCCGTCATCTCGATGTGCCGCTCCACCCTCTCCAGTCGCTCCTCTCTCGCCCTCGGGGGCGCCGAGCATAGCAGCGTGTGGAAGGCCGCTCAATGAGGATTTACCGCCTCGCCCGAAAGGGTGATTTGCGGCGATTTGCAGGTACTTTACGAAGCTCCACACGAGTCTCCACAGCTGTGGAAACTGTGTGAGGAGCGTGCTGCCTGTTGGCGTTTTCCACGCCTTTTCCACCGTGCACAGGCTGTGGACAACGGCTTCGCGAAGAGGTCCGGCTATACTCGCCCGCGGCCGGCCAGTCGCCGGCTCCTTCCTTCTTTTCGGACGAGATGAAACGGACCTACCAGCCGAACGTACGCAGGCGGAAGCGCAAGCACGGGTTCCGCGCCCGCATGTCGACGCGCGCCGGCCGCCTGATCCTGAAGCGCCGCCGCGCGAAGGGCCGCAAGCGCCTCTCCGCGTAGCGGTGCAGCGCCGTAACCGTCTCTCCCGCTCCCGCGACTTCGATGCCGTCTACCGGCAGGGACGCTCGGTGTCGACGCGCTTCCTGACCCTCTGGTGGTATCGCCGCGAGGAGTCGATCGGCGAGCCCCGCCTCGGCTTCGCGGTGCCGAAGGCCGTCGGGAACGCCGTCGTGCGCAATCGGATCAAGCGCCAGCTACGCGAGATCGTCCGTGCGAAGCTCGAGTCGGTGCCGGCGACGAACGACTACGTGATCGTCGTCCGCCAGGGCCTGCCCGAGGCGGCGGAGGCGAACGGGCACGAGTGGCTCGCGGAGCGCGTCGACGAGGTGCTCGGGAAGGCGGCCGCGTGATCCGCAGCGCCGCCATCCTCCCGATCCGCCTCTACCAGTTGACGCTCTCGCGGCTCCTGCCGGCGAACACGTGCAAGTTCCACCCGACGTGCTCGGAGTACGCGGCGCTCGCGATCCGCAAGCACGGCGTGCTGCGCGGGATCCCCATGGCGTGTTGGCGCCTCCTGCGGTGCCACCCGTGGTCGATGGGAGGGATCGACTACCCGTGACCACTGCGCTGATGATCGCCGGGATCCTGGCGCCGCTCGAGAACGTGATGAAGTCGGTCCTCGACTTCTTCCACGCGACGGTCGGGCTCTCGTGGGCGTGGTCGATCGTCGCCGTGACGATCGTCGTCCGCATCTGCCTCGTCCCGCTCGCCGTCCGTCAGATCCACTCGATGCAGGCGCTGCAGGCGCACGCGCCGGAGATGAAGGAGATCCAGCGGAAGTACAAGGGGGACCGCCAGAAGCAGTCCGAGGAGCTCCAGAAGTTCTACCGCGAGAACAACATCAACCCGGCCGCGTCGTGCCTCCCGATGGTCGCGCAGTTCCCGGTCTTCATCGCGCTGTACTTCACGCTGCGCCACCAGTCGCACCACATCGGCGGAACGTGGATGTCGGTCGTGCACATCGGCGACCAGAAGGTGATCAACCATTGGACGGGCTTCGTGATGCTCGCGATCTACGCCGGCTCGCAGGTCGCGTCGACGTACTTCATGGGCGCGACGATGGACAAGACGCAGCGCACGATCATGATGGTCCTGCCGCTCGTCTTCCTGACCGTCGTGTCGAGGTTCCCGACCGGTCTCGTCCTCTACTGGATGACGACGAACCTGTGGACCGTCGGGCAGGGGCTGATCACGCGCCGGCTGATGCCGAAGCCCGGCGCCGCCGTCGCGCGCGCCGCTCCGAAGAAGTCTTCCCGCACTGCACCCGCACCCGCGCCTGCCGTGGCGCCCGAGCCGAAGTCGACGGCCGCGCCGACGCAGCCGCGCCGCGTCAAGAAGAAGAAGGGCGGCGCACGGCGGTGAGCGAAGAGGTCTCCGTCGAAGCGACCGGGGAGACCGTCGGCGAGGCCAAGTGGAAGGCACTGCGCGACCTCGAGCGTCTGGCCCCGGGGCTCGACAAGGCGACCGTTCGGTACCAGGTCGTCTCGGAGGGTGAGCGCGGCCTGCTCGGCGTGGGCTACACGCCGGCGCGCGTCGTCGCATCCGCCGAGGCGCCCGAACGTTCCCCCGCCCCGTCGCCGCCGCCACGCGACGAGTCGGAGCTCGCCGCGCACGTCAGGTCGCTCGTCGAGACGGTCGTCGGCGCGATGGGGATCGGCGCGCAGGTCGACGTCCGCGAGACGACGGACGAGCTCCACGTGACCGTGCTCGGCGGCGACGTCGGCCTCTTGATCGGCAAGCACGGCCAGACGATCGACGCGCTGCAGTACGTCGTGAACGCGACCGTGTGGCGGCGCGGCGGCGGGAAGTCGGTGACGATCGACGCCGCGGGGTACCGCGACCGGCGACGTGCGACGCTCGAGTCGATCGCGTCACGCGCCGCGGAGCGCGCCGAGACCGGCGAGCGCGTGGAGCTCGAGCCGATGACCTCGGTCGAGCGCAAGGTCGTGCACGAGTTCCTGAAGGAGCGGGGCGGCGTGCAGACGACGAGCGAGGGGACGGAGCCGAATCGGTACGTCGTCGTCCTCCCCGCTTGAGCGCTGGCTGCGCGCCGTCGTCGAGACTCCGGGATTGACGGCGATTCGCGATCTCGAGGAGGCGCGGCGCGTGCTGCTCGACGACTCGCTGCGCGGCCTCGAGCTCGTTGCGCGGTTCGATGGCCCGATCGTCGACGTCGGGAGCGGCGGCGGCGCGCCGGGGATCCCGCTCGCGGTGTCGCTTCCGGACCGCGAGGTGACGCTGCTCGAGGCTGAGCGCCGGAAGTGCGAGTTCCTCGAGCGCGTCGCGCCTGCGAACGCGCGCGTCGTGTGGGGGCGCGCCGAGGAGCAGCCCGTCGAGGAGTACGGAGTCGCGGTCGCGAAGGCGCTCGCGCACCCGCCGACCGCGGCCGAGTGGTGCCTGCCGCTCGTGCGCGAGGGCGGCGCGGCCGTCCTCTGGGTCGGGTCGTCGGCCGAGCCGGAGCGCGTCGCGGCGGTCGCGGCGAAGCTCGCCGCCGAGCTCGCCGAGGCGCCGCCCGGCTTCCTCGTCCTCCGCAAGACGGGCCCGACGCCGCCCGGCTTCCCCCGACGCGTCGGCGTCGCCAAGAAGCGGCCGCTGGCCTGATCCGTTCCCTGGGAAGGGTGACCGAAGTGCAACGGCGCCGACAGGACAGCCTGCTCAGGGCCGGATCGTTCCCTGGGAAGGGTGACGGAAGTGCAGCGCGCAAAGAGCGGCGAAAACCGCTTGAACGTGCGGAATTCGCGTCCGGTTCGGAGGCTAGATTGGGGCGCGTGCCGGCGAGGATCTACGCGTTCGCGAACCAGAAGGGCGGCGTCGGCAAGACGACCACCGCGGTCAACCTCGCGGCGTGCCTCGCGGAGGCGGGCGAGCGCGCGCTCGTCGTCGACCTCGACCCGCAGGCGAACGCGACGTCCGGGCTCGGCATGCGCGCGAACGGCACCTCGAGCTACGACCTCCTCGACGGTGCGCCGCTCGCCGAGCTCGCGAAGCCGACGCCGTTCGCGAACCTCTTCCTGATCCCGTCGAAGCCCGAGCTCGCGGGCGCCGCCGTCGAGCTCTCGCAGCGCGAGGACGGCGACCGGTACCTCGCGCAGGCGTTGCACGACGCCGACGGGTTCGACTTCGTCCTGCTCGACTGCCCGCCGTCGCTCGGCCCGCTGACGGTGAACGCGCTCGCCGCCGCCGACCGCGTGATCGTGCCGGTGCAGGCGGAGTACTACGCGCTCGAGGGGCTCGCGCAGCTCGTGCAGTCGATCAACCTGATCAAGACGCGGCTGAACCCGACCCTCGAGATCGCGGGCGTGCTGCTGACGATGGCGGACGGCCGTACGCGCCTGTCCGCCGAGGTCGAGGCGGAGGTGCGCAGGCACTTCGGCGATCTCGTGTTCAGCTCCGTCATCCCGCGCTCCGTCCGCGTCGCCGAGGCGCCGAGCCACGGCCTGCCCGTGACCCACTACGACCGCCGCTCGCGCGGCGCCGAGGCCTACTGGAAGGTGGCGATGGAGCTTGTCGAGCGCCGGTAGCGCACCGAGAAGAGGCCTCGGCCGCGGCTTCGAGGTCCTGATCGGAAGCGCGACGCCGGAGCTCGCGCACATCCCGGTCGACCAGATCCACCCGAACCCGAACCAGCCGCGGAAGGACTTCGACCGCGAGGCGGTCAGCGGGCTCGCCGAGTCGATCCGCAGCCAGGGGCTCATCCAGCCGGTCGTCGTCCGTCCGCGCGTCCAGGGCGGCTACGAGCTGATCGCCGGGGAGCGTCGCTGGCGCGCGTCGCGCGAAGCGGGGGTCGCGACCGTTCCGGCCGTCGTCCGCGAGGCCGACGACCGCGAAACGCTGCTGCTCGGACTCGTCGAGAACGTCGCACGCGAGGACCTGTCGCCGATCGAGGAGGGGCGCGCCTACGCGATCCTGCTCGACGAGTTCGGCCTGGCGCTCGGCGAGGTCGCGGAGCGCGTCGGGAAGTCGAAGCCGACGGTGTCGAACCGCGTCCGCCTGCTCGAACTGCCCGACGACGTGCTCGACCTCGTCGGCCGCGGCGAGCTGTCGGAGGGCCACGCCCGGACGCTTCTCTCCGTGCCGGACCACGACGACCGGCGCCGGCTCGCGAAGCGGATCGTGCGCGAGGGAATGTCCGTCCGCGCGGCGGAGCGCGCCGCCAAGGCCGCGGGCGCCCGGACGCGCGAGCGGCGCGTGCACCGCGTCGATCCGGCGCTCGCCGCGCGCGTGCGCGAGGCGTTCCGCACGCTGACCGGATTCGACGCGAAAGTCGGGGCCGCGGGCCTCCAGGTGGCGGTCGACGGCGACGCCGGGCTCGAGGAGCTGGCGGAAGCCCTGGAACGGCTCACACAGCCGTAACCAAACGAAAAGCCCGCACGTTGCACCCACGTGGACGGGCTGTGGCTCCAGGACATCGAGTCGCTCGAGGCGATCTCGCAGGACGACGACACGCGCGCGCTCTTCCTGCGCATGGCGCAGATGCAGCAGGCCGGTCGCCTGCAGCCGTTCCTGCGCGAGCTCGAGGACGACCGTGACCTCGACGCGGAGACGAAGTCGACGCTGTCGGAGATCGCGCGCGACGCGACGTTCCTCCACGCGGTCGAGGACTACGTCCACCGCACGCGCGCGCTGCACTAGCGATGCCGACCGAAAAGTGGGAGCTGCCGCTCGGCCCGTCGGCGACGTCGTACTCGACCCGGCACGACCGTGCCGCGATCGTCGCCGCGGCCGTCTCCGTCGCCGCGGTCCTCGTCATCCTCGCGTTCGTGTCGCCGGTCGCCGCCGTGGTGCTGCTCGCGCTTGCCGCGGCCGCCGCCGTGATTCGCCGGCGCGGCGGGTCGCTCTGGACCGCGGCGCGAAGCGCGCAGCTCCGCCGCGAGCGCACGCGCCTGCTGACGAAGCTCGGGGCCGCCGTGCACGACGACGACGAAGCAGAGGAGCGCTACGTGCGCGACTGCCTCGCGGCGGTCGACGACAAGCTTCGGAGCTTCGAGAGGCGCGCGGCGCAGGAGCGCGAGACGCAGGTGATGGGCGATCCTGGATTCGAACCAGGGACCTCCGCCTTATCAGAGCGGCGCTCTAACCAACTGAGCTAATCGCCCGCGCGGGCGCATGATAGCGGCCGCGCGTTTGCCCCCAACTGCGGGGGTAATGTAGGAACCGATGGTCGAGATGACGATCTACGGGGTCTCGTTCGACCTCGTCGGGAAGCAGCCGATCGTCCTTCTGAAGACGGCGGACGGCAACCGCTACCTGCCGATCTGGATCGGCCATCCCGAGGCGGCGGCGATCCTGATGAAGCTGCAGGGCGCATCGGCTCCGCGGCCGCTCACGCACGACCTGCTCGTGAACATCCTCGGCGAGCTCGACGTCGAAGTCGTGCGCGTGACCGTCACCGAGCTGCGCGAGAACACCTTCCACGCGTCGATCACGGTTGCCCAGAACGGCAACGAGGTCGAGATCGACTCGCGCTCCTCCGACGCGATCGCGGTCGCGGTCCGCGCGCACGCGCCCATCTTCGCAGCCGACGACGTGATCGAGGAGTCGGCGATCGAGATGGAGGGCGACGAGGTCAACGAGGAGGAGATCGTCGACCAGTTCAAGGACTTCCTCGATCGCGTCTCCGCCGAGGACTTCGCCGAGGCCGAGGACCTGCCCGAAGAGGAAGAGGACTAGAGCTCGCGCTTCGTCAGCGCGAGCAGCTCCGCGTAGAACGACCGCACGCCGTCCGCCGACAGCGGGCCCGGGTTCTCGGCGATGCGCTCGGCGACCATCTGCTCCTCGCGCGACGGATCGACGAAGCCGATGCCGTGCTCCTCCTTGTGGCGCTTCAGCCGCGAGACGAGCTCGAGCCGCCGGTTGACCGCGGCGAAGATCTCGCGGTCGACGGCGGTGATCTCCTCGCGGAGCGCGCGGACGGCGTCGTCGGTCATACGCGTGCGAAACGCTACCCGCCGATCGTCACGGCGGCGACGATCGCGATCAGGTTGAACGTCGCGTGCAGGAGCATCCCCGGATAGACGCTGTCGGTCCGCGCGCGCACCCACGCGAGCACGCACCCGAACGCGACGATGATCGGCAGCGAGAGGAGCAGCCCGTGCGCGAGCCCGAACAGGACGCCGACGGCGAGGATCGCGGGCCGGCGTCCGAAGCGCTCGAGCAGCGTGTAGCCGAGACCGCGGTACGTCAGCTCCTCGACGAACGGGACCCAGATGCAGACGACGAGCGCGTTGCCGACGTACGCCGCGGCGTGCGCGGGCTCCCACCGGCTCGGCGTCAGGCCCTGCTCGTTCCCGGGATGGACGATCGCGCTGTAGACGATCTCGAAGACGTAGATCGCCGCGACCGCCGCGACGACGATGCCGACCGCGCCGGCCCACGTGCGCGGGCGGCGCAGCGCGAGGCGCCGCCCGCTGAAGCCGGCGATCGCGAGGACGAGCGCGAGGATGATCGCGTCCTGGATCAGGCCGCCCGCCGCCGTCGACCACTTGTAGAGGACGTTCGGGTCGGGCTTCCCGGACTGGATGCGCGACGCGTAGCCGACGAACGCGAGGAAGCAGACGAGCGCCAGCCACCAGGCGAGGCGCGTCCGGTCGTCCCTACCATTGGACGCCCCCGTGCCGAAACGCCTCTTCACACCGGCCGAGGCTAACAGCGCCCTCGCCCGCGTCCGCCCCGCCGCCGAGCGGCTCGTCGCCCTACGTGCGCGGATGCGCGAGCTCGTCGAGGCGCAGGGCCGTCACGTGACGGCGATCGGCGGCAACGGCGCCGGCTACGCGGCGGGCGACCTGAACGTCGCCCAGGCGGAGCTCGAGCAGCTGGCGCAGGACGCGGGCGGGTGCGTCGCCGAGCTGGAGGACCTCGGCGTCGTCGTCAAGGACCTCGACCTCGGCCTGCTCGACTTCCCGGCCGTGCGCGACGGCGAGGAGGTCGAGCTCTGCTGGCGCGCGGGGGAGGACGCCGTCGAGTTCTGGCACGAGCTCGGCGCGGGGTACCGGGGGCGGAAACCGATCGACTGGGTCGAATAGGGACAATCCGATGTCGCTCTTCTGGCAGCGCCTGCTGATCGCGGTCGGGATGATCGTCGTCGCCTCCCTCGCGGCGAAGGTCGTCGACTGGCGCATCTCGCGCCGCAACCTGACGCCCGAGATGGTGACGCGTTACCGTGTCCTGCGGCGCTCGATCTTCGTGGCGATCGTCTTCCTCGGCGTCGTCTCGGCGCTGCTCGTGATCCCGCAGATCCGGGCCGTCGCGGGCGGCGTGCTCGCCTCGTCGGCAGTCGTCGGCCTCGTGATCGGCTTCGCGAGCCAGCGGACGATCGGGAACGTCGTCGCCGGGATCCTGATCGCCGTCACGCAGCCGCTCCGGCTCGGCGACGAGGTGGAGGTGGAGGGCGTGAAGGGGGTCGTCGAGGAGATCGGGCTGACCTACACCTGGATCCGCACGCGCGACAACGACCGCCTCGTCGTCCCGAACGAGAAGCTCGCCTCGGACTCGATCCGGAACTCCACGATCCGCAGCGTGGAGACGCTCGCCGAGGCGACCGCGCAGGTGCCGGCGGCGAACCTGCGGCAGACTGTGCAGAAGCTGTCGGGAGCGGATCGGGAGGTGTTCGTCACGGACGTCGCGGGCGACAAGGCGACGATCCTCGTGCGCAAGTGGGTGTCCGGCGAGGGCGTCGCGGACCGGATCGCGAGCGACCTGCGGATCGAGATCGCGGAGGCGGTCGCGTGAGCCCGTCGCGCCGGCGCCGTCTCGACGACCTCGACTTCATCCTCGCGCAGCGCGGCCGCAAGCGGAAGCGCAGCGGCCGCATCAAGCGCCGCCGGCGGGCAGGGCTGATCGTCGGCGCGATCGCCGTGATCCTCGGTGCGATCGCGCTGACGCTCGGGCTCGGCGCCGGTGCGGCGCTCACCGCGGGCTGCGACCTCAACACGCTCCGCCCGGTCGAGATCGGCCAGAACTCGTTCGTGTACGCGCGGGACGGCTCGCTGCTCGGCTCGATCCCGGCCGAGCGCAACCGGGAGCCCGTCACGCTGCGGAACATGTCGTCCTGGCTGCCGAAGGCCACGGTCGCGATCGAGGATCGCCGCTACTGGCAGCACGGCGGCGTCGACTACGTCGGCATCGCGCGCGCAGCGTGGAAGGACATCACGGCCGGCCGCGCCGTCGAGGGCGGCTCGACGATCACGCAGCAGCTCGTGCGCAACCTCTACACGGGGAACGAGAAGACGTTCAACCGCAAGATCAAGGAGGCGTGCCTCGCGATCAAGCTCTCGCAGAAGTGGTCGAAGCCGCGGATCCTCGACGAGTACCTGAACACCGTGTACTACGGGAACCACGCCTACGGAGTCGAAGCCGCCGCGCAGACGTACTTCTCGAAGCGGGCCAGCCGGTTGTCGCTGCTGCAGGCGGCGCTCCTCGCGGGCCTGCCGCAGGCGCCGTCGGTGTACGACCCGTTCCACGACCCGCAAGCCGCGCTCGACCGGCGCGACGAGGTGCTGCGCGCGATGCTCGCGAACGGCGTGATCACGCTGCGCCGGTACGACTCGGCGATCCGGTCGAACTCGCTCGGCCTGAAGCCCGGCCGGATCTACTCGCGCATCAAGGAGCCCTACTTCTTCTCGTACGTGATCGACGAGCTGCAGCGGCAGTACGGCGCTAACACGGTTCGCGAAGGCGGGCTCAAGGTGTACACGACGATCGACCCGCGGCTGCAGCGGCTCGCGAACAAGGCGATTCGCGACGTCCTGCCGTACCGGACCGATCCCGCAGCGGCGCTCGTGTCCGTCGAGCCCTACACCGGCGCGATTCGCGCGATGACCGCTGTCGTCCGGACGAAGGGGAACCAGTTCAACCTTGCTGCACAGTCGGCGCGGCAGGCGGGGTCGACCTTCAAGACGCTCGTGCTCGCGTCGGCGATCGAGCAGGGCGTCGATCCGGACACGACCTACTACACGTCGGCGCCGTTCACGTGCTCGAACGGCGCATGGTGCTCGCCGCAGGACCCGTGGCAGGTGCACACCTTCGAGAACACGTACGCCGGCTCGATCTCCGTCACCCGCGCGACGACGATGTCCGACAACACGGTGTTCGCGCAGCTGACGCTCGACGTGGGGCCGCGGTACGTGTGGCAGATGGCCCATCGTCTCGGCATCCACCTCACGCCCGACCACGCCGTCGCGTCGATCGGTCTCGGGCCGCTGTCGGTCTCGCCGCTCGACATGGCCGCCGCGTACTCGACGTTCCCGGCGATGGGCCTCTACGCGAAGCCGATGGCGATCACGAAGGTGATCCTGCCCGGCGGTCACGTCGACAAGGACTCCGGCTGGGGCAAGCCGCAGACGAAGCGCGCCGTGTCGCAGGGCGTCGCGTGGAAGGTGAACGACGTGCTGCAGCAGAACGCGTCCTTCGGCACCGGCGCCGGCTCCTGCGACGGCACACATCCGTGCGCGGGCAAGACCGGCACGACCGAGAACCACGACGACGCGTGGTACGACGGCTACACGCGCAACCTCACGACCGTCGTGTGGATGGGCTATCCGAAGGGCGAGATCCCGATGACGAACGTGCACGGCGTCAGCGTGCAGGGGGCGACCTACTGCGTCCCGATCTGGCACGAGTACATGGCGGCCGCGCTCTGGCACCACCGCGTGATCGAGTTCCCGGCGCCCGACAGGTACCCGGTGTGGCGCTCGATCGCGCGCGGAAACTACGGCTACCTCGGCTCGACCTACTCGACGAGCACGTACTCGACCACTCCCTCGAACACACCGGCGACGACGACGTCGGCCAAGCCGACGACAGCGGCCCGGCCCGCTTCGCCCGCCCCCGCACCGCAGCCGGCACCGAGCATCACGCCGACGAACATGGCGCCGCCGCCGACGCCCGGCCCGACGGGTTAGCTACGGCGTCGTCGTGGTCGCGGCCGTCGTGGTCGCGGCGGTGGTCGTCGGCGTCGTGTCGGTCGTCGTCGGGAGCGTCACGGGCGCCGTCGTCGTGGGGGGCGGCGCGACGGTCGTCGTGGGCGGGGCGATCGTCGTCGGCAGCGGGTGTGTCGTCGTCTGCCGTGTCGTCGTGTGCGCGGCGGTCGTCGTCGGCGCGGTCGTCGTCGGCTGCGTCGTCGACTGCGCGGTCGTGGTCGAGACGGTCGGGGCGGTGGTGGTCGACCGCGCGCTCGACACGTTCGGGAGCGATAGACCGGGCGTCGACACGGGCGGAGCGCCGCCGCCGCTCCCGCCGCCGCTCGTCAACGCGAGCGCGAGCGCGCCGCCCGCGAGCAGGAGGACGAGGGTCACGATCACGACGGGCGCGAGCGAGCGCCGCGCTCTCGGCGAGCCCTTCGGCGCGGCGATCACCTGTGTCGCATCCGCTCCGGTCGCCGCCGCTGCGGCAACGGCCGGGGCGATCACCGTCGCCGCCGTCGTCTCGCCGCCGCGCAGCTCCGCGAGCAGCGCAGCGCCGTCACGCGGTCGGTCGGCAGGGCTCTTCGCGAGCGACGCGGTCGTCACCGCCTCCAGCCGCGCCGGCGCGTCCGGGCGAAGGTCGTGCACCGCGGGGGGCGGATCGTCGCGGTGCATGCGCACGAGCTCCATCGCGTTCGTCGACACGAACGGGAGCCGGCCCGTCAGCATCCGGAAGAGGATGACGCCGAACGAGTAGACGTCGCTCGCAGGCCCTGCCGGCTGTCCCGCCGCCTGCTCCGGCGAGATGTACGACGCCGTGCCGAGCACCGTCCCCGCCTCGGTCAGCGTCCCCGTGCCGCCCATGCGTGCGATGCCGAAGTCCGCGATCTTCGCACGCTCCTCCGCGTCGAACAGGATGTTCGCCGGCTTCATGTCCCGGTGCACGAGGCCGCGGTCGTGCGCGTGTGCGAGCCCCGCCGCGACCGCGGTCGCGATGCGCTCTGTCTCGGCATCGGGGAGGGGCCCCGATGCGAGCCGATCCTCGAGCGATCCGTTCGCGAGGTACTCGAGCACCATGTACGGTCTGCCGTCGGCGGCCTCGCCGTAGTCGTAGAGCGAGCAGATGTTCGGATGCGACAGGGCGGCGGCCGCGCGCGCCTCGCGCTCGAAGCGCTGCCGGTCGGCGCTCGGCGCCAGCATCTTCACGGCCACCTGCCGTCCGAGCTCCTCGTCGTACGCGAGCCAGACGGCGCTCATCGCGCCGCGCCCGAGCGGCTCGAGCAGCCGGTACCGCCCGCCGATCACCTCGTCCGCCATCGCGCCGGATTATCGTGATTCGTCGTGGCCGCCCTGCCGACGATCGACGACGCACTCGCGCTCGTGCTCGCGCGCGTGCAGCCGCTCGTCTCGGAGGACGTCCCGGTCGCCGCCGCAGCCGGCCGGTTCGTCGCCGTGGACGCGCGCGCGACGACCGACCTCCCGCCCTTCGACAGCTCGGCGATGGACGGCTTCGCGGTCCGTGCCGCCGACACGCCCGGCGAGCTGCGCGTCGTCGGCGAGTCGGCCGCCGGCCGTCCGTTCGCCGGCGAGCTCGGAGCCGGCGAGGCGGTGGCGATCTCCACCGGCGCCGTCGTCCCGGCAGGCGCCGACGCCGTCGTGCCCGTCGAGCGGACCCGCGGGGAGGTGACCGTCGAGCGCGTCGAGCCGGGGGAGAACGTGCGCCCGCGCGGCGGCGATGCGCACTCCGGCGACGTCGTCGCGGCGGCGGGCATGTGCCTGCGGCCCGCGCAGCTCGGCGCGCTCGCCGCGGCGGGCGTCGCGACCGTGAGGTGCGCGCGCCGTCCTCGCGTCGCGGTCGTCGCGACGGGGACCGAGCTCCGCCGTCCGGGCGAGCGACTCGCCGCCGGAGAGATCTACGAGTCCAACACGGTTCTGCTCGCCGCGCAGCTCGCGACCGCCGGCGCCGAGGCCGTCGTACTCGACACCGTCGCCGACGACCGCGACTCGACGCGCAGGTCGCTCGAGCGCGCGCTCGAGCACGACATGCTGATCACCTCCGGAGGCGTCTCGGTCGGGCCACACGACCTCGTGCGCGGTGCGCTCGCGGAGCTCGGCGTCGAGGAGGTGTTCTGGCGCGTCGCCGTGAAGCCGGGGAAGCCCGTCGCGTTCTCCGTCCGCGGCGACACGCTCGTGTTCGGACTGCCCGGGAACCCCGTCTCGTCGCTCGTCGCGTTCGAGCTGCTCGTGCGACCCGCCCTGCTCGCACTGCAGGGCGCGCGGGACCCGCGACCGCAGTACCTTCCCGGGGCACTCGCCCGGTCGCTCCGGCGGTCGAACCGCGACGAGCTCGTCCGCGCCCACCACGAGAACGGCGTCCTCGAGCCGATCACGGGCCAGGACTCGCACATGATCGTCCGCGCCGCCGCCGCGAACGCGCTCGTGTTCGTGCCGCACGGCGAGGGCGAGCTCGCGCAGGGCGCGGCTGTCAGCTGGCTGCCGTTGTAGCCGCCGCCGCGAGACGCGTCGTCGGCGTGAACGGAGAGCCGCCGCGCGGCGCGACCGAGACGAGCTTCGCGTCCACGATGTAGCGGTGCGTCGCGAAGAACCGCGGGTGGCACGCCTGCAGCCGGAGGATCTCGCGGCCGTGGTCCTGCAGCACGGCGACCTGGTCGTCCGCCACCACGTAGTGCCGCACCACCCGGTAGGTGAACGTGCCGTACGGGACCGCGAACGTGATGTAGTCGCCGACGCGGATGTTGTTGATGTAGGCGAACGGCGCGAGGTAGGTGGTGCGGTGCCCGGCGACGTAGATGAGGTGACCCTCGCCCGGCAGCGCGCTCTCGATGTAGTGCCCCGGCCCCTTCTTCAGCGTCTCGTGGTCCGTGCCCTGGACGACGATCATGCTCAGGCCGATCCGCCCGATCTTGAGGCGCCCGACGGGATCGCCACGGTGCAGCGTCCGCCGGTACGAACGCGCTTCCGACGCGACCGCGCGCTCCATCGCCGCGAGGTCGCCGCGCGTCGCCGTCGGCCGGAACGCGGCGGCGCGGCGGTCGTACGCGTGCGCGAGGCGCGACTGCTGGAAGTGCGTGTAGAGCGCGGTGAACGGGTCCTCCCAGCGCCAGACGACGACGACCCAGACGAGCGTCAGCGCGCCCGCTGCGATCATCAGCGTCCCGAGGACCCGCGCGAACCGTCTCATCAGCGTCCGAACGCGCTGCGGCGCTCGCGGGTTACGCGGACGCCGAGGACGATGCGCCGCACGAGCTCCCGGAACGGGCCGCGCGGCGGCCGCTCCGCCGGCTCGGGGTACGGCGCGTAGCGGCGCGCCGTCACCATTGCGAGCTGCGCCGCGCATCCCGTCGCGGCGAGCGTGATCGCGACCGCCGACACGCGGACGTACCCGAGGCCGGCGAGCTCTGCGAGGTACCACGGCGCGTCGAGGCCGAGCCCGAAGCGAATCCCGAGCGACAGGAGGATCAGCGACGGGCCCGTCAGACCGGCGAGCAGCACGAGGACGGCCGCCGGGCGGCGGCCGCGCAGCTGCGGCAGCCAGAGCCACGCGTGCAGCGCCGGCACGAAGAAGAGGAGCGCATACGGGTTCGTTGCCAGGACGAGCAACGAGACGATCCCGAGCCCGAGCAGTGCCGCCGTCTCGCCCGCGAGCTCTTCCTCGGCCGTCGCAGCGCGCCGCGGCACGAGGCGCTGCCGCACGAGCAGCCAGCCGCAGAGCGCGACCGCGGCGAGCGCGATCAGCTCGAGGACGGGCCAATCGCCCGCAACCGCCGTCGACGGGTTCGGCGGGCGCGCGACGCCGCTCGGCCACGCGCCGAGCCAGCGCATCACGTAGAAGACGCCGCCGACGAAGAGCCAGAAGAGCACGCGGCTGCGGAGGCTCCGCACCGCCGGCACGATCGGAATGCCGCGACGCCGCAGGTGCGCGAACAGGTCGACGACCGTCACGAAGAACGGGATCAGGAGCGCGAACAGCGTCAGCTCGATCGCCCACCCGCGCACGATCCGACCGCCGAGCCACACGTACGTCGTCGTTCCCTGGGCGAGCTCGAGCCCCTGGTCGAGCGACCCGATCAGCTGCTGTGCCGCACGACCCACCTGCGCGAGCCGTGCGGTCGACAGCGTGGTGCTGCGGTCGGTGAACGCGTCGGGCGGCCGCTCGCCGGCGGTCGTGACGGTGATCGCAGGGATCCCGCGCGCGACGAACGGGCCCTGCTCGTACAGCGTGAACGGGAACCCGAGGTCGATCAGCTGGCCGAGGACCGTCGGGCGGCGCGGCGCGGCCGCCGCCTGCTCCACGATCCGGCGCGCGGCCGTCGCGACGAGCGACGCCGCCGGCGAGCGCGGCGAGTCTCCGGCGATCTCGATGCGCGGCCGCGCGCTGCCGGCGATCGCGTCGAGATCGACCGTCGCGACGACGCGGTACGGCGGGCGCCTCGCGAAGCGCAGCGCGCCGAGCCCGCCGAACGAGCCCGCGTCCGTCGACAGGAAGACGATCGTGTGCGCCGTGCGGACGCCCGCCGCGGTGCCGGCGGTGAGCGCGTAGCCGCGCGCGAGCTCGACGAGCGCGGCGGTTCCGCTCGCGTTGTCGTTCGCGCCCGGACCGGCGCCCGTGTCGTCGCGGTGCGCCATCACGACGATCGCGTCGCGCGACTGTCCGGCCGCAACGGCCCACAGGTTCTGCAGGTGGACGCGCCCGAGGCCGGGGACGTGCGCGGTCCACGCGTCGGCCGAGACGGGCAGGCCGTACTGGCGCATCTGGTCGCGGAACCACTGCGCCGCGCGCAGCGAGCCCGTCCCGCCGGGCGAGCGGTCGGGGAAGTGGTCCGCGAGGTCGGTCGCGAGCGCGCGCGTCGCCTCGCCGTCGAAGTTCGGCGGCAGGACCGGCGCCGGCAGCGGCGCCGGCCGCACGACGCTGAACGCGAGCACGAGCAGCGGCAGCGCGAGCACGAGGAAGCTGCCGCGGTACAGCCGTCCGCTGACGGGGCGCGCGAGCGTGCCGCGGCGCGCGCGACGACGCCGTGCGGGGACTCGGGTCGCCGCCATCTCGCGGGCTATCCTGGCAGTGCAGGTCCGACGATGCCTGACGCTCCCCCCACGATCCTGCTCGTCGACGACGAGGACGCGGTTCGGAAGGTGCTCGCGTTCCCACTGGAGAAGGACGGGTACACTGTTGTCCAATCTGGCGACGGAGAGGACGCGCTCAGGCGCTTCGAGGAGCAGCCCGTCGACCTCGTCGTGCTCGACATCATGCTGCCGCGCCTCGACGGCCTGGAGGTCTGCAAGCGGCTTCGGGCGACGAGCAACGTGCCGATCATCATGCTGACGGCGCGCGACGACGAGCTCGACAAGGTGCTCGGCCTCGAGCTCGGGGCCGACGACTACATCACGAAGCCGTTCTCGATCCGGGAGTTCCGCTCGCGCGTGCGCGCAGCGCTGCGCCGCGCGCGGGCGCCGCACGTCCCCGCGACCGAGGCCGACGAGCGGATCGAGGTCGACGGGCTCGTGATCGACGTGCCCCGCCGGACGGTCGAGGCGCGCGGCGCGCCGGTGCAGCTGACGTACGTCGAGTTCGAGCTGCTGCGCACGATGGCGGCGAGCCCCGGCCGCGTGTTCAGTCGGCGCATGCTGCTCGAGGCGCTCTGGAAGAGCGCCGACTACCGCGACCCGCGGACGATCGACGTCCACGTCCGCCACCTGCGCGAGAAGCTCGAGGCGGAGCCGCGGACGCCCGAGTTCATCCTCACCGTGCGCGGCGTCGGCTACCGCTTCCGCGACCGCGCGGGATGAGCCCTTTCCGGAGCGTCGGCGGCAGGCTGGCGTTCGCCCTGCTGATCGTCGTCGTCGGCGTGCTCGCGATCGTCTACACGATCGTCGTCCCGTCGTATCAGCGCTCGCTGGAGGACGCCGAGCTGAACAGCCTGTCCTCCGCGCTCGAGAACTACGCGCTGCCGCACTTCAAGGCCGAGTTCGACCTGCGCCAGCTCTCCGTGACCGAGATCGCGCCCGTCGTCAACGCGCGCGTCGTCGTCCTCGACCTGCTCTCGGACTCCGGACCGCTCGAGCCCGGCGCCGACTCGAGCCTCGACCAGTCCTCGAGCGAGCTCGAGCAGGATCCCGTCGCCATCGCCGCCTACAAGCGCGGCGGCCTCGCCCGCGGCGTCGTCGTCCGTCACGGCGAGCACTTCGCCGAGGCGGCCTCGCCGGTCGAGTCGTCGGTGCTGCTCCTGATCGCGCCGCTCCACGCTCAGCTCCAGACGGTCGCGGTCGTGCGCAGGCGCCTGCTGCTCGCGGGCGCCCTCGGTGTCGTCTTCGCGCTCGTCGTCGGCTTCGCCGGCGCCCGCGTGTTCTCCCGCCGGCTGCGGCGGCTCGAGGCCGCCGCCGAGCGGATCGCCGCCGGCGACTTCGAGGAGCCCGTCGTCGACTCGAGCGAGGACGAGGTCGGCCAGCTCGCGCGCGCCTTCGAGCGGATGCGCCTCCGGATCGCGTCGCTCGACCGGGCCCGCGGCGAGTTCATCGCGAACGCCTCGCACGAGCTGCGGACACCGCTCTTCTCGCTCGCAGGCTTTCTCGAGCTGCTCGAGGAGCCGGGGCTCGACGAAGAGACACGGGAGGACTTCCTCGCGCAGATGCGCGAGCAGGTGGCGCGCCTGACGAAGCTCGCGACGGAGCTGCTCGACCTGTCCCGTCTGGACGCGGGCCGCCTGGCCGTGGCTGCCGAGCCCGTCGACCTGAGCACGCTCGCGACCGAGCTCGCCTCCGAGTTCGCACCGCGCGCCGCCGCCACGGCCCACCTCCTCGATGCGGAGGACGGCGGCCCGGTCGAGGCGCTCGGCGACCCCGAGCGGATCGCCCAGATCGGCCGGATCCTCGTCGAGAACGCGCTCGTGCACACGCCCGCGGGGACGTCGGTGCGGATCGCGGCGGGGCTCGAAGGGCGCCGGGCCACGCTGACGGTGGCCGACGACGGCCCCGGGATACCCGATGCGGCGCGCCGCCAGATCTTCGAGCGGTTCTTCCGCCTCGACGGCGGCCGTGCCTCGGGCAGCGGCCTCGGCCTGGCGATCGCCCGCGAGCTCGCCGAGGTGATGGGCGGCCGGATCGAGCTCGACGCCCTGAACGGCTGGACGTGGTTCACCCTCGCGCTGCCCGTCGAAAACCGTGAAAACGGCGCAAACGCCGTTGTGGAGCGGAAAACCGATCCGCGGCCGGGCCGCGTATAGTGGCGCGACCGTGCGCCCGAGCTCGACTGCTGCCCTCGCGCTCGTCGCCGCCGTCCTCGGCGGGCTGGCCGCCCTCGGAATCGCCAAGGCGACCGGAGCGTTCCACGGCAGCGGCACCGTCGTCGTCCGCCAGACCGTGTCTTCGGGCGACGTGGCGGCCCCGGTCGTGGCCGCCAAGCCGCTCCTCGGCAACGGCTTCCAGCCGGCACAGATCTACCGCACCCGCAGCGCGGGCGTCGTCACGATCATCTCCTACTACGACGCTGCCAACCTCCCCGACGCGCGCGCGGGGCAGGGCTCCGGGTTCGTCGTCTCGAACGACGGCACGATCCTGACGAACGCCCACGTCGTGACGACGGCGGGCGAGACGGGGGTGGCGCGCGCCGAGCCGGCGCGGACGGTCTACGTGCAGTTCGCAGACGGCGACCGCGTCCTCGGTCGCATCGTCGGGTACGACCTGTTCGACGACGTGGCGGTCGTCCGTGTCGACCCCAAGCAGCATGCGCTCGACCCCGTGCCGCTCGGGAGCTCCGCGCGCGTCGTCGTCGGCGAGCCGGTCGCCGCGATCGGCAGCCCGTTCGGGAACACCGACTCGCTGTCCGTCGGGGTCGTCTCCGCCACCCGCCGGTCGATCCCGTCGCTGACGACGCGCTACGACCTCGTGGACGCGATCCAGACCGACGCGCCGATCAACCACGGCAACTCCGGCGGGCCGCTGTTCGACGCGCAGGGACGGGTGATCGGCATCAACGCCCAGATCCGGTCGAGCGGCAGCGGCTCCGGCTTCGAGGGCGTCGGCTTCGCGGTCCCGATCGACTCCGCGCGCCGCTCGCTCGAGCAGATCGAGGCGACGGGCACCGTCCGCTACGCCTACGTGGGGATCAAGACCGAGGATCTGACGCCGTCGATCGCCAAGCACTTCGGCTACGCCGCAGATCGCGGCGCGCTGATCGACTCCGTCGTCCCCGGCAGCGGCGCCGCGCGCGCCGGGCTGCGCGCAGGGACGCGCACCGAGGCCTACGAGGGCCTCGGCGTCCGGGTCGGCGGCGACGCGATCGTGGCGATCGACGGGATTCCCGTTCAGAACGCCGAAGATGTCGTGCGGATCGTTGCAAGCAGGCTGCTCCCGGGCGAGTCGGCGCGGTTCACCGTCGTCCGCGGCCGCGCCAGGCGCACCGTGTCGGTGACGCTCGGCGAGCGGCCGCCCGCAGGTTAGGACCGCCCGATCTTGGGTAGGCGCGAAGGGCGGAGCGTCTACCACCGAGATTTCGGCAGAATCTCCGAGGTTTGTCTTCCGAATCCACTGGGAATGGGCACCGCATGTCGGCGGCGAACGGCACACAATCGATTCGGCTCACGATTCCGGCGAAGCCGGAGTACATCACGCTCGGCCGTCTCGCCCTGACGGGGATCGCGCGCCTGCGCTCCGAGCCGCTCGCGCCGGAGGTGCTCGGCGACCTCAAGCTCGCGCTGACCGAGGCGTGCACGAACTCGGTGCGCCACGCGTACGACGACGGCGAAGGCGTCGTCGAGATCGTCTACGAGCTGCACCGCGACCGCCTCGTCGTCGAGGTGTGCGACCAGGGTGAGGGCTTCGAGCCGCCGGCCGATCCGTCCACCGCTCTTGCCTCCGACGAGCTGTCGGAGGGCGGCCTCGGCATCGCGATCATCGAGGCGCTCGCCGACGAGTTCGAGATCGGCGTCTCGCCGACCGGCGGCTCGCGGCTCCGCTTCGTCAAGAACCTGCAGTAGCGCGCTTGAAGCTGATCGTCGTCTCGAACCGCGGTCCCGTCACGTACGACCGGACCGAGGGCGAGCGCGTCGCGAAGCGCGGCGGCGGCGGGCTCGTGACGGCGCTCCGGGGCCTGCTCGAGCGGCACGAGGTGACATGGATCGCCGCGGCGATGACGGACGAGGACCGGGTCGTTGCCGCGGAAGGCAACAACGAGAGCGCGTTCGTCGTCGTCGACCCCGACGCGTACCACGGCTACTACAACGTCGTCGCGAACCCGGTGCTGTGGTTCATCCATCACGCGCTCTGGGGCCGCGCGCTCCGTCCCGACCTCGGCCGGGCCTTCTACGACGCGTGGAACGACTACGTCGACGTGAACCGCGCCTTCGCCGACCGGGTTGTCGCCGAGCTCGACCGCGATCCGAGCGCGGCCGTGCTGTTCCAGGACTACCACCTCTACCTTGCGCCGCGATTCGTGCGCGAGGCGCGGCCCGACGCGAAGCTCGCGCACTTCGTGCACATCCCGTGGCCCGTCGACTGGACGGTGCTGCCCCGCGACATGCGGCGCGCCGTCCACGACGGGCTGCTCGCGAACGACGTCGTCGCCTTCCACACCGCGCGCTGGGCACGCAACTTCCGGGCGAGCTGCGCCGACATCAGCGGCGGCTGCGGCGAGACGCGCGTCACGCATCACGCGATCTCCATCGACACGCGCGAGTTCGAGGAGCTCGCGCGCTCGGAGGCGGTGCTGCGCGAGGAGGAGCGGATCGTCGACCGCCGCCCGGAGAAGCTGATCGTCCGCGTCGACCGCACCGATCCGTCGAAGAACATCGTGCGCGGGTTCGAGGCGTTCGGCGAGCTCCTCGACGCGTACCCCGAGTGGCGCGGGCGCGTGCGGATGATGGCGCTCCTCGACCCGTCACGGCAGGCGATCCCCGAGTACGTCGAGTACCTCGCCGCGATCGAGCAGACGGTCGAGCGCGTGAACGGCCGCTACCGCGGCTCGATCGAGCTGCGCGTCGCCGACAACTTCCCGCAGTCGGTCGCGGCGTACAAGCAGTTCGACGTGCTCCTCGTGAACGCCGTCTACGACGGCATGAACCTCGTCGCGAAGGAGGCCCCGCTCGTCAACACGCGCGACGGCGTCGTCGTCCTCTCCGAGAATGCGGGCGCGCACGAGGAGCTCGGCGAGTGGTGCCTGACCGTCAGCCCGCACGACGTGTGGGGCCAGGCACGGGCTCTGCACACGGCGCTGTCGATGGACGAGCCTGAGCGGCGCCGCCGGATCGAGGCGCTCCGCGAGCAGGTGCGCAGGCGTGACGTCCACGCCTGGCTCGACGGCCTCCTTGCGGATCTGTAGTCGCCCTACGAGGGGGCCGGACAACTAACCTCCGGGTATGGCGGTCGCCGCCCAGGGAGCGCTGCGTGTTGTCAATCCCGCGACGCTCGAGCTCGTCGCCACGGTGCCGGCGACCGAGCCCGCGCACGTCCAGGAGCTCGTCGCGGAGGCGCGGATCGCGCAGGAGCGATGGGCCGAGGCCTCCCTCGACGACCGGCGCGAGCTGCTCGTGCGGCTCGCCGAGGTGACGCTCGCACGGGTCGACGAGATCGCGGACACCGTCGTCTCGGAGACGGCGAAGCCGCGCACGGAGGCGTTCACGACGGAGCTGTATCCGGCGCTCGACACGGCGGTGTGGCTCGCGCGCAACGCGACGCGGCTCCTGCGCCCCGAGCGCGTCCGCTACCGGCAGCTGCACCTGCTGCACAAGCGCGCGCGAATCGAGTACGAGCCGCTCGGCGTCGTCGGTGTGATCGCGCCGTGGAACTTCCCCTTCGCGATCCCGTTCACGCAGACGGCGTTCGCGGTCGCCGCGGGCAACGCCGTCGTCCTCAAGCCCTCGGAGCTGACGCCGCTCTCGGGAGCACTCGTCGAAGAGCTCTTCCGCGCTGCCGGCGCACCCGCGGGCCTCGTGCGCGTCGCGCAGGGAGACGGGACGGTCGGCGAGGCCGTCGTCCGCGCGCACGGGCTCGGGAAGGTCGTCTTCACCGGGTCGGCCGAGGTCGGCCGCGTCGTGGCCGCCGAGGCGGGATCTCGTCTCGTGCCGGTGACGCTCGAGCTCGGCGGCAAGGACCCGATGCTCGTGCTCGACGACGCCGACCTGGCACGAGCGGTCGACGGTGCGCTGTGGGCGTCGTTTCTCAACTGCGGCCAGGTGTGCTCGGGTGTCGAGCGGATCTACGTCGACCGCGCGCTCTACGAGCCGTTCGCCGAGGAGCTCGCGCGCCGCGCGCACGAAGCGGAGATCGGACCGCTCATCTCCGCGGAGCAGCGCGCGAAGGTCGCCGAGCTCGTCGACGACGCCGTCGTGCGCGGTGCGCGCCTCCTCGGCGGCGGCCGTGCACCGGAGCGCACCGGGTGGTTCTTCGAGCCGACGGTGCTCGCCGACGTCCCCGCCGACGCGCGCATCCAGCACGAAGAGACGTTCGGGCCGGTCGTCACGGTCGAGCCGGTCGCGGACGAGCACGACGCGGTGCGTCGCGCGAACGACACGGCGTACGGCCTCGGCGCGTCGGTGTGGACGCGCGATGCTGCCCGCGCGGCGCGTGTCGCACGCCGTCTGCGCGCGGGCACGGTGTGGCACAACGACCACGCGTACTCGTACGCTGCGGCGCAGGCGACCTGGGGCGGCCGTGGCGAGAGCGGCTTCGGCCGCACGCACTCGAAGCACGGCCTCTACGACCTGACCGCGCCGAAGTTCGTCGACAGCGACTCCGGTCGCATGAAGACCGTGTGGTGGTACCCGTACGACGACCGCACCGCCGACGCGTTCCGCGCAGGGCTGCAGCTGATCTACGGCCGGCACAAGCTGCGCACGGCGTGGCACGAGCGCCGCAACCTCGCCGCGATGGTCAGGCGCTACTTGTGACCGAGCTCTCCCACGTCGACGAGTCGGGCGCGGTGCGGATGGTGGACGTCGGCGCGAAGCCGCAGCAGCGCCGTCGCGCCGTTGCGCGCGCATACGTCCGCATGGCGCCCGCGACGGTCGCGCAGCTCGGCGACCTGCCGAAGGGGGACGCGCTGACGACGGCGCAGCTCGCAGGGATCATGGGCGCGAAGCGCACGTCCGAGCTGATCCCGCTCTGCCATCCGCTCCCCCTCACGCATGCGGGTGTCGAGCTCCGCATCGTCGAGGACGGCGTCGAGATCACGGCGTCCGCGGAGACGACGGCGCAGACGGGCGTCGAGATGGAGGCCCTCACGGCCGCGTCGGTCGCGGCGCTCACGGTCTACGACATGGTGAAGGCCGTCGACAAGCAGATGTCCTTCACCGTCGAGCTCGTGGAGAAGGTCAAGGAGTGAATGCCGCCGTGCTCACCGTGTCCGACCGCGTCTCGCGCGGCGAGGCCGACGACGCGAGCGGCGACGCGCTCGAGGAGCTCCTGCGCGCCGACGGCCACGAGGTGGTGCGACGCGTGGTGGCCGACGAGGCCGACCAGATCGCCGCGGCGATCGAAGAGCTCGCGGGCGATGCCCAGCTCGTCCTGACGACGGGCGGCACCGGCCTCGCGCCGCGCGACGTGACGCCCGAGGCGACGCGGACCGTCCTGCAGCGCGAGGCGCCCGGGATCGCCGAGGCGCTCCGTGCCGACTCGATCGAGAAGACGCCGCACGGCCTGCTCTCGCGTGGCACGGCCGGTGTGGTCGGGCGCACGCTCGTCGTCAACCTGCCCGGGTCGACGGGCGGCTGCCGTGACGGCTACGCCGTGCTGCGGCCGGCGCTCGGGCACGCCGTGGCGCTTCTCGCCGACGAGCCGACCGCGCACCGGCAGACTTCCCACTGACATGCGCCTCGCGCGGCTGTACTACCGGCTCGTCAAGTTCGAGCACACGATCTTCGCGCTGCCCTTCGCGTACGTCGGCGCGTTCCTGGCGGTCGACGGCGTCCCCTCGGCGCACGACCTGCTCTGGATCACGCTCGCGATGGTGGGCGCCCGCTCGCTCGCGATGGCACTCAACCGCCTGATCGACCGGCACATCGACGCGGCGAACCCGCGAACGGCCACGCGCGAGCTGCCGGCGGGAGCGCTCACCGAAGCGGCCGTCGTCGCGTTCTGCCTCGCGTCGCTCGCGCTCTACCTCGTCTCGGTGTTCGAGCTCGACCCGCTCGTCCGGTGGCTGTCGCCGATCCCGGTGCTCGCGTTCGTCGTCTATCCGTACCTCAAGCGGTTCACGTGGCTGTGCCACCTCTGGCTCGGCGCCGTCGACGGGCTCGCCCCGGTCGGCGCCTGGGCGGCGATCAAGGGCGATCTCCCATGGCAGGCGTGGGCGCTCGGCGCCGCCGTCGCGGCGTGGGTCGCCGGGTTCGACCTGTTCTACGCGCTGTTCGACGTCGAGGTCGACCGGAAGCAGGGGCTGTACTCGTGGGCGACGCGCTTCGGCGAGCGCGGCGCCTTCGCGGGGGCGCGCGCGCTGCACCTGCTGACGCTCGTCCTGCTCGTCGCCGCCGGGACCGGCCTGCACGTGGGCGTCCTCTACTGGCTCGGTGTGGTCGTGGTCGCGTCGCTCCTCCTCTACGAGCACCTGCTCGTGCGTCCCGGCGACCTGCGCCGGCTCGACGCGGCGTTCTTCACGATGAACGGCGTCATCTCCGTCGCGTTCTTCGTGTTCGTGCTCGCCGACGTCCTGTGATCGTCGGCCTCGTCCATCCCGGCGAGATGGGAGCGGCGGTGGGCGCACGGATCGACGGCGAGGTGATCTGGGCCTCCGCCGGGCGAAGCGACGCGACGCGCGAGCGAGCGCGCGGGTTTCGCGACGTCGTCACGCTCGACGCGATGCTCGAGCAGGCCGACGTCGTCCTGTCGGTATGCCCGCCGCACGCGGCGCTCGAGGTCGCGCACACGTGCGCGGGCTTCGGCGGTGTCTACGTCGACGCGAATGCGATCTCGCCCGCGCACGCCGCGGAGATCGCGGCGGTCCATCGGCGCTACGTCGACGGCGGGATCGTCGGCGGCCCCGACGACCCGACGCTCTACCTCTCCGGCGACGAGGCGGAGGCGGTCGCGCGCCTGTTCACGCTGGAGACGCGGATCGTCGCCAACGCCTCCGCGCTCAAGATGGTCTACGCGGCCTGGACGAAGGGGACGGCGGCGATGCTGCTGGCGATCCACGGCGTCGCGGAGCACTACGGCGTCGAGCCGGCGTGGCGCGACGCGGCGCCCGAGCTCGCCGAGCGGCTGCCGCGCGCAACGGCGTCGGCGCGCGCGAAGGGCTGGCGGTGGATCGGCGAGATGGAGGAGATCGCCGACACGTTCGCGGCAGCGGGCCGGCCCGACGGCTTCCACCGCGCCGCCGCCGAGGTCTACCGGGGATGACGCACGTCGCGGCGCGCGGGCTCGCGAAGCGCTTCGGCGACCGCCGCGTCTTCCAGGGGGTGGACGTCGAGGTGGGCGACGGCGGCTTTCTGCTCGTCACCGGGCCGAACGGCTCGGGGAAGACGACCCTCCTCCGCATCCTTGCGCGGCTCGCCGCGCCGACGGCCGGCGCCGTCGAGCTGCCGCCGCGCGAGGCGATCGGCTACCTCGGCCACGAGCCGCTCGTCTACCGCGAGCTGACGCCTCTCGAGAACCTGTCGCTCTTCGCGCGCCTGTACGGCGTGGAACGCGAGCGCGTCGGGATGCTGCTCGAGCGGTTCGGGCTGTGGGAGGTGCGAAACGAGCGCGTGTCGACGTTCTCGCGCGGGATGCAGCAGCGGCTCGGCCTGTGCCGCGTGCTCCTGCACGAGCCGTCGCTGCTCGTGCTCGACGAGCCGTCGAACGCGCTCGACGAGCAGGGGCTCCGCCTGCTCGACTCCGTCCTCGACGAGCCGCGCACGGTCGTCGTCGCGACGCACGACCCGGTCCGGTTCGACCTGCGCGCGACGGTGAGGCTGGCGTTCGCATGAGGTATCTGCGGGACACCGTCGCGCTGGCGCGGAAGGACCTCCTCCTCGAGCTGCGTGCGAAGGAGACGTTGCCGGCGATGCTCCTGTTCGTGATCGCGGCGCTGACGATCTTCCATTTCGCGCTGCCGCGTGGGACGAGCGACGTCGCCGCGCGCGGCCTCCTGTGGTCGGCGCTCGTCTTCACCGCGCTGCTCGGCCTCACGCGCGCGTTCGTCGCCGAGCGCGAGCAGGGCATGTTCGACGCGCTCGTGCTCGCGCCGTGCGACAGAAGCGCCATCTGGCTCGGCAAGGCGATCTCGGTGCTCGCGTTCCTCGTCGCCGCGGAGGTCGTCGCGCTGCCGGCGTTCGCCGCGTTCTTCCACGGGCTCGGCGGCCGGACGGTCGCGGCCGTGGCGCTCGCCGATGTCGGGATCGCCGCCGTCGGCACGCTCTTCGGCGCGATGGCAGTGGCCGGACGCGCCCGCGAGCTCCTGCTGCCGCTCCTCTTCCTGCCGATGGCGATCCCCGTGATCGTCGGCGGGGTCGGCGGCTTCCTCTGGTTCCTCGTGCTCTACGACGCGATCTTCGTGCTCCTCAGCTGGGCTGCCTTCGAGTACGTCGTGGCCGAGGCCTGAACGGCCCAACTACCATGCGCCCGTGAAGCTCGCGGCGACCACCACGGTGCTGTTCGGGGCTGCGATCGCGCTGATCTTCTTCTACGCGCCGACCGACGCCGACCAGGGTTTCTCGCAACGCATCTTCTACTTCCACGTGCCGATCGCGATCACGTCGTACGCGTGCTTCGGCTGGGGCGCGTGGAAGGCGCTCCGCTACCTGCGCACGCGCGACGAGCGCGCCGACCTCGAGAGCTACGTCGCGATCCACCAGGGCGTGATCTTCGGAGCTCTGACGTTGATCACCGGCTCGATCTGGGCGAAGGCGTCGTGGGGCGTGTGGTGGACGTGGAGCGAGAACCAGCTCGTCCTCTTCCTCGTGCTGTTCCTCTTCTACTCCGCCTACTTCATGTTGCGGTTCTCCGTCGAGGCGGGGACGCAGCGCGCGAGCCTGAGCGCCGTCTACGCGCTGTTCGGCGTCGTCCTGATCCCGGTGTCGTTCCTCGCGATCCGGCTGTCGCAGCGGTTCATCCATCCGGTCGTGTTCAACTCGCACGGGCCCCAGATGACGCACTCGCAGTTCTTTACGTTCTGCGTGTGCATGGTCGCGATGCTGCTCCTGTTCGCGACGCTCTACAACGTCGAGCTCGCCGGCAAACGGCTCGACGCGCACGTGCGCGAGCTGCGGGAGCTGCTCACGTGAAGCCTCCCTCCCAGTGGGAGTACGTCGCGGCGGCGTACCTCGTCGTGTTCGTCGCCGTGCTCGCGTGGGTCGGGATCATCGCGTCGAAGCTCCAGCGCCTGCAGCGCCAGCTCGCCGACCTCGTCGAGAGGGCGCGCGCCCGTGGTTGAGGCGCTGTTCTGGCCCGCGCTCCTCGGCTACGGCGAGGCGGCGTTCGCGTACGCCTCGGCGCGCACCACGCGCGCCGCGACGTGGGGCGTCCGCCTCGGGTGGATCGCGCAGACGGCGCTCCTCTCGGTGCAGGCCGCGCGCGCCGACGGCTTCCCGTGGTCGAGCTGGGCCGGCTCGCTGAACCTCTTCGTGTGGCTCGTCGTCGGCGCCTACCTGATCTGGGGCTGCCGGCCGCGCTTCCGCCTGCTCGGCCTCACCGTGATGCCGCTCGCCGCCGCGCTGTTCGTCGTCGCGCGCGTCGGCGGCGGGACGCGCGGCGGCGCCCGGACCGACTACGGGAACCTGTTCCTCGTCCTCCACGTCGGGTTCGTGCTTGCCGCGTTCGCGGGCTTCACGCTCGCGGCCGCGCTCGCCGGTCTCTTCCTCTGGCAGGAGCGCCGGCTGAAGCGCCGGGCCGCCGACATCCTGCGCCTCCGGCTGCCGCCGCTCGCGTCGCTCGAGCGGCTCACGTGGCGGACGATCGCCGTCTCGCTGCCGCTCCTGACGCTCGGGCTCGGCGCCGGGATCGTGCGCCTGCGCGAGGAGCGGCACGGCGTCGACGCGCTCGAGCTCGTCACCGTGCTGACGTGGCTCGTCTACGGCGGCTTCGTCGCGCTGCGGCCGACCGGGCGGCGCGCCGCGTTTCTCGCGCTCGGCGGCTTCGCGCTCGTGGTCGTCGCGCGCCTCGTCCTCTCCGCGGGTCACTTCACATGACGCTCGTCCTCGTCGGCCTGTCACACCACGTCGCACCCGTCGAGCTTCGCGAGCGCGTGACGCTCGACCTGGCCGTCGCGGCCGATCTCGCGCGGTCGCTCGGCGACGCCGTCTGCCTCTCCACGTGCAACCGCACCGAGCTCTACCTCGCGGCCGGCGACGAGGAGCGCGCCGTCGCCACGCTGGAGGAGCTCGCGGGCGAGCCGCTCGACGGCGTCCTCTATCGCCTCCACGAGGACGCGGCCGCGCTGCACCTCTTCCGCGTCGCCGCCGGCCTCGACTCCCTCGTTCCCGGCGAGGGCGAGATCCTCGGCCAGGTGCGCGACGCGTACGAGGCCGTCTCGCCCGGGCCGGTCCTCGACCGCGTCTTCCGCCAGGCGCTCGGCGTCGGCAAGCGCGTGCGGACGGAGACCGCGATCGGCGAGAGCCCGGCGTCCGTGTCGTCGGCCGCGGCGGCGCTCGCAGCGCAGGTCTTCGGCGACCTGAAGGGCCGCCGCGTCCTCCTCGTCGGGGCGGGGCGGATCGGCGAGCTCGCCGCCGCGAACCTCGCCTCGCGCGGCGCCGTGATCGCGGCCGTCGCGAACCGGAGCGTCGACCATGCGCGCGAGCTCGCACATCGGTTCGACTCGACGCCGATCGCGCTCGACGAGCTGCGGGACCATCTCGGGGACGTGGACGTCGTCGTGTCGTCGACAGCGTCGCCCGCGACGGTGGTGCGCGCCGACGACGTGCCCGCGAAGCGGCGGAACCCGCTCTTCTTCATCGACATCGCGGTGCCGCGCGATCTCGACACGGCGATCGGCGGTCTCGGCGGCTGCTTCCTCTACGACATCGACGACCTCGAGGCCGTCGTCGCCGAGACGCTGAACGGCCGTCGCGCCGAGGCCGAGCGCGCGGAACAGCTCGTCGCGGAGGAGGCGGAGCGCTTCCGCTCGTGGCGCGCGTCGCTCGACGTCGTTCCCGCGATCGCGTCGCTGCGCGCGCGCGCCGAGGAGATTCGCAACGCCGAGCTCGCGAAGCTCCGCGTCTCCGACGACGAGCGCCGGACGCTCGAGTCGGTCACCGCGCAGATCCTGAACAAGCTGCTGCACCTGCCGACCGTGCGCATGAAGGAGGCGGCCGTCAGCTCCGACGGCGCGTTGTACGCCGACGCCGTCCGCCACCTCTTCGGGCTCGAGGATGAGCGACCAGCCTGAGCGGATGCCGACCCGGCCGCTTCCGGTCGTCGCGCCGTCGGCGTTCCTGCGGGTGAAGCTCGGCTTTCCCGCGTGCGGGCGCAGCAAGCGCGGAGGGAGGGTGTGTGCTCGTCCGCGTCGGGTCTCGCGGCTCTAGGCTCGCGCTCACGCAGGCGGAGCAGGCCGCGGCGGCGCTGCGGCGGCCGGGCGTCGACGTCGCGTTCGTCCCGATCACGACCGCCGGCGACCGCGACCGCAAGCGGCCGTTCGGCCAGATCGGCGACCGCGGCGTATTCGTCAAGGAGATCGAGGAGGCGCTCCTCGCCGGCCGCATCGACGTGGCGGTGCACTCGGCGAAGGACATGACCTCGACGGACACCGAAGGACTCGCCGTCGGCGCCTACCTCGCGCGCGACGATCCGCGTGACGCACTCGTCGGTGCGTCGCAGATCCGGCCGGGCATGCGGATCGGGACGGCGTCCGCGCGTCGGCGCGCGCAGCTGCTCGCACTCGAGCCGACGCTCTCCGTCGAGCCGTTGCGCGGAAACGTGGACACGCGCCTGCGGAAGATGCGCGAGCGGGGGCTCGACGCGATCGTGCTCGCGGCGTGCGGGCTCGATCGCCTCGGTCTCGCCGCCGAGATCGGGGCGCGGCTCGAGCCCGACGTGATGTTGCCCGAGGCCGCGCAGGGAGCGCTCGCGCTGCAGGTGCGTGCGGGCGAGGAGGAGCTCGTCGCGCACGCCGACGACGCAGAGACGCGCCGCCGCGTCGAGCCGGAGCGACGGTGCGTCGCGGAGATCGGCGCCGGCTGCCTCGCTCCGGTCGCGGCCCACCACGACGGGAGCATGCTCCACGCGCTGATCGCCGACGAGGACGGCGCGTGGGTGGAGCGGCGCTTCGGCGACGACCCGGTCGCGCTCGCGCACGAGCTCGTCGCGCTGCAGCGATGAAGGTGATCGTGACGCGTCCGCGAGACCAGGCCCGGCCGCTCGTCGCCGCGCTCGAGGGCGCGGGGGCGCAGGTCGTCGAGTGCCCGCTGATCGAGATCGAGCGCACCTCCGACGAGGAGATCGACGCCGCCGGCTACGACTGGGTGATCGTGACGAGCCCGAACGGCGCCGACGAGCTCGCGCGCCGCGGCCGGAACCTGCCGCGCATCGCCGCGGTGGGACCGGGGACCGCCGAGGCGCTCCGTCTTCACGGGCTCGAGCCCGCGTTCGTGCCGCGCGAGTCGTCGCAGGACGGTCTTCTCCGCGAGTTCCCGCGGCCGGCCGGCCGCGTTCTCTTCGCCGCGGCGGCGGGCGCGCGGCAGCGGCCGATCGAGGAGCTCGGCGCCGACTTCGTGCCGCTCTACCGCACGCGCCGGCTCCGCCCGGCGCTACCTGCAAGCGACGTCGTCGTCCTGGCCTCGCCGTCGGCCGCGCATGCCTACGCGGACGCGGGCGGAGGCGCTCCTGCGGTGACGATCGGGCCCGAGACGTCACGCGTCGCGCGGAGCGTCGGTCTCGACGTCGCACGCGAGGCGGCGACGCACGACCTCGACGGCCTCGTCGCGGCCGTGCGCGATGTGATGGACTCGCAGGCGCGATGACCGTCATCACCTTCCTCACGGACTTCGGGCTGCAGGACGACTTCGTCGGCACCTGCCACGGCGTGATCGCGCGCATCGCGCCCGATGCGCGCGTGATCGACGTGACGCACGGGATCCCGCCGCAGGCCGTGCTGCAGGGAGCGCTCGTGCTGCAGAACACGACGCCGTACCTCCCCGTGGGCATCCACCTCGCGGTCGTCGACCCCGGCGTCGGCAGCGCGCGGCGGGCCGTCGCAGTCGCCACCGCGGACGGGCGGACGTTCGTCGGCCCCGACAACGGGCTGCTGATGCTCGCTGCCGACGACCTCGGCATCACGGGCGCGCACGAGCTCGCGAGCACGAAGTACCGCCTCGGAAGCGTGTCGCACACGTTCCACGCACGCGACGTCTTCTCGCCTGCGGCCGCGCATCTCGCGGCCGGTGTCGACATCGCAGAGCTCGGCCCCGCCGTCGACCCCGCCGACCTCGTGCGAATCGAGCTGCCGGAGCCCGAGGTGGGGCGGTCGCAGATCTCGGCGACGGTGCTCGTCGTCGACCGCTTCGGGAACGTCTCCACGAACGCGCGCCGCCCGCACGTCGAGGCGCTCGGCGTCTCCCCGGGGGCGCGCGTCGAGATCCGGCTGACGCTCGACCGCTACTACGCGACCGTCGCCGAGACCTTCGCCGACGCGCCGCCCGGCGAGCTGCTCTTCTACGAGGACTCGTACGGGCTGATGACGCTCGCGATCACGAACGGCGACGCCGCCGGCCTGACCGGCTCGAAGCCCGGCGACGAGCTGCGGGTCGCGGTCGCATGACGAACCGCCAGCGCATCATCCGGCTCGTCACGAACGTCGTCGTCCACGTGCCGCCTGCGTGGAGGCTCCTACGGCGCTACGTCGCTCGCGACTTCGACGGGATCGCCCCGACCTGGGAGTCGCGCGTCTCGCACGAGGGGCTGCGTGCGCTCCTCGACGCACTGGACGCGCTCCCGGCGGCGCCGGCGCGCGTGCTCGACGTCGGCACCGGCACCGGTCGGGCTGCGCGCGCGCTCTCCGAGCGGTGGCCCGACGCGGAGATCGTCGGCGTCGACCTGGCGCCGCGGATGATCGAGGAGGCGCGGAAGCTCGGCGGCCGGGTCCACTACGACGTCGCCGACTCGGAGGAGCTGCCGTACGACGACGGCGCGTTCGACCTGGTGACGCTCAACAACATGATCCCGTTCTTCGACGAGCTCGCGCGCGTCACCGCGCCCGGCGGGCACGTGGCGATCGCCTACTCCATGGGCGACCAGACGCCGATCTACGTGCCGTCGTCGCGCCTCCGCGCGGAGCTCGGCCGGCGCGGCTTCGAGACACGCGAGATCGGCATGGCGGTCCTCGGCCGGAAGGCGTAAGCTCCGGGGACAGGGAGGTTCGCGACGCGGTATCACCGGTCCGGACCTCTCTTTTTGTGTCTGTCGACTCGTCGAGCCGACGCCGGTTTCTGTCGGGCTACACTGCCCGCGCGCGGCGAGGTAGCTCAGTTGGTAGAGCACACGGCTGAAAACCGTGGTGTCGCCGGTTCAAGTCCGGCCCTCGCCATTCCCCGAACGCGCGACGAGCCGGTCGACGAGCGCGCGCGCCATCTCGTGCTTCTCGAGGACGCCGTCTGCGCCCGCGTCGGTCGCCGCCCGATGGAGCGCGGGGTCAGGGTCGCCGGTCAGCACGATCAGGCACAGGTGCGGGTGGTCGTGGCGCAGCCGCGCGAGCACGCTGACGCCGTCGAGGAGCGGCATGTGCAGGTCGACGACGACCGCGTCGGGATGGAGCGCGTCGGTCAGCTCGAGCGCCTCCAGCCCGTTCTTCGCCGTCGCGACGACCGACAGCTCGGGCTGACGATCGATCAGCGCCTGGATCGACTCGAGGAAGAGGACGTCGTCGTCGGCGAGCAGAACCTTGATCGGACCGGCGGCCATCGGAGGGTACGTAGAGTTTTCCGGCGTGAACGCGAAGGAAACTCCGCAGCCGGTCGCGGTGATCGGGGCCGGGCTCGACCTCGGCGCGGGCAGGCGCGGCGTCGACATGGGGCCGTCGGCGATCCGGTACGCGGAGCTCGAGGCGCGCATCCGGGCGCTCGGCCGCGACGTCACCGACCTCGGCGACGTCCGCGCGCCGGTGCCGGAGGCGACGGACGAGGGCGAGGAGAGCCACCGTTACCTCGGCCCGATCAAGCAGGTGTGCGGCCGCGTGGCCGACCTCGTCGACGAGGCGGTCGGCGCCGGGTGCCTGCCGCTCGTGCTCGGCGGCGACCACTCGGTCGCGATGGGATCCCTCGGGGGCATGGCGCGCCGGACCGGCCCGGGCGCCGCGCTCTGGCTCGACGCGCACGGAGACCTCAACCGCCCGAGCACGTCCCCGACCGGCAACGTCCACGGCATGCCGCTCGCGGCGGCGTTCGGCGCCGCCGGCCCCGACTTCGGCTCCGACTCGTACCCGACGCCGTCGGTCTCGAGAGCGGCGCTCGTCGGCATCCGCTCGCTCGACCCGGGTGAGCGCGAGCTCATCGCGCAGCTCGACGTGCGGGTGTTCACGATGACGGAGATCGACCGCCGTGGCATGGAGGCCGTGCTCGGCGAGGCGCTCGAGTTCGTCGCCGGTGCATCGTTCCTGCACGTGAGCCTCGATCTCGACGCCGTCGACCCGATGTTCGCGCCCGGCGTCGGCACGCCCGTCCCGGGCGGCCTCTCCTACCGCGAGGCGCACCTCGCCTGCGAGCTCCTCGCCGATGCGGGGGTCGTCGACTCGCTCGACGTCGTCGAGGTGAACCCGATCCTCGACCGCCAGAACGACACGGGGAGGCTCGCGGTCGACCTCGTCGCGAGCGCGCTCGGGCAAAGAATTCTTTAGGTATGAATAGGTCCCCGAGCCTGGCGGGGCCGTAGCGGCGGGGGTAGCGTCGCACCATGGCGTACGACCAGCTCGCGCAGCCGGTCCTCGTCGTCGAGGACGATGCAGGGCTTCGCGCATACCTTGCGACCATCCTGGAGGAGCACGGCTACCGCGTGATCGCAGCCGCGTCGGGCGAGGAGGCGCTGCGGGCGCTCGGCGACCAGCGCGCGATGCTCGCAGTGCTGGACGTCGGCCTGCCCGGCATGGACGGCTTCGCGGTTGCGGAGCACCTCGCGCCGGACGTGCCGGTGATCGTCGTCACCGGCGACCCGCTGCGCGCGAAGATGCGGGCGTTCGGCCGCCAGTCGAACCTTCAGATCCTCGGGAAGCCGATCACTCCGGAGCAGTTCCAGGCTGCCGTCGCGGCAGCGCTGTAGCGCTCCGTTCCACCTCGACCTCGTCGCCGATCCCGGACGGCTCGTAGAAGACGGTGCCGGCGAGCGCGTCGGGGAGGCAGTCGACCGCGAACCCGGCCTCGTCCGCATGCGGGTAGAGGTAGCCCTGGCCGCGGCCGAGCTTCCGCGCGCCGGGATAGGCGGCCGACCGGAGCGCCGCCGGCGGGAGGAGATGCCCGCGCTCGCGAACCGCTTCGGTCGCCTTCCCGAGCGCGACGTACGAGGCGTTCGACTTCGGCGCGCGCGCGAGGTAGATCGCCGCCTGTGCGAGGTTCAGCCGCGCCTCCGGCAGGCCGACGTGCTCGACGGCCTGCGCCGCCGCGACTGCGACGAGGAGCGCCTGCGGGTCGGCGTTGCCGACGTCCTCCGAGGCGAGGACGATCATGCGCCGCGCGATGAAGCGGGCGTCCTCGCCGCCTTCGATCATCGCGGCGAGGTAGTAGATCGACGCCTGCACGTCGCCCGCGCGCGTCGACTTGATCCAGGCCGAGATGAAGTCGTAGTGCCGGTCGCCGCCCTTGTCGTAGGCGAGCGGACGCTTGCGCGCGGCGTCGTCGACGTGCCGTTCGGCGAGCTCGGAGCCCTCGGCCCGGGCGGTCTCCACCGACAGCTCGAGGATGTTCAGCGCGTTACGGGCGTCGCCGCCGGCGCGGGTCGCGATCTGCTCCTCGACCTCCGGCGAAACCGCGGAGTCGAGCGCCTCCGCGCCGCGGCGCACGACGCCCCGGAGCGTCTCGACGGAGTGCGGCTCGAGCTCGTAGATCTGCGCGCGTGAGAGCAGCGCCGAGTTCACCTCGAAGTACGGGTTCTCGGTCGTCGCGCCGATCAGCGTCACGAGGCCGTCCTCGACGCCGGGGAGGAGCGCATCCTGCTGCGCCTTGTTGAAACGGTGGATCTCGTCGAGGAAGAGGATCGTCCGGGTCCCCGTCGTGCCGAGCCGTTCGCGCGCGCGTGCGAGCACCTCGCGCACGTTCGACACCGTCGCCTGCACCGCCGACAGCTCCTCGAACTCGGCGCCGGTCGTCTGCGCGACGATCCGCGCGAGCGTCGTCTTCCCCGACCCCGGCGGGCCGTAGAGGATCATCGACGGCACCCGGTCCTGCTCGATCGCGAGCCGGAGCGCCCGACCGTGCCCGACCACGTTCTCCTGTCCGACGAACTCGTCGAGCGAGGTCGGCCGCAGCCGCTGCGCGAGCGGCGCCGACGCGTCGAGCCGCCGGCCCGCGGCCTCGGAGAAAAGGTCACCCATTCGCCGAAAGTATGCTTGGGAACGTGTCTGAGCTCTGGAGCGCCGGCACGTACGAGCGGCTTGCGGCGCGCTTCGGCCCGGTGCAGGACCAGCTCGTCAACCTGCTGCGCATCGCGCCGGGCGACCGGGTGCTCGACCTCGCGACCGGGACGGGCGAGGTCGCGTTCCGCGCCGCCGCGCGCGGCGCGCTCGTGACGGCGATCGACAGCGCAGAGCCGATGCTCGCGAAGGCGCGCGCGCGTGCGGAGCAGGCGAACGCGCAGATCGCTTTCGATCTCGGCGACGTCGAGTATCTGCCGTACGAGGACGCCTGCTACGACGTCCTCGTCTCGAACTTCGGGCTGATCTTCGCGCCCGACCACGCGAACGTCGCGTCCGAGCTCGGCCGTGTCGCGTGCAGCGGCGCACGCCTCGGCTTCACCGCGTGGAAGCCGAACCGCAAGCTCGGCGAGCTCTACCGCCGCTTCACCGAGGACCCGATCGAGGGCCGCGAGGCGTACGAGTGGGGCCGCGAGGACCACGTCGAGGACATGCTGGGCGACGACTTCGACCTCGAGTTCGAGGACGGGACGCTCTGGCTCGAGGCGGACAGCGCCGAGGACATCTGGCGGCTGTTCTCGGAGTCGGCGCCGCCGGTGATCGCGCTCGTGCAACGGCTCGAGCCCGACCAGGTGGAGGAGTTCCACCGGGCGTTCGTCGACCTGTACGAGAGCTATCGCACGCCCGAGGGCGGGATCCGCGCGCCGCGCCGGTACCTGCTCGTCCTCGGGACGCGCCGGTGACAGAAGTCACCGAGCTGCTGCAGCAGCTCATTCGCATCGACACGACGAACCCGCCGGGGAACGAGACCGCTGCGGCGCACGTGCTCCGCGACTACCTCGCGCGCTCCGGCGTCGAGTGCGAGCTGTACGCGAAGGTGCCCGAGCGTGCGAATCTCGTCGCGCGGATCCGCGGCACGGGCGACGGGCCGTCGCTCGCGCTCCTCTCGCACACCGACGTCGTGCTCGCGGACCCGGCGGAGTGGCAGCGCGACCCGTTCGGCGGCGAGCTCGTGGACGACGAGGTCTGGGGGCGCGGCGCGCTCGACATGAAGGGCGAGGTCGCCGCGTCGGCGGTCGCGATGGCGCAGCTTGCGCGCGAGGGCTGGCGAGGCGCCGGCGACCTGATCTTCGTGGCGGCGGCCGACGAGGAGGTCGGCGACGGCTACGGGCTGCAATGGCTCGTGGAGGCGCACCCGGACGCCGTTCGCGCAGACTTCTCGGTGAACGAGGGCGCGGGCGACCGCGTCGAGCTCGGCGGACGCGTCTTCTACCTGTGCTCGACCGCCGAGAAGATGAGCGCGCCGTTCCTGCTGCGCGTGCTCGGGCGGAGCGGGCACGGCTCGATGCCGGCGATCGCCGACAACGCCCTCGTGAAGGCGGCGCCGCTCGTCGCGCGGCTCGGCGAGTTCGCCGTCCGGCCGCAGCTGATCCCGGAGGTCGAGGCGTTCCTCGCGACGGTGGTCGGCGAGGTGCCGCCGGCCGGGACCGCGCTCGAGGCGGCGCGCGCCGTGTCGCCGCTCGCGGCGGAGGTCGTCGAGCCGCTCCTCGGCATGACCGTCGCCCCGACGAAGGCGCGGGCGTCGGACAAGCGCAACGTGATCCCGGCGGTGTGCGAGATCACGATCGACGTCCGCCTGCTCCCGGGGCAGACGCCGGCGGACGCGGAGGCATGCCTGCGCGCGTGGCTCGGCGACGGCGCGTACGAGCTCGAGAACGTGGAGGCGCAGGGAGGGACGCGGTCGCAGATCGGCGGCCCGCTCTGGGACGCCGTTTCGACGTTCGTCGCCGAAGTGGAGCCGGGCGCCGCGGTCGCGCCGACGTGCGTCGCGGGGTTCACGGACTCGCACTGGATGCGCGAGGCGTTCGGCACCGTCGCGTACGGGTTCTTCCCGGCGCGCGCGCTGTCGCCCGAGGTCGCGGCGCGGCTGATCCACTCGGCGGACGAGCGGGTGCCGGTCGCCGACCTCGACCTTGGCCTGCGCTTCCTGAAGCACGTCGCCACGTCCGTCTGTGGTCGAGCTTCCTGACCTCGGCGCGCTGGAGGCCTTCGTCTCCGGCCGCGATTGCGACGTGTTCATCGCGTACGGCGCGAACACGCCGGCGGCGGACGAGCCGTGCGCCCTGCCGCTGGTCGCCGCGCAGGAGGTGTCAGACATCCCGAAGGTGACGGACACCTCTTTTCGGATCGGCGAGTGGCAGCGAACGTGGAGCGACGACGAGTACGCCGCCGCCGTCGAGGAGGTGCGTGCGGCGATCGAGCGCGGCGACGTCTACCAGGTGAACCTCGTTCAGCATCTCTCCGCGCCGTTCGCGGGCGACCCGCACGCGCTGGCGGCGGCGCTCGGGCCGCTGCACACGCAGACGCTGGCCGGCGACGGCTGGGCGGTCGTCTCCGCGACCCCGGAGCTCTTCCTCGCACGACGAGGCGACCGCGTCTGGACGAAGCCGATCAAGGGCACGCGCCCGCTCGGTGAGGACGTCGACGACCCGAAGGACGCCGCCGAGCACGTGATGATCGTCGACCTCGAGCGGAACGACCTCTCGATCGTGTGCGAGCCCGGAACGGTCCGCTGGCCCGAGTTGATGGCGCAGCACGAGCTCGCCGGCGTGACGCACCTCGTGTCGACCGTCGAAGGGCGGCTGCGGCCGGGCGTCGGCCTCGCGGAGATCCTGCGGGCGACGTTCCCGGGCGGCTCGATCACGGGCGCGCCGAAGCTCGCGGCGATCGAGCACGTCGCGCGGCTCGAGCCGGTGGGGCGCGGCGCGTCCATGGGCGCGATCGGCCGCATCCATGCGAACGGCGACTTCGACCTCGCGCTGACGATCCGCACGTTCGCGGTCGCCGACGGCCGCATCCACCTCTGGGTCGGCGGCGGCGTCGTCTGGGACAGCGAGCCGGACGCGGAGATCGAGGAGTCGTGGGTGAAGGCGCGACCGCTGCTCGCGGCGGTCGGCGGGCTGGTGCCGGCGTGAAGGTCGTCTCGGCGGCGCACGGCGCGCTTCGCCCCGACGCACCCGTCTTCCGCGCCGACGACGAGGCGCTGCTGCGGGGCGCGGCCGCGTTCGAGACGCTGCGCGTGTACGACGGGCGGCCGTTCCTGCTCGCGGAGCACCTCGAGCGGTTCCGATGGTCGGTCGAGGCGCTCGCCCTCCCGTCGGCGACGGGAGTCGAGGCGCTCGTCGAGCAGGTCGCGGGCGGCGACGGAGTCCTGCGCCTGTACCGCACCTCGCACGACCTCGTCGTCACGTTCGCGCCGCTGCCGCCCGACCTCGAGGAGCAGCGTGCGCGCGGCCTCCGCCTGCGCTCGTTCGACGTCGGCACGCCGACGATGCTGCCGGGCGTGAAGGCGACGAGCTACGCGGCGGCGTTCGCCGCGCGGCGCGAGGCGGAGCGTGCCGGCGACGACGACGCGCTCTTCGTCTCCGGCGGCCACGTGCTCGAGTGCGCGACGGCGAACATCTGGTGGCGCCGCGGCGACGACCTCTTCACGCCGGAGACGCGCGCGGGCGTCCTCCCCGGCGTGACGCGCGGCTTCGTCCTGGCGCACGAGCGCGTGACCGAGGGCGCGTTCCCGCTCGACGACCTGCTGACGGCGGACGAGGCCTTCACGACCTCGTCGATCCGCGAGGTGATGCCCGTCGTCGGCGTGGACGGGCGCGAGCTTCCGCAGGGACCGGCGGCGGCACGCATCCAGGCGGCGATACGCTCCGCCGCATGACGGAGAAGGTCAGGCTCGGCGGCATGGCGCTCGGGAACGGCGTGCTCGTCCACGGCCCGAGCGCGTGGGCGGCGGCCGTCCGCCTTCCGAACGGGGAGATCAGGGTCGCCGCGCGGCGGAAGCGGCTGCGCGCAGCCGAGATCCGGAACCCGCTCCTCCGCGGGCCTGCGCGCCTCGCCGAGGCGTTTGCGCTGATCCCGCAGGTGAAGCGCGCGCTGCCCGAGGCGGAGCTGCCGATGGAGCGTCCGCGCGTGCTCGCGTCGATGCTCGGTAGTGCGGCCGTGCTGCAGGCCGCGAAGCGCAGCGGCTTGCGGCCCGCGGCGCGCGAGCTCGTCACCGCGCTCCTCTCCGTGGCGCCCGCCGCGTTCGCGCTCTCGGGCGGCGAGCTCGCGTCCTACCACGGCGCCGAGCACATGTCGATCGGCCGGTACGAGCACGGGATCGCTCGCCCGAAGGAGCACGAGCGCTGCGGGTCGCACCTCGTCGGCCCGATGCTCGTGACGTCGGCGGCTGCGAACGTGGCCGCCGAGAAGGTGCCGCAGCGGTTCCGCACGGCGGCGCGGCTCGCGGGCTCGCTCGGCGCCGTCGCCGCGTCGGTCGAGACGTTCGGCTGGATGACGCGCAACCCGGACCATCCGCTCTCGCGCGCGCTCGCGTGGCCGGGCCACGAGCTCCAGCATCGCGTCGGGACGCGCGAGCCGTCGGCCGAGCAGCTCGAGGTCGCAGAGGCGGCGCTCGGGGCGTGCCTGGAGCTCGAGGGGTGACGAGCACCCGCACGCGACTCGACCCGCAGATCTTCGACCTGCCGGTCGAGAAGATGCGCGCGGGCTGGTACACGGACGCGTACTTCAACCACACGCGCGCCGCGCTCCTCGAGGACGGACGGCATCCGTTCGTCGTCATGCAGGTCTTCCAGAAGAAGCATGCGTACCTCGGCGGCATGGACGAGGCGATCGCGATCCTGAAGCTGTGCGCCGACGGCTTCGACGACCTGAAGGTGCACGCGCTCTACGACGGCGACGCGCTCGAGCCGTATGAGGCGGTGATGACGATCGAGGGCGACTACACGACGTTCGCGCACCTCGAGACGGTGTATCTCGGCGTGCTCGCGCGGCGCACCCTGATCACGACGAACACGGTCAACGTGCTGCGCGCGGCGAACGGGAAGCCGATCATCTTCATGCCGGCGCGGCACGACCACTACCGCGTGCAGACGGGCGACGGCTACGCGGCGTACGTCGCGGGGCTGATCCTCGGCGCCGAGGTGGGCGTCACGACGGACGAGCAGGCGTCGTGGTGGGGCGGCCGCGGCCTCGGCACGGTTCCCCATTCGCTGATCGCCGCGTACGGCGGCGACACCGTGCTCGCGGCGACGACGTTCGCGGAGTGGGCGCCCGCCGACATGAACGTCACCGTGCTCGTCGACTTCGAGAACGACTCGGTGCGAACCGCGCTCGAGGTCGCCGACGCGCTCGGCCCGCGGCTCTGGGGCGTTCGCCTCGACACGTCCGAGTCGCTCGTCGACCGCTCGCTCTGGGGGGAGCTCGGCGACTTCACGCCGACCGGTGTCAACGAGCGGCTCGTCCGCAAGCTTCGCGACGCGCTGGACGGAGCCGGGCACGACGCGGTGCGCAT
>DATDNT010000041.1:0-32034 GCA_036518135.1 Gaiellaceae bacterium | reverse complement strand
TGTGACGTCCGTGAGTACGACCTCATGAGTCCGCAGGCATAACACCAAGCAGAACCGCGTAAGCCGCTTCTCCGGAGAGGAAGCATCAGCTTCTCCGTGAACACCTGAGCCGGTCGGTCGAAAAAGCCCCGAGGCTTCCTCCTAACGACGTGAGGTTGCCTCGCTGCTGGACCCACTCGGCTGCGCCAGTGCTCCGGAATGACGCCTGAGCGGCGTCATAGCAGCGCCGCAACGTGGTCGCGCTAGACGACCCGCATCCCGTAGCGGCGGCCGATCGCGTCAAGCTCGTCAGGCCGCAGTGACCGGCCCCGGTCAGACTCCGCTGAGGCTCGTTCAGCGAAGAAACCCTCAAACCCGCCAGGGGTGTAGAGCAGAAGCATCCGCCCGTCACGTCGGCACTGAAACCGATGCGGCACCCGACGAGGAACCAAGACCATGTCCCCGGCGACAGCGCTGAACTCCTCGTCGCCAGCCCAAATCGTGTAGGTGCCCTCGATTACCCAGAACGTCTCGTCCTCGGCGTCGTGCGTGTGGAGAGGCGGGCCTGTCCCGGCAATCTGCTGTGCCTCGATCAATGTGTATGCACCACCCGTGTCGGCCGCGCTCGCGCGAACCCAGATCGTGTTGCCGTTAGCGACGGCGTAAGACACGCAATTGCCTCGGCTCTTGAGAAACGGGAGCGGCTCCGCCTCTGGCACGACACATGAACGCTAGACAACGCGAGCTGCACGAGCAACACCGCCGTCTGCTGCGCCACTGGATGTCCCGGTTCGTCCGGACGCATTACCTGCGCGCGGGCGTGTAGCGCGACAACCGTGTTTCACCCTCCGGCGGACGCCTGAGTGCATGACGCGCCCGCGGCTCCGAGGGACGACGTTGACGTCCAGGCTGTTCTGATGCTTCGCGAGCATTTCTGACGCTTTGTGATCGTGCCGAGTCGAAGACGCGTGTGATTTTCTTCGGCCGTGTCTTCGGTGGCCAGGGACGTGCTCGTCGTCGAAGTCGGCCCTCGCGATGGCTTGCAGTCGGTCGCGCAGACGATGCCGACGGAGGCGAAGGTCAGGTGGATCGACGCCCTCGCCGCGGCAGGCATCGACCACATTCAGGTCGGGTCGTTCGTCTCACCCCGGGCGCTGCCGCAGATGGCGGACTGCGCGGACGTCGTCCGCCACGCATTGACGAACCCGCGCCTTCACGTGTCCGTGCTCGTCCCGAACCTGCGCTACGCGAAGGTCGCATTCGAGGCCGGCGTCCATACGGTGACGATTCCCGTTTCGGTGAGCGAGCCGCACTCGATCTCGAACATCCGGAAGACGCACGAGGAGATCCTCGACGACGTGCGCAAGATCGTCGCGCTCCGCGACGATCGGTATCCGGAGGTCAGGATCGACATCGGTCTCGCAACGGCGTTCGGCTGCTCGATCCAGGGCATCGTTCCGGAGGACGACGTCGTTGCGATCGCGCTCCGCGTTGCCGAGTGCGGCGTCGACGCGATCCATCCGGCCGACACGGTCGGCTTCGCGAACCCGGCTCAGGTGCGACGGCTGCTCCGGCGTCTACGGAGCGAGATCGGCGAGAAGTGCGGTGCGCTCCATCTGCACGACACCCGTGGCCAGGGTCTTGCGAACGTCCTCGCGGCGCTCGACGTCGACATCCGCGTGTTCGACGCGTCCCACGGAGGCCTCGGGGGCTGCCCCTACGCCCCCGGCGCGACCGGCAACATCGTGACAGAGGATCTCGTCTTCCTCCTCGAGGCGATGGGGCTCAGCACCGGCATCGACATCGATCGCCTCGTCAAGGCGCGCGCGGTGCTGGCGGAGGGCCTGCCGGGCGAGGCGCTGCGCGGTCATGTCGCCGAAGCGGGGTTGCCGAAGGGATTTCGTCCCGCGACGGTCGCAGCGTGAGCAATCCGGACGGCGCGCGGCTGCCGCTCGGCGGCATCCGCGTGGTCGAGTTCTCGCACGTCGTGATGGGCCCGGCCTGCGGTCTCGTGCTCGCCGACCTCGGCGCAGATGTCGTGAAGGTCGAGCCGACGACCGGCGACAAGACACGTACCCTCGGCGCGGCGAGCGCCGGCGTCTTCGCGACGTACAGTCGGAACAAGCGGAGCGTCGCGGTCGACGTGCGCGCCCCAGAGGGGCTCGCCTTCGTCAAGCGTCTCCTCGCCGACGCCGACGTGCTGATCGAGAACTTCCGCACCGGCGCGCTCGACGCGGTTGGCCTCGGCTACGCCACGCTCAGTGCAGAGTTCCCGCGCCTCGTGTACTGCTCGCTCAAGGGGTTCCTATCGGGCCCGTACGAGCACCGGGTCGCCCTCGACGAGGTGGTGCAGATGATGGGCGGTCTCGCATACATGACGGGGCCGCCCGAACAGCCGCTCCGCGCCGGCGCGTCCGTGAACGACGTGATGGGCGCGGTCTTCGCGGCCACGGCGATCGCGTCCGCGCTGTACGAGCGCGAGCGCACCGATCGCGGCAAGCTCGTCAAGGCGGGGCTCTTCGAGAACTGCGCCTTTCTCGTCTCCCAGCATATGGCGCGTTACGCGCTCACGGGCATCGCGCCGCGTCCGATGCCCTTGCGGGAGCCCGGCTGGGGGATCTACGACATCTTCGAGACGAGCGACGGCGAGCAAGTGTTTCTGGCGGTCGTCACCGACACGCAGTGGCGCGCCTTCTGCGCGGCATTCGGGCTCGAGGAGCTCGGGGCGAATCCCGATCTCGCGACGAACGCGCTTCGCGTCGACGCCCGCGAGTGGCTGCTCCCCCGGCTCGCGGCAGCGCTCGCGCAGCGTACGCTCGCGGACATCTGCGCAGTCTGCGAAGCGGTCGGCGCGGGCTTCGGGCCGATCCGCGCCCCGCACGAGCTCTTCGACGACCCGCACCTCGCTCGACCCGAGGCGCGGGTCGGCCTGACGCTGCCGGACGGGACGTCGAGCTGGCTGCCGTCGCTGCCGATCGAGCTCGACGAGCGGCGGCTGACCGGGGGGCTGGAGCCGCCCCGCCTCGGGGAGCACACCGTGGAGGTCGCCGAGTCGATCGGCTACGGGCGTGAAGAGATCGCCGCGCTCATCGACGCCGGCGTGCTCGTCCGCTCCGCGGCCTGACGCCTCAGCTGGACGACACCGGGTTCTGGCTCGCGCGAGCCGCCCAGTGGTAGATGTGCTCGGGCCGGCCGGCGGGTGCGTACCGGAGCGTGAGGTTCACGGTGCCGGAATCGGCGAGGAAGCGGAGATACCTCCGCGCGATTCCCTGACTCAGGCTCGCGCGCGTCGCGAGCTCGCCGGACGAGAGGCCTTCCTCGGCCTCGCGCAGGATGTCGACGACGTGGGCGAGCGTGGGCGCCGAGATCCCCTTCGGCAGCGACCCGTGCACGTTGCGCGTTCGCAGAAGCTGGTAGAGCCGGTCGATTTCCTGCTGTTCCGCGTGCTGAAGATGATCGAGTTGCGTCTTCAGGCTCGCGTACGTCTCGAGGCGCTCGCGCAGCGTCGTGAACGTGAACGGCTTGACGATGTAGTGGACGACGCCGAGGTGCATTGCCTCGCGCAGGATGTTCACGTCCTTTGCGGAGGTGATCGCGATCACGTCGACGTCGGTCTGTCCGCCGGCGCGCAGCCGGCGCAGCACGTCGATCCCGCTCAGATCCGGCAGGTAGATGTCGAGGAGTACGAGGTCGGGGCGGAGGTCGGCGATCATTCGCAGCGCGTCGGTGCCGGTCGTCGCCTCGCCGACGACCACGAAGCCGGGGACGCGCTCGGTGAACTCGCGGTGCACCGACGCCGCCATGAAATCGTCGTCGACGACGAGCGCGCGGATCACGTCGCGTTCGTCGTCAGCCCGGCGCCGCGCGGTCGCAGGGGAAGGATGACGGTGAAGAGCGCGCCGTCGACGTTCTCGACGCTGATCTGCCCACGCCGACGACGGACCTCCTGGCTGACGAGCGCGAGCCCGAGTCCGCGCCGCCTTCCGCCCTGCCGAGCTACCTTCGTCGTGTACCCGTCGCGGAAGATCTCCTCGCTCAGCGCGGGGCTCACGCCGGCGCCCGAATCGTGGATGCGGATGACGAGGTGGTCGTTCTCGACGATGAGCGAGATGTCGACGTGACCGCCCGCGCCGGCGTGTGCCGCAGAGTCGATGGCGTTGTCGATCAGGTTGCCGAGCATCGCGGCGAGCGCGGGCACGTCCGCGAGCTGGTCCGAGACGTCATGGAAGGCGGAGACGTGGAGTTTCACGCCGCGCTCGCTCGCGACCGACGCCTTGCCGAGGAGGAGCGCGGCGACGGTCGGGTCGCTGCTGCCGTCGACGAGCGAGCCGGCGAGTTCCTGGTGGAGGCTCGAGGCGCGGTTGATCTCCTGGACTGCGTCGTCGAACCGACCGAGCTCGATCAGCCCGCTGATGACGTGGAGCCGGTGCTGGAAGTCGTGCTCCTGTGCGCGCAGCGCGTCGGCGAGGTCGCGGGCCTCGTTCAGCTCACCTGCGAGTGCGTCGAGATCGGTCCGGTCGCGCAGCGTGACGACGGCACCGATCGGACGGTCGCGGACCGCGACGCGCATCCGGTTCGCGACGAGGACGCGCTGGCCGGCGAGAATGACCTGGTCGGGCCCTTCGATCTGGCCGGTCAGCACCTCGCGCACGCGTCCGTCGGGGACCACATCCGCGAGCGGTCGGCCGAGAGCCGAGTCGTCGAGGTCGAGCAGCCGCTTTGCCTCGTCGTTGAGCAGCGTGACGCGTCCGGCCGCGTCGACGGTGATCGCGCCTTCGCGGACCGCGTGAAGCATCGCCTCGCGCTGCTCGACAAGCGTCGCGATCTCGCCTGCTTCGAGACCGAACGTCTGACGGCCGACGCGGCGCGCCAGGAGGACGACAGCGACGGTACCGAGACCGAGCACGATCAGGAGCGGGATCACGATGCTCGGCAGCGCGTCGACGAGCTCCTCGCCGACCGCCTTCTCGAGGACGCCCACCGAGACGAGACCGATGATCCGGCCGTTCGCGTCGCGCAGCGGAACCTTCGCCCGCATCGAGCGGCCGAGCGATCCGGTCTGCACGCCCGTCTGCGTTTGCCCTGCCAGCACCGCGGTCACCGGCTCGCCTGGGTCGTGCAGCAGCGACTTGCCGATCTCCTTCGGATCCGGGTGCGAGTACCTGATCCCGCGGCGGTTCGCGATGACGATGAACGCTGCCCCCGTCGCGCGGCGCATCCGCTCGGCGATCGGGTCGATGATCCGGGCCGGATGAGGCGCCCGGAAGGCGGCCGCGATCTGCGGCGACGCCGCGACGACATGCGCGATCGCGAGGGACTCCTGTTCGGCCTGGCGGTCGAGATTGTGCCGGGCGCGCATGAACGCGATCACGAACGTCCCGATCACGACGATCACGATGATCGCGAGCTGCAGGACGAGAATCTGCGTCGACAGCCTGCGAGACGGGAGCCGATTTGCAGCGTGAAGCACGAAGTCCGATCGTAACGCTTCGGGTTCGCGTCTTCGGTCGCGGAAAGTCTCGGAAAGTTGCGCCAACTGTCGCTTAGTACGGGTTAGAAGCGCAACCTCGACAGGGGCCGCGGCTCGCCCGATCATCCGCCGGCGATGGGGGGCAAGCGCTAGGTGCAGCTCTTCTGGCTGTCCGTCGGCTTCGGCATCGTGACCGCCTCAGTGCTCGCGATCGCGGCGGTCGGACTGAGCCTCCAGTTCGGGATCACCAACTACGTGAACTTCGCCTACGGCGACTTCATGGCGCTCGGCGGCTTCTTCGCCTACGTACTGAACAACCAGGTGCTCCACCTCAACATCTGGATCGCGCTCGTACTGGGAGCGCTTGGGATGGGCGTCCTCGCGGTGATCATCAACCGTCTCATCCTGGGGCCCTTCGCACGCCGGTTCAGGAGCAGCCACTACGTCCTCATCGTCACCTTCGGGCTGTCGCTGATCCTGCTCAACGTCGAGTACTCGATCTGGGGCGCACAGGTTCGGTTCTTCAACATGCCGATCTCACAGGCGCAGAACATCGGCCCGCTGCTCTTGACGAAGAACCAGCTGATCGTGATGGCGATCGCCGTCGTGCTCATGCTCACAGTGCACACGATGCTGAGGGTTACGCGTCTCGGCAAGTGCATGCGCGCGATGTCCGACAACACGACGCTCGCGATGACGAGCGGCATCGACACGAAGCGCATCACGACGATCACGTGGTTCCTCTCGGGCTCGCTCGCGGGCGTCGCCGGTGTCGTGCTCGGGATCAGCGAGGGGAACCTCACCCCGGCATCGGGCGAGCTGTTCCTGTTCGTGATCTTCGCCGCCGTGATCGTCGGCGGCGTCGGGAGCATCTACGGCGCGATGGCCGGGGCCGTGCTGATCGGAATGGCGACCGAGGTCTCCGCCGCGTTCATCAACCCGTCGTACAAGCTCGACATCGCGTTTGTGATCCTGATCCTCGCGCTGCTGATACGCCCGAGCGGACTGCTGACGAGGGCGGCCGCGTAGCCGTGACGTACTACGTCTTCACGCTCGTCTTCTTCCTCTTCGACTACTGGATCCTCGCAATGGGGCTGAACATCCAGTACGGCGAGACCGGGATCCTCAACTTCGCGTACATCGGCTTCGTCGCGATCGGCGCCTACTTCACCGGCGTGTTCAGCCTGCACAGCGCACACGGCACCGGGCAGTTCTACATCCTCGGGCTCGGCCTTCCGTTCCCGCTGAACCTCGTGCTCGGCGGGCTCGCCGCGATGTGCTTCGCGTTCATCGTCGCGCTCATCTCGCTGCGTCGACTGCGAACGGACTACCTCGCGATCGTGCTGATTTCGCTGTCGCTCGTGCTCTACGACTTCTGCAACAACTACGTCGGCCTGTTCAACGGCGCCGACGGGCTCTACAACGTTCCGGAGCCGTTCGCGAAGCCGTTCGGGCTCAACGTCAACTCGTTCATCCCGTTCTTCGCGTGCGTCACCGGCGTCGTATCGCTGCTGATGTGGCTCGCGATGCGCCGAGTGATGCGGGCCCCGCTCGGACGCACGTTCCGCGCGATCCGCGACGACGAGGTCGTGGCGGCCGCGCTCGGCAAGAACGTCTTCGGCATGCAGCTCAAATCGATGCTGATCGGCTCGTTCTACGCGGGCATCGGAGGCGGGCTGCTGATCCAGTTCGGCGGATCGTTCAACCCGACCGCGTGGCTCCCTGGCGAGACGTTCGTGGTGTTCGCCGTCATCCTCGTCGGCGGGCTCGGCAACAACCTCGGGATGTTCGTCGGCGCACTGCTCGTCGAGACGCTCCTCGTTCACTTGCCGGCGTTCCTGCCGGAGGTGCCCGGCCATCCCGGGCTGATCGAGTACTTCGACAACGCGCTCGTCGGCATCGTCCTCATGGTCATGCTCTGGTTCCGGCCGCAAGGTGTCGTGCCGGAGCGGCTGCGTCGAACGGCGAGCTTCGACGTCGTCCCACGAAGCGACGACGATGCGGGCGGCATCACCGCCACGCCGGCGGAGGCGCAGTGACCTTGAGCGCCGTGCTGGAACGGACGCAGACGGCGGCGCTCCGCTGCGAGGGCCTCAGCAAGGCCTTCCAGGGCGTGCACGCGGTGAACGGCGCGAGCTTTGGCATCCCCGAGGGCCGCATCACCGCGCTGATCGGCCCGAACGGCGCAGGCAAGACGACCGTGGTCAACATCATCTCGGGGGCGATGCGCTGCGACAGCGGCCACGCGTTCCTCGGGGAAAGGGAGGTCACGAACTGGCCCAGCCAGAAGATCGCGCGGCTCGGCCTCCTCCGCACGTTCCAGCTCTCGCGCGAGCTCGGAGGGCTGACCGTGCTCGAGAACCTGCTCGCCGCACCCGCCGAGCAGGCGGGTGAATCGCTGACGAACGTGTTCTTTCGCCCCGGGCTGATCCGCCGCCAGGAGCGCGAGCAGGCGGAGCGCGCGCTGCACCTGCTCGACATCTACGGCCTCTATCGCCACCGCGATACACGCGCCCGCGAGCTGTCGGGCGGCCAGAAGAAGCTGCTCGAGATCGCGCGCGCGGTCATGGCCGACCCGAAGATCCTGCTGCTCGACGAGCCGATGGCGGGCGTCAACCCTGCACTGATCGAGCTCATCGGCGGCTACATCGTCGACCTCAAGGACAGCGGCGTGACCGTAATGATGATCGAGCACAACCTGAACGTCGTCGAGCAGATCTGCGACTACGTGATCGTGCTCGCGGAGGGACGGACGCTCGCGACGGGGCGGCTGAGCGAGCTCCGCGAGAACACCGAAGTTGTGAAGGCGTACTTGGGCGAGGTGATCGATGCCGGCGCTGCTCACTGAGGGCGTGTCGGCCGGCTACGGCCGCGCCCCGATCATCAGCGACATCAGCCTCACGGCCGAAAGGGGTGCCGTGACGACGATCGTCGGTCCGAACGGCGCCGGAAAGTCGACGTTCGCGAAGGCGCTCGTCGGGATCCTCAAGCCGATGTCGGGGAGGGTCGTGGTGAACGACGTCGACATCACGTCGATGCCGGGCCACCGGATCCCCCGTCACGGGCTCGTCTACGTTCCGCAGAACGACAACGTGTTCAAGCGGCTGTCGGTGCGCGAGAATCTCGAGGTCGGCGGGTTCGCGGCGAACGGCGACACGTCCGCGCGGATGGAGCAGATCCTCGAGATCTTCCCCGACCTCGCGAAGGCCGTCGGCAAGAAGGCCGGCTTCCTCTCGGGCGGCCAGCAGAACCTGCTGGCGATCGCGCGCGCGCTGATGGTCGACCCGTCGGTGATCGTCCTCGACGAGCCGACGGCTGGTCTCTCGCCGACGTACACCGCGGTCGTCTGGGACCAGATCGAGCGGATCGCGAACCTCGACACGGCGGTAGTCGTCGTCGAGCAGAACGTCGAGCGGGCGCTCGAGCACTCGAACCAGGTGCACGTATTCGTGGCCGGACGCAGCCACGTTCACGGGCCGGCGAAGGAGATCGCCGCGCTCGACCTCGCGTCGATCTTTCTCGGGCGGTCGCACGCCCACGAACCCCCCGATTCCCAAGTCAGGGCATCGAGCACACAAGGAGGGATTGAATGAGCAAGGTCAGACTGCGCCGGAGCGCGTTGCTCGTTCTGGCGCTCGCAGTGGCGACCGCAGCGGTCGCTGCGGCCGGCGCCTTCGGGTCCGTCAAGACGACGGCGAAGCACACGTCGGCGACGAGCTCGTCGCTGGTAGTCGGAGGCATCTTCCCGTTCACGGGCACGAAGTCCCTGCTGTCGCAGTGGGGCACGCACGGTGTGCCGATCGGGATCTACGAGGTCAACCACAACGGCGGCGTCCTCGGTCACAAGTGGAAGTCGGCATACGTCGACGACGCTGCGGACTCCGTGGACGCGCTCCCCGCCTTCCGCAAGCTGCTGCTGAAGCATCCGACGATGGTCGTCGGGCCGTTCTCGCCGACGATCGAGGCGGTCATCAACCAGTTCAAGCCGAACAACGTGGCGGACTTCATGGTCGGCGGCCTCACGCAGCTCGACACGATGAAGTACCCCTACGTCTTCCGCACCTCGTCGTCGGACTCGAACGAGGCGATCGCGATGGCGTACTACGCGATCCAGCACGGCTGGAAGTCCGCGTCGCTCATCTTCGACAACTCCGCCAACTCGCAGGGCTTCGTCCCGCCGCTCGAGAAGGCGTTCAAGACGCTCGGCGGCAAGATCGACGCGAACATCAGCCTGACGCCGGGGCAGTCGTCGTACAACGCCGAGCTCGCGCAAGCGTTCGCCGGCCACCCGAACGTCATCTTCGACTCGATGGACTCGCAGACGGCGGCGACGCTGTTCTCCGACGGACAGCAGCTCGGCTATATGAACATCCCGTGGATCGGTGACGACTTGCAGTCGGCACCGAACGGCGACTACGCGAAGGCATTCGGAAAGACCGCCTCCACCGAGCTGACGGCGGCCCTTCCGGCCTCGCCCGCCGGCACGTCGTACGCGCACTTCCTGTCCGACTACCAGAAGGTGTGGCACACGAAGAACATCCTGCCGACGACCTTCAACGAGTACGACTCCGTCGTGATCGCGTCGCTCGCGATGACCGCTGCCGGCTCGACGAACCCGAAGGTGTGGGTCAAGGACGTCGTGAAGGTCTCGGATCCGCCCGGCGTGTCGTGCTCGACGTACGCGTCGTGTGTCCGGCTGCTCAAGAAGCACAAGGACATCAACTACCAGGGTGCTTCTGGCAACGACGACTTCAACAAGTACCACAACGTCTTCAGCGGCTTCGAGATGCTCGGGTTCGACTCGAACCTGAACAACGTGACGCGCGGAACGGTCACGCCGCAGGAGCTCCAGGCGGTCGTCGCCAAGGAGGGTTGACGAACGGCGGCGTCTGCGCGGGGATGGGTCGCAGCCGGAATCCCGGCCCATCCCCGTCGGCGCCGCGGTGACGCGCGTCGTCCGCTGGGCGGTCGTCTCCCTCGCGACGGTCGCCGTCGCGCTCGTATTCGCGGCCTCCGGTCTTCCCAGCCCGTTCCTGCTCGCCGGCTTCGTCGTCGGGATCGGGTACGCGCTGCTCGGCCGCACGCGGCTCGAGACGCCGCGGCGCGCCGACGTCGCCGCGCAGGGAGTGATCGGGGTCACGGCCGGTTCGTTTCTCCAGCGGTCGACTGTCGGAGCGGTAGGTGCCCACATCGGGCCCGTCGTGGTCGTCTCGATCCTCACCGTCGCGTTGAGCGTCGCCGCGGGGCTCGTCCTGGCGCGCATTTCGTCGGTCGACAGGCCGACGGCGGCGTTCGGGATGATCGCGGGCGGCGCCGCGGGGATCATCGCGCTCAGCCGCGACCTCGGCGCCGACGAGCGCCTGGTGGCCGTCATGCAGTACGTCCGGGTGATGATCATCGTCGCGGTTACGCCGGCGGTCGCCATCTCCGTCTTCGGCATGCGCAGACTCCCCCAGGGCGTCGCCGGCGGCCCGTCCTGGAGCGCGCACGGCGTCGTGTACCTGGCCGTGTCTCTCGCCGCCGGTCTGGTGCTCGCGCGTCTCTTGCACCTTCCGGGCGGGTCGATACTCGGGCCGATGCTCGCCGCTGCCGCGGTCTCGCTGGCGTACCGCCGGTTGGTCGGCCCCATCCCGGCGGCCATCACCGATCCGGCATTGGCGGTTATCGGGCTCGGCGTCGGAATGCGCTTCACACCCGTCGCGGTGCGAGAGGCCGGGAAGATGCTGCCGCGAACCATCGCGGTGATCCTCGGCATGCTCTGTGCGTCGGCCGGGTTCGGCGTCGCCCTCGCCGCCGCGGCCGACGTCCGCCCCCTCGACGGCTACCTCGCCACGACGCCGGGCGGTCTGACAGCCGTCGTCGCACTCACGCTGGGGACGAACACGAACACCACCTTCGTCGTATCGGTGCAGGTCATCAGGACGTTCCTGATGCTGCTCGCCGCGCCGCCGATCGCAGCCTGGCTGACCTCGAAGGCTCGTTGAACAGGACGAGACCGGAGAAGAGCCCCGCCCCGGGGCTCTTCTCCTTGGACCACTTGGTGCGGGTGTCCGCCCTCGCCCGCCGCATTGGGGGATACGGACACCCGCTCTTTAGACCCCGCTCCCCTGACACAGCGTGGTCGATCGGCGCGGTTTCGATACTGGCCGGGAGGCGGTATTCGCCTAGCCGAGCGGCCATGGCTCGATCGAGGGATCTGGTGTAGCTTCGGCCGGTGGGGCAGGCGGAACAGCCGGACGACTTCGACGCGCACGTGTTCGTGCTGCACCTGCGCTGCGTCGAGTGCAACCGCCGCTGGGACGATCCGGGCGAGCGGTGGCGGATCTACTTCACCGAGGACGAGCCCCCGGATCCCGTGACGTACTGCCCCGAGTGCGCGCGCGCCGAGTTCGCCGACTGACCGCGGAAGCGGATGGCGGCGGGAGCGCACGGGGGATCCGATTGCCGTCAGTCCGCCGCAGGCCCGGCGCCGCCGGGAGTGTCATCGGCGCGCGAGGCCGAAAGCTGTAGCGGGCGCCCGTCCCTCGCCCGCCGCAAGGGGCGAGGAGGGGGGATTGGGCGCCCGCTCTTTAGGTGCGGACCCCGAACTCCGTCGCCGCACAAGTCGGACAGAAGAACGCGACGGCCGGAGGCTCCCCAGTCTCCGGCTCGTCCGTCCTCACGGCGCGCCAACCGGCCCAGCGGAGCCCGCTCGAGCATCCGCACTGCGCGCAACTGACCGTACGCGCAACGCCATCAACCGGTGTCCTCGCCTCGCTCAACCCTTTCTCCCGGCGCGGAGCTTATGCCCCAGAAGGGGTACAGGCATAGTCCCCATTCGAGGGATTCGCTCAGTCGGCGTCGGCGCCGTCGAGGACGTTCTCCTCGGTGATGATGTCCTCGACCACCGAAGCCGAGTGCAGCCGTACATAGCCGCAGTTGCGGCACGCGTACACCATCACCTTGACGCACGCGGGGCATCGGTACGAGAGGCCGCGGCGGCGCAGGAGCCGCGCGGCCCGATCCTAGACCTCGCCCGCGCCCGCAGCTAGCGTCAGTCGCGTGGTGCAGGCGAGGGGTCCGTGGGCGTCCGCGTGGCTTCGGCTGAGACGCGACCGGTGGTCGATGGTCGCGCTCGCCGCGCTCGCGGTCGTGATCCTGCTGTCGCTCTTCGGCGGCGCCGTCGCCACGCGCGCGCTCGGCCACGACGGGCAGCGGCCTTTCCCGTATGCGACGCGCGGCGAGACCCTGCGCCCGGTCGGGCCGTGGACACGCGTGCCGGCGACCGACCAGGTCATCGTCGACGAGTACGGGAACGTCCTCCCGCCGAAGCACGCGAAGAGGACGCTGTTCGTCTTCGGCTCCGACGGCCCGCTCGGCCGTGACGAGCTGATCCGTCTGCTCGACGGGGGCCGGACGTCGCTCGAGGTCGGCATCGGCGCGGTGCTCTTCGCGCTGCTCGTGGCGATCCCCGTCGGCTGCGCCGCCGGCTACTACCGCGGCGCCGTCGACGCGGTCGTCTCGCGCTTCACCGAGACGATCATGGCGTTCCCACTCCTCCTCTTCCTCGTCTTCACCACGGCCAAGCTCGGGCCGACGCTCAGCCAGGTCAACTACTCGTGGCTGCTGCCGAAGGGCGTCTTCACCGACGCGGTCCTGATCGGTCTCTTCACGTCCTTCTATCCGACGCGGCTGATCCGCGCGCAGCTCCTCACGCTGCGGAACGCGGAATTCGTCGACTCGGCGCACATGATCGGCGCGTCCGACTGGCGCATCCTGCGCCGGCACCTGCTCCCGCACCTCGTGCCGACGCTTCTCGTGTGGGGCGCGATCGCCGTCGCCACGAACATCCTGCTCGAGGTGAGCCTCAGCTTCATCGGTGTCGGCGTCGAGCCGTCGGTGCCGACGTGGGGGTCGATGCTCGCGACGATCTGGGGGACGATCTACTCGCCGAAGCTCCAGAACCCCGTCTGGTGGCAGACGATCCTTCCGACGACAGGGATCCTGATCACCGTCGTCTCGCTGAACCAGCTGTCAGAAGGGATCCGGCGCGCGATCGAGCCGTGGTCGCGCCGATGAGCCACTTCACCGCCTTCCTCGGCCGCAGGCTCGCCGGCGCGCTCCTCACGTTCCTCACGCTGATCGCGGTGACGTTCGTCGTCTACTGGTCGATCCCCGCAACGCCCGCCGGGTTCCTCTACCCGTTCGCCGCGCACCTGACGAACTACCAGCTTCAGCACGGCAACCACCTGCTCGGGCTCGACCGGCCCAAGCTCGACCAGTACGGCGACTACCTGTGGCACCTCCTGCACGGCGACTTCGGCGGCTCGTGGCGCGGCGGGCAGATCGTAGACAACGACCACCTCCTCCTGGCGCCGATCGGGCCGCAGCTCTTCGCGGCGACGCGCGAGTCCCTGTCGATCATCCTCGGCGGCGCGCTGCTCGTGCTCGTCCTCGCGCTGCCGCTCGGCGCGTTCGCCGGCAGGCGGATCGGCTCCGCTGCCGACCGCCTCATCTCGACGGCGACGCTCGTCGGCATCTGCACCCACCCGATGGTGCTGGGACTGATCCTGGCGACGACGCTCGGCGTCGAGCAGTCCGGCGTGATCGACAACGGCTACTGCCCGCTGCGCCGCGGGCCGAAGGACACGTGCGGGGGGCTCGGGCCCTGGACGTCGCACCTGATCCTGCCGTGGATCACGTTCGCGCTGCTGTTTCTCGCGCTGTACGTGCGCATGGTGCGCGCGAGCGTCGCCGACACGCTGCACGAGGACTACGTGCGGACGGCGCGCGCGAAGGGAGCGGGGGAGCTGCGCGTCATGCGCCACCACGTGCTCCCGAGCGCCGGCCTGCGGGTGCTGACGATGGTCGGGATGGAGGTTGGAACGGCGCTCGGCGTCTGCATCTACATCGAGGCCGCGTTCGGCTTCCAGGGGCTCGGACGCCTCGCCGTCACGGTTATGGGCGGCGCCGCCGACCAGATCGACCTGCCGTTCACGCTGGCCGTCGTCACGATCATCACCGTGATCGTGCTCGTCGGGAACCTCGTCGTCGACGTGCTGTACGCCGTGCTCGACCCGCGGGCTGCGCGCGAGACGTCGCGCGGGCGGGACAAGCCGCTCGTGGGCGGCGTCTTCTAGCTTCCATATACTCCGGATCCGGATGAACTGGATCCTCGTCTGGCGGCGGCTGCGGCGGGACCGGTGGACGATGGCGGCGATCGCCACCCTCGCCGGGGTCGTAGCGGTATCGCTCGTCGGGGGCGCGATCGCGACGCGCGTGCTCGGGCACGGCGGCGACAAGCCGTTCCCGTACGCGACGATCGGCGACGGCCCGGTCCAGAAGCCGGTGGGGATCTGGTCGCACGTGCCGGACACCGCCCAGGTGCGGCTCGACGAGTACAGCCAGATGCTGCCGCCGGCGAAGGGGACGAAGACGACGCTGTTCGTGCTCGGCGGGGACGGGACGCTCGGCCGTGACGAGTTCATCCGCCTGCTCGACGGCGGCCGGACGTCCATCGAGGTCGGGATCGGCGGCGTTCTCTTCGCGCTGCTCGTCGCGCTGCCCGTCGGCGCGGCTGCGGGGTACTTCGGCGGCCTCCTCGACGCCGCCGTCGGGCGGTTCACGGACACCGTGATGGCGTTCCCGATGCTGCTCTTCCTCGTCTTCGCGACGGCGAAGCTGAGCCCGTACCTCGCCGGCGTCGGGTACAGCTGGATCGTCCCGCGCGGCGTGTTCTCGGACGCGCTCCTGATCGGCGTCTTCACGTGCTTCTACCCGATGCGCCTCTTCCGGGCGCAGCTGATGACGCTGCGCCACGCGGAGTTCGTCGAGGCGGCGCAGATGATCGGCGCCTCCGACTGGCGGATCCTCCGGCGCGAGCTCGCGTCGCACCTCGTCCCGACGATGCTCGTGTGGGGCGCGATCGCCGTGGCGACGAACATGCTCCTCGAGGTCAGCCTCAGCTTCATCGGCGTCGGAGTGCAGCCGTCGACGCCGACGTGGGGCTCGATGCTCGCCGTCGCGTGGGGCTCGATCTACGCGCCCCGTTCGGCGAACCCGACGATCTGGCTGACGCTCTGCCCGACAGCGGCGCTCGTCGTGACGGTGCTTGCGCTCAACCAGCTGTCGGAAGGGTTTCGCCGTGCGCTGGAGCCGCGGCATTGAGGAGATTCGCGGTCTTCGTCGGGCGGCGCGTCGCCGCGGGTGTGGCGACGTGGCTCGCGCTCATCCTGCTCACCTTCGTCCTGTACTGGGCGCTACCGGCGACGCCCGCGTTCATCCTCTACCCGACTCGCGATCATCTGACCGACTACCAGATCGCGCATGCGAACCAGCTCTTCGGGCTCGACCGGCCGAAGATCGTCCAGTACGGCGACTTCCTCTGGCGGCTCGCGCACGGCGACATCGGCCGGGCGTGGAACGGGTCGGTGCTCGTGCACAACGACCGCCTGGTGCAGCAGCCGCTCGGTCCGGTCGTCTACCCGGCGCTGCGTCAGACGCTCGCGATCATCATCGGCGGCGCGGCGCTCGTCCTCCTGCTCGCGATCCCGCTCGGGTCGCTCGCGGGCACCCGTATCGGCTCGCGGGTCGACCGCCTCATCTCGACGAGCACGCTCGTCGGCATCTGCACGCACCCGATGGTGCTCGGCAACCTGCTGTTCCTGTACGTGGGGATCGAGTGGCGCTGGATCCCCGTCGGTGGCTACTGCCCCATCCACCGAAGCGCCACGGACTTCTGCGGCGGACCGACGCAATGGGCCTCGCACCTCGTCCTTCCGTGGCTGACGTTCGCGTTGATCTTCCTCGCGCTGTACACGCGGATGATCCGCGCGAGCGTCTCGGACACACTCCACGAGGACTTCGTCCGCACCGCGCGCGCCAAGGGAGCGGGCGAGCTGCGTGTGCTCCGCAGCCACGTGCTGCCGTCGGCGGGCCTGCGCGTGCTGACGATGGTGGGGATGGAGATCGGGACCGCGGTCGGCGTCTGCATCTACGTCGAGTACGCGTTCGGCATCCATGGAATCGCGAGCGACGCCGTGAACGCGATGGGCGGCGCGACGTCGCAGATCGACTTGCCGTACACGCTTGCGATCGTCACGTTGATCAGCGCGATCGTGCTGATCGGGAACCTGGTGGTCGACCTCCTGTACGCGGTTCTCGACCCGCGGACGACGCGCGAGACGCGGCGGACGAAGTCGGTCGTCGCCGGCGTCTTCTAGCGCAGCGACGGGTCGAGCAGCCGGTCGAGCGTCTGCACGAGGATCCCGTGCATGCCCGCGGCGTCTGCTGCGGCGAGCCCGGCGTCGCTGCGCGTCAGGCTGACGGTGCGCGCCGGCTCGACCTTCAGTCGGCTGCACGCGGCGAGCAGCATGTCGGGCGCCGGGCGCGGCCGACCGGTGGTCACGACCGTCTCCACGAGCTGTTCGAGGCCTGCCGCGGCGAGGAGGCGCCTGGTCGTCGAGCTCGTCGAGACGACACCGCGGCGGAGGTGCGCGAAGCCGGCCGCCAGCAGATACCGGTGCGCCCCGGGACGGAGCGCGACGCGCGTCGCGTGCGCGAGCGCCTGGCCCTTGCGCCGCGCGATCCGTTCCGCCTCGTCGTGCGTCACGTGGATGCCGCGGCTCTCGAGGAACGCGTGCACGCCGTCGAGTCGCGGCCGCCCGTCGACGTAGAGGCGGTAGTCGAGATCGGCGTCGAACGGCACGAAGTGCCAGCCGGCCTCCTGCGAACGGCGGAGCAGGAGATCGTCGAAGACCTGCGCCCACGCGGCTGCGTGTACCGCATGCCCGTCGACGAGGACTCCGTCGACGTCGAAGATGCACGACTCGGTTTCCGGCGGCAACCCGAGCATCGCGGGTGACACCGGCGTCGCCGCAAGCCACGGATGCGCGGAGGCGTGCGCGGTCGACGCGAACCGTTCGAGCACCGCCTCCGTCTCCGCGCGCTCGTGCGCAAAGAGCTTGCGGTGCGTCTCGAGACGACCGTCGCGAAGCTCCGGTGCGGCCGCCGACAACGCGCGTCCGCCGGCGTCGAGCGCCCACTGCCAGCGCGTCGTGATCGTGTCGAGCTCCACGCCTCGATCGTCGCCTCGGAGACGCCGAATCGCATCCGGGAAGTGACTGACGGTTCAATCGGTTGCGGTTCGGTCTGCCGTCCGTCGGAAACCGTACGCGGCGGTATCGCCCAACCGAACCTCAGGGGGACAATCGATGAAGCGCATTCCGCGGCTCCGGCGGGAGCTCGTGGTGTTGGGGGTCTCGGCCGTCGCGGTCAGCGCGGCGGCCGCGTTCGCATTCGCAGGCAGCAGCGCGACGTTCCGTGCACACCGGGACGTGATCGCCGTCGACCGTCACGCGGCACGTGAGGCCGTCGACGGTCCGATCGAGAGCTTCGCCGCCGCCGAGCAGCGGTCGATGAAGCAGACGGCACCGTTCCAGACCGTCGCCGACGGTGCGTACGCGAACGCGATGGCGCAGCGCGCGAAGAAGCAGAAGACGGGCGGGACGTGGGCGCCGATCGGCTCGACGCCGCTGCATGCCGACTCGCCCGAGTACGCCGGAACCGACCCCATCCTCAACACGGGGCCGAGCCAGCTCGGGTGGAAGGGGCTGTCCGGTCGCGTGACCGCGTTCACGTACGACCCGGCGAACCCGAACCGCATCTTCGCGGCCCCGGCGACCGGCGGGATCTGGGAGTCGACCACCGGCGGCTCGTCGTGGCGCTCGATCGGCGACGGGATCCCGGCGCAGGCAATGGGCGGCGTCGCGTTCACGTCGGCGAACGGCGGCACGCTGATCGTCGGGACCGGCGACAACGCCGTCGGCGGCATCTTCACGCCGAGCGGCCTCGGCGTGTACACGAGCCGCGACGACGGCAAGACGTGGGTGAAGGCGAACGGCGTCCCCGACGGGCTCACGACGTACAAGGTCGTGGTCGACCCGACGAACGCCAACGTCAGCTACGTCGCGACCTCGAACGGCCTCTACCGCTCGAGTGACGACGGCGCGAACTACGTCAACGTCAACCTTCCGACCAACTGCACCGGCACCGGCGCGACCTGCTACTTCGCGAGCGTCGTCTCGGACGTCGCGGTTCAGTCGGGCACCGGCGCCGTGATCGCGGCGGTCGGCTGGGCGTACGGCCAGGCGCAGACGAAGGCCGGCATCGTGATGGCGCCGCAGAACGGCATCTACACGTCGCCGACGGGCCAGCCCGGGACGTTCACGTTCCAGGATCCCGGCGCGTCCGCGCCGACGAAGAACGGCTTCGCGCCGACGTCGGTCGTGGGGCGCACCACGCTCGCGGTCGCGAACGGGAACGGCCAGAACCACAACGTCGTGTACGCGCTCGTGCAGGACGCGACGAAGCTGTCGAACTGCCTGAACCCGACGCTCGACGTGCCGGTGTGCACCGGCACCGGCGACGAGACGCTCGCGCAGGCGACGTACCTCGACGGCATGTACGAGTCGAGCGACTTCGGCAAGACGTGGACGAAGGTCATGTCGCCGGAGCAGCTGCGCGTGCCGGGCTCGGGCAGCGCGCTCGAGATCGGAATCCTCGGTTACGGGCCCGGCATCCAGTCCTGGTACAACAACTGGATCGCGGTCGACCCGACTGCGACCGATCCCCTCACGCATCTGCCGACGCGCATCGTGTTCGGTCTCGAGGAGATCTGGGAGAACGCGCTGCCGACTCCCGTCACCGCGCCGACGCAGTGGAAGGTGATCGGGCGGTACTGGAACGCGTGCCTGCAGGTGATCTCCGGCGTCAACTGCGCCGGCGGCTCGCCGATCCCGGGCACGACGACGCACCCGGACCAGCACGCCGGGATGCTCGTGCCCGACGGGTCCGGCGGCGTCACGCTCTACGCCGGGAACGACGGCGGCGCGTACAAGCAGCACGTCGCCGCAGGCAGCGACTTCTCGAACGACAACTGGACAGACGTCAACACCGGCCTGAACACGCTGCAGCCGTACGACGCGGAGATCGCGAAGGACGGCACGGTCGTGGCGGGCCTGCAGGACAACGGCGAGATGAAGATCTCGCCGGACGGCACCGAGAACATGGTCTTCGGCGGTGACGGGTTCTACACCGGCATCGACCCGAACGACTCGAACCGCATCGTCGAGGAGTACGCCGACGGCGCGGTGTCCGGCTCGACCGACGGTGGTCACACGTGGGAGAACATCAACCCGAGCCTGACCGCGCCGCAGTTCGCGACGCCGCTGACGCTCGATCCCGCGAACGCCGACCACCTCCAGGTGGCGGGCGAGCAGGTCGAGCAGACGCAGTATCCGTACGCGGAGCACTGCTATCCCGATCCGTCGATCCCGTACGCGCTCTGTGCGGAGTACGACAACTGGACGACGGTGTTCGACCTCGGAACCGACCCGTACGTCGGCAAGAGCAACTCGGCGACCGCCGCCGATCTCGTGAACGGCAACTCGTACGTCGGCTACTGCGGGCCGTGCAGCGCGCGGTCGACGGCGATGTTCCACAGCGGGCTCGCGACGAACGTCGGCGGCTCAGCGCCGGGCTCGTTCCTGTCGAGCGACGGCTGGCACTTCGCCTCGGCGAAGGGCCTCCCGCAGCGGTACATCACGTCGGTGAAGATCGACCCGTCCGACGCGACGGGGAAGACGGTGTACGTCACCCTCGGCGGCTATTCGTCGCACTGGATCCCGCCGGGCGCGACGGGCGAGGACACGAGCCAGGTCGGCACCGGGCACCTGTTCGTGTCGCACGACGCCGGCGAGACATTCACCGACATCTCGGGCGACCTGCCCGACGCGCCGGCGGATGCGGTCTTGCCGGTCGCGGGCAAGCTCGTCGTCGGGACGGACGTCGGGGCGTTCGTCTCGACCGACGGAGGCTCGACGTGGAGCGTCCTCGGCAACCTGCCGGCGATGCCGGTCGTGCACTTCGTCGTCGACCCGTCGAACGCGAACCGCGTCGTCGCGGCCACCTACGGCCGCGGCGTGTGGGCCTACACGTTCGGCAAGTAGACCTCCCCTGAGGGACAAGAGGTGCCAGGCACTCCGGTGCCTGGCACCTTTTCGTCATGGACCCGCACGCATACCGCGCCTTCACGGACGAGCTCCGCGAGCGCGCTGCCGCCGACGACCGCGTCGTCGGCCTCGTCGCCGTCGGGTCGATGGCACAGCAGGACTACCGCTCCGACCGCTGGAGCGACCACGATTTCCTGCTGATCGCGCGCGACGGCGCGCAGGAGGAGCTCCGCCGCGACCTCTCGTGGCTCCCGCGCGCCGGCGAGATCGCGCTCTCGTTCCGCGAGACCGCGCACGGGCTCAAGGTGCTGTACCGAGACGGCCACCTCCTCGAGTTCGCGGTGTTCGACCTCGAGGAGCTCGGCGTCGCGTCGATCGACCGCTACCGGGTGCTGCTCGACCGCGGCGGCGTCGAGAGCCGCGTGCGCGAGGTCCGGGCGCGCCCGTCGCACGAGCCGACCGACGAGTACCTGTTCGGCCAGCTCGTGACGAACGCACAGGTGGCGATCGGCCGGACCGCGCGTGGGGAGGTGCTCAGCGGCGCGTTCTTCTTGACGTCGGCCAAGCGGCACCTGTGCGCGCTCGTCGCACGCCATGTGCGCTCGGAGAACCGGAACCTCCTCGACCCCTTCGACCCGCTTCGCCGGTTCGAGCGCGCGTACCCCGAGCTCGGCGCCGAGATCGCCGCCGCCGGTCCGGGGGAGCTGCTGCGGATCGCGCAGCGCGCGCTCGGAGCGGTCCGGCCGGACCTCGCCTGGGCCGCGCTAGAGGCCGTACTCCTCGAGCAGGCGTAGCCAGATCTCGCTCCGCGTCGGGAACGGCGCGACCGCGTGCCACAGACGGTCGATCGGTACCTCGCCGACGACGGCGATCGTCGCGGCGTGCAGCCACTCCGCGACGTCGATGCCGACGAACGTCGCGCCCACGAGGACGCGTCGTGACTCGTCGACGACGAACCGCGAAGTCCCGTGCGAGCCGAGCCCGAAGAAGCTGCCGCCCGCAGTGCTCTGGGTGTCGACGTCGACCGCGCGGACGCCGAGGCCCGCCTCCTGCGCGGAGGCGAGGGTGTGCCCGACGGCCGCGACCTGCGGCTCCGTGAAAACGACGCGCGGTGCGCCGCCGCCGTCGGAACGCGCGTCGATCCGCGCCTTGCGCCCGAGGATGACGTCGGCGGCGATCCGGCCGTGGTACTTCCCCATGTGCGTCAGGAGCGCGCGGCCGTTGACGTCGCCGATCGCGTACAGCCAGTCGTGACCCGCCACGCGTAGACGCTCGTCGACGTCGACGTAGCGACCCGGCTCGAGCCCGACCACCTCGAGCCCGAGGTCGACCGTTCGCGGGCGACGGCCGACGCCGACGAGAACCTCGTCGCCCTCGAGCGACGTTCCGTTCCCGAGCATCAGCCTCACCGCGCCGTTCCGCTCGACGGACACCACGGGCGACCCCGTGTGGATCTCGACGCCGCGTGCGGCGAGCGCGTCGTGGACGAGCCGCGACGCGAGCTCCTCTTCGCGGCCGAGGATCCGCGGCCCGCCTTCGACGACGGTCACGTGCGCGCCGAGCGTCGACCATGCCTGCGCGAGCTCGACGCCGACGACTCCGCCCCCGAGCACGAGCAGCCGCCCCGGCACATGCGAGGACGTCGTCCCCTCGTGGTTCGTCCACCCGTGCGCCTCCGCGAGGCCAGGCACCGGTGGCACGAGCGCTTCGCTCCCCGTCGCGAGGACGACCGCGCGTCCCGCCGTGTACGTCGTGCCGTCGACTGCGACGGCGCGCTCGCCCACGAGGCGGGCGGTGCCGCGGGCGACCGTCACGCCGCGCTCTTCCAGCCAAGGGAGCTGAGCCGAGTCGTCGAGGTGGTTGACGACCTCGTCCCGCCGCCGGAGCACCGCGGCGACGTCGAGCCCGCCGGTCGCCGCCTCGGCGGCTCCCGGGATACGGCGCGTCTCGTCGAGCGCCTCCTGCGGGCGCAGCAGCGCCTTCGACGGCATGCAGCCGTAGTACGAGCACTCGCCGCCCACCAGGTGCCGCTCGATCACCAGCACCGACAGTCCGTTCTCCCCGAGGCGGCCGGCGCAGACCTCGCCGGCGGGTCCCGCGCCGATCACGATCACGTCGAATTCGTCGCTCATCGCGCAAGCATCCCCGAATCGGGGGAGGCGCGACCACCTGAAGTGCGGACGGGCACCGCCGATAGGTGACGTGATGCTCGACCCGCTGCGGCTGGACGAACCCCTCGACGAGCGCGTGCCGGTGCTGCTCGTCGCCGACGACGACGAGGACATCCTCGCTCTCGTGCAGATGCGCCTCGCGCGGTCCGGCTACGACGTCGTCGTCGCGCGCGACGGGGAGGAGGCGCTCCGGCTCGCACACGAGCGGCAGCCCGACCTCGCCGTCCTCGACTGGATGATGCCGAAGGCGTCGGGGATCGACGTCCTGCGCTCGCTGCGTGCGCACGCCGATACGACGGACATCCCGGTGATCCTGTTGACGGCGCGCGCCAGCTCCAGCGACGTCGAGCAGGGCATTGCCGCGGGCGCCGACGACTACATCCCGAAGCCGTTCAGCCCGCAGGAGCTCGCGACGCGCGTCCAGACGATCCTCGCCGGCTGATGACGGCGACGCGCGGGCGCACCGCGAGCGCGACGCAGGCGAGGCAGCTCGCCGAGCGGTACGAGCTCCCGTACGTCGACCTCCGCGCGACAGGCGTCGTTCGCTCCGCGGCCGAGGCGATCGACGGCCGTGTGCTCGTCCGCGCCCATGCGGTCCCGTACGCGTTCGACGGCGAGCGGCTCCTCGTCGCGATCGCAGACCCGGGCGACGTGCAGGCGATCGACGAGCTACGCCTCGCGACACGCCTGGACCTCGGGTTCGCGATCGCGCCGCGCGAGGACATCGACCTCGAGCTTCGCAACCTCGAACGGCAGATCGAGGCGACGCGTCTCGCCGCGCTGGAGGAGGAGGACGACTACGCCTTCGACGAGGAGCCGGACGACGACGAGGACGAGAACTCCGCGCCGCTCGTCAAGCTCGTCAACTCGATCATCTTCCAGGCGGCCGACTCCGGCGCCAGCGACGTCCACTTCCTCCCGCAGCCCGACGGGCTGCTCGTACGGCTTCGGGTCGACGGCGTGCTGCGCGAGCTCGAGCGCATCCCCCGCCATCGTGCGAGCGGCGTCCTCACGCGGCTCAAGGTGCTTGCGAAGCTCGACATCGCGGAGCACCGCCGCCCGCAGGACGGGCGTATCTCGCTCCGCACGAAGAGCGGGCGCCAGGTCGACATCCGCGTGACCGTGCTGCCGTCGGTCGAGGGCGAAGGCGCGATCCTGCGCCTGCTAGACAAGTCGCGCGACGCGCCGACGCTGACGGAGATCGGCCTGTCGTTCCCGATGCAGATGGCGCTCGAGCAGGTGCTGAACCGGCCGACGGGGTCGGTGCTCGTCACGGGCCCGACCGGCTCGGGAAAGTCGACGACGCTGTACGCGGCGCTCGCCGACCTCGCGCGGCCCGAGATCAACGTGATCACGATCGAGGACCCGGTCGAGTACCGGCTGCCGGGGATCTACCAGCTGCAGGTCAACCCGAAGGTGGACTTCGACTTCGCGCGCGCGCTGCGCTCGGTGCTGCGGAGCGACCCCGACGTCGTCATGGTCGGCGAGATCCGCGACCGTGAGACTGCGGAGATCTCGATGCGCGCCGCGCTGACAGGGCACTTCGTCCTCTCGACCCTCCACACGAACGACGCGCCGAGCGCGATCACGCGGCTGACCGAGATGGGCGTCGAGCCGTTCGTCGTCGCGTCGGGGGTGTCGGCCGTCCTCGCGCAGCGGCTCGCGCGGCGCCTCTGCGAGCACTGCCGCGAGGCCTACCGCCCGTCCGAGGACGAGTTGACGAAGATCGGCCTCGGCCCCGAGGTCGAGCAGCTCTGGCGTCCCGGCCAGTGCTCCAAGTGCAACCGGGGCTACCGCGGCCGCGTCGGCATCTTCCAGCTCCTCGTGATGACGGAGGAGGTGCGGCGGCTCGCGGCGCGCGACGGCAGCACGCGTGAGCTCGAGGCGGCGGCGCACGACGCGGGGATGCGCCCGCTCTGGGACGACGGCATCGCCAAGGTCACCGCCGGCCTCACGACGGTCGACGAGCTCCGCCGCATCCTGATCTGACTGGCGTCAGTCCGGGTCGCGGACGCCCGAGGCGTAGTTCGCGTGCAGCACGTGCAGCGCGTCCGGGAGGTCGGGCGAGGTGAGCGCCTCCTTGTGCAGGAAGCCGACGGCGCCCGCGGCGTCGGCGCGCGCGACGTTCTCGTACTCGTCGGAGCCGGTGTAGATGACGACGTGCTGGCCCGAATCGCGCTCGTGGATCGCGCTCGTCGCGTCGATCCCGTCGAGCCCGGGCATGCCGATGTCCATCAGCACGATGTCCGGTGCGTGCTCCTCGGCGAGCTGCACGGCGTCGGCGCCGGTCGTCGCGCGGCCGACGACGAGGAAGCGGCCGTCGGAATCGAGCGTCTCGTTCACGAGCGTCGCGAGACCGTCGTCGTCCTCGCAGATGAGGATGCGAATAGGGGACTCCGTCACGAGCGGAGAACACTGCCACAGTGCGCCCGTACGATGCGGCAGAAGTGATCATCGACGGCCACAACGACCTCGTCCTGCACCGGTGGCGGAACGAGCCGCCGAAGCACCTCGACCTCGACGAGGCGCGGCGGGTCGGGTTCGCCGGCGGGTTCTTCGCGCTGTACGTCCCGTCGGCGCCGATGGGACCGGCGCCGGAGCCGCCGTACGCGCTCCCGCTCGCGCCTGCCATTTCCTACGACGATGCGGCGCCGGTCGCCGAAGAGCTGTACGCGGCCCTCTGCGAGCTGCCCGTGCGGCGCGCGACCTCCGCCGACGACTTCCGCGAAGCCGAGATCACGGCGATCGTGCACATGGAGGGCGCGGAGGCGATCCGCTCCGACCTCGCGAACCTGCAGCAGTGGTACGACCGCGGCCTCCGTTCGCTCGGCCCGGTGTGGTCGCGGCCGAACGCGTTCGCGAGCGGTGTCCCGTTCGCCTTTCCGGCTTCCCCGGACACCGGGCCCGGTCTGACAGACGCCGGACGCGGACTCGTGCGCGCCTGCAACGAGCTCGGGATCCTCGTCGACCTCTCGCACCTGAACGAGCGCGGGTTCTGGGACGTCGCCGAGCTGTCGGACGCGCCGCTCGTCGCGACGCACTCCAACGCGCACGCGTTGTGCCCGTCGACGCGGAACCTCACCGATCGGCAGCTCGACGCGATCCGCGACTCGGGCGGTGTCGTCGGCGTGAACTTCGCCGTCACGTTCCTCCGCGAGGACGGCCGTTACGTCCCCGACACGGGGATCGACGCGATCGTCCGGCACGTCGTCTACTTCGCGGAGCGGATGGGGGTCGACCACGTCGCATTCGGCTCGGACTTCGACGGTGCCGAGGTGCCGGGCGAGCTCGGCGGCGTCGGCGGCCTCCCCGCCCTCGTCGAGGCGCTGCCGTTCGCTGCCGACGAGGTGGCGAAGGTGACGCACGAGAACTGGCTGCGCGTGCTGCGCGCTACGTGGCGCGCCTAGCGAAGAACCCGCGCGCCTTCAGCCGCATCACGACGACACCGTCCTGGTTCAGCACCTCGTTCGTCGTGAAGACGGTGCCGCGGCGAGGGTCGCTTTCCGACGCCCGGACGTCGGTGACGGTCGAGCGGCCGGTGAGCGTGTCGCCCGGCCGGACGGGCGCGAGCCAGCGGAGCTCCTCGACCCCGGGCGAGCCGAGCGACGCGGAGTCGAGCAGGACGGCGCGCACGAACATGCCCATGAAGAGCGCAGCGGTGTGCCAGCCGCTCGCGATCAGGCCCTCGTAGATCGACTCCTTCGCCGCCTGGGGGTCGACGTGGAACGGCTGCGGGTCGTACCTGGATGCGAACTCGACGATCTCCTCCTCGGTCACGGTCACCGGGCCGACGTCTGTGACGTCGCCGACCGAGAAGTCCTCGAACCAGCGCACGGCGCATGACCCTACCGCTACCGTCGCCCCGTGCGCACGCGGACACTCGGCCCGCTCGAGGTGACGGTCGTCGGCCTCGGTTGCAACAACTTCGGCGGCCGCATCGACGAGGCGGCGACAGCGGCGGTCGTCGACGCGGCGCTCGATGCCGGCGTCACGTTCTTCGACACCGCCGACATCTACGGCAACCACGGCGGCAGCGAGGAGATCCTCGGCCGCGTGCTCGAGGGGCGGCGCGACCGCGTCGTCCTCGCGACGAAGTGGGGGAAGCCGATGGGCGACGGCGCCGAGCGGCGCGGCTCGCGCGACTACATCCGCCGTGCCGTCCACGCTTCGCTGCGCCGGCTGCAGACGGACGTGATCGACCTCTACCAGCACCACGAGGAGGATCCGGAGACGCCGCTCGACGAGACGGTGGACGCCGTCGAGGAGCTCGTGCGCGAGGGCGTCGTGCGGGCATGGGGAACGTCGAACTACCGCCCGGCGACACTCGCACGCGTGAAGGAGCTCGCGTCCGATGCGTACGTGTCTGAGCAGAGCGAATACTCGTGGCTCGCCCGCGACGCGGAGCAGGAGCTCCTGCCCGCCTGCGCGCGCCTCGGGCTCGGGTTCATCCCGTACTTCCCGCTCGCGTCGGGCCTCCTGACGGGAAAGGTCTCGCGCGACCGGCCGCCGGCGCCGGGGACGCGCCTGCACGGCCGCGAGATCTCGGCCGCGAAGCTCGAGCAGGTCGAGCGGCTCGCGGCGTGGGCGGAGGCGCACGGCGTTCCGCTACTCGATGTCGCGATCGGCGGGCTGCTCGCCGTCACGCCCGTCGCCTCCGTGATCGCCGGCGCGACGAAGCCGGAGCAGGTGCGCGCGAACGCCGCCGCCGGCGCGTGGGACCCGTCCGCGGGCGAGCTGGACGAGCTGCGAGCGCTGTAGTTCAATGGCGCGATGGCGCCGGAGAACCTCGCCGCCCTCCTGCACGAGGCCGCCGAGACGCACCACGTCGTGTACCGCATCACCGACGGTGAGGATCCCGACTGGGCCTCGTGGTACGCGGACTGGTTGCTGCGCCTCTCGGAGCTACCAGAGCTCCTCGGGCGCACGCCCGTCCGCTCGCACCTCGTGCACGCGCTCGTCCAGCTCGACCGCGACTACACCGCAGAGTCGCGGAACGAGCCGTGGGAGCAGTGGTACGCGGAGCGGCTCGCCGACCGCGTGAACTAGTCGGTCTTCGTCGCCCCGCGGAGATCAGGCAGATCGAGGGCGGGATTCCCCGATGCGCTTCGGCGGCGCCGGCGCGACCCTCAACCCATGTTCGGGCCGCTGGCCGTTCTCCTCAGTGCGTGCGCGATCGGCGGTGTCAACGCCCAGTGCGCGACCGTCCCCGTCCCGGAGAACCGCGCGCTCGCGGACGGCCCGCAGATCGCGCTGCGCGTCGCGGTGCTGCCCGCGACCGATCGCGCACACCGGCGCGACGATCCCCTGTTCTACGTCACCGGCGGGCCCGGCGGCGTCGCCTACGACCAGGTGCCCGGGATCGCGCAGGCCTTCGCATCGGTGAACACGCATCGAGACATCGTGTTCGTCGACCAGCGCGGCGTCGGCGGCTCCGGGCCGTTCTCCTGCCAGACGGCGACGGGGCTGACGGACGTCGCGGCGCTCGTGCGCGACTGCCTCGGCCAGCTGACGGTCGACGTCACGCACTACCGGACGGTCGACGCGGCCGACGACCTCGACGCGGTTCGTGAGGCGCTCGGCTACGCGCGGATCGACCTGTACGGGATCTCGTACGGCGCGACGTTCGCGCAGGTCTTCGTGCGTCGGCACCCGGCGTCCGTGCGGTCCGTCGTCCTGGACGGCGCGACGCTCCTCGACATCCCGGTGTTCGAGCGTTGGTCGTCGAGCGGCCAGCGCGCGCTCGACCTGCTGCACCGGCGCTGCCACGCGGACAAGGCGTGCGCGAAGGCGTTCCCGCGCTGGTACGAGCGCTTCCCGGCGCTGCTGGCGAAGCTCGCGAAGAAGCCGGTGCAGACGCAGGGCGTGACGGTGGACGCAGCGGCCGCCGCGGGAGCGGTTCACGAGCTGAGCGCGTCGACGGGCGGCGCCGCCGCCGTGCCCTATTTGCTCGCGAAGGCCGAGGGCGGCACGTACCGTCCGCTCGCCGCGGCGGTCAAGGCCGTTTCGATCTCGCTGCCGCTGATGTACCTCGCGATCACCTGCACGGAGCCGTGGGCGGCGCAGGATCCGGCGCGCGTCGCCGCCGACGCGAATGGCAGCTATCTCACGTACTCCTTCCTGCCGTCGGTGGCGGCGAGGACGCAGGTGTGCGGTGTCTGGCCGAAGGTCGACACGAGCGCCGAGGACTGGTCGCGCGTGCGCTCGAACGTGCCCGTGCTCGCCCTCGTCGGCGGCGCCGACCCGAAGGACCCGCCGCGGAACGTCGCCGGCATCACCGGGGCGATGCCGAACGCGAAGGTCGTCGTCGTTCCGGGCGGCGGCCACGGCGTCGCCGCGCTCGGGTGCCTGCCGCGCGTGATGGACGACTTCCTCGAGGTCGGCACGGCACGCGGGCTCGACACGTCGTGCGTGTCGCTCACGCCGCTCCCGGCGTTCAAGCTGCACTAGTCGATCTTCAGCGCGACGTGCTTGATCTGCGTGTACTCCTCCATCGAGTAGATCGACATGTCCTTGCCGTAGCCGGAGCCCTTGTAGCCGCCGTGCGGCATCTCCGACGTGATCGGCACGAGGTGGTCGTTCACCCACACCGTCCCGAACTGCAGCTTCCGTGACGCGTTGAGCGCGCGGCCGACGTCGCGCGTCCACACCGACGCGGCGAGGCCGTAGCGGACGCCGTTCGCCCACGCGATCGCCTGGTCGTCGTCCGCGAACTTCTGCACGGTCACGACAGGGCCGAACACCTCGTCCTGGACGATCTCGTCGTCCTGGCTCACGTCGGTCACGATCGTCGGCTCGACGAAGAACCCGCCGCCGTCGCGGACGCGCCCGCCCGTCAGGACGGTCGCGCCGGACGCGCGCTCGATGAACCCGAGGATCCGCTCCTCCTGCGCCCGCGTGATCACCGGGCCCATCTCGATGTCGTCGCCGTCCGCGGGATCGCCGACCTTCAGCGCCTCGATCGCGGGCACGAGCTGCTCGAGCAGCGTGTCGTAGATCTTCGGGCCCGCGAGAATGCGCGACCCCGCGGTGCAGTCCTGGCCCGAGTTCCAGTAACCGGCGACCTTGATGCCCTCGACGACGGACTCGACATCGGCGTCGTCGAAGATCACCATCGGCGCCTTGCCGCCGAGCTCGAGGTGCACGCGCTTGAGCGTCTCGGACGCGTTGCGCGCGATCAGCTTCCCCGTCGCCACGTCGCCGGTCAGCGAAACGAGCCTGATGTCCGGATGCTCGACGAGCCGCTGCCCCGTCGGGACGCCGTCGCCCGTCACGACCTGCAGCACGCCCTCCGGGATCACGTCCTTCGCGAGCTCCATGAAGCGCAGCAGCGACATCGGCGTCTGCTCCGACGGCTTCAGGATCTGGACGTTGCCCGCCGCGAGCGCCGGCCCCATCTTCCAGACCGCCATCATCAGCGGGTAGTTCCACGGGCAGATGCCGGCGACGATCCCGAGCGGCTCGCGGCGGATGAGGGACGTGTAGCCCTTGATGTACTCGCCCGCGGACTTCCCTTCGAGGTTGCGCGCCGCACCGGCGAAGAAGCGCAGGTTGTCGGCGCTGAAGGGCATCTCGTCGCGCGACGCCATCAGCGGCTTGCCGACGTTGCGCGACTCGATCTGCGCGAGCTCCTCGGCGTTGTCGTCGATCACGTCCGCGAGCCTGTGCAGGAGCTCCGACCGCTCCTTCGGCGTCGCGTCGAGCCACTCCGGCAGCGCCTGCTTCGCGCGCTCGACGACCGCATCGACCTCGTCGGCCGACATGTTCGGCACCTGCGCGATCGTCTCGCCGGTCGCAGGGTTCAGGACGTCGAGGGTGGATTCGGTGACGATTGCCATGTGCGGCCTCCTATTCGGTGCGAAGGATCCCGCTCTCGCGCGTGAGCCGCTGGGCGAGCGCGACGGGAATGATCGTGAGTGCGAGGATCAGGAACACGACGACGTTCACCTGCGGCAGCTGCTGGCCGAGGCGGATCTGCCCGAAGATCCAGATCGGGAGGGTGTTCTGCGCGCCGGCGGTGAACGTGGTGACGATGACCTCGTCGAAGCTCAGCGCGAACGCCAGCAGCCCGCCGGAGATCAGGGCGGTCGAGATCGACGGGAACGTGACGTGGCGGAACGTCTGCCAGCCGTCGGCGCCGAGGTCCATCGACGCCTCCGTCAGCGAGCCGGGTACGCGGCGCAGCCGGGCCAGCACGTTGTTGTAGACGACGACGACGCAGAACGTCGCGTGCCCGATGACGATCGTCCAGAAGCTCAGGTTGATGCCCCAGAACGTGAAGTAGGAGCTGAGCGCCATGCCGGTGATGATCCCGGGCAGCGCGATCGGCAGCACGAGCACGAACGAGATCATCTCGCGTCCGAAGAAGCGGAAGCGGTGGACGCCGAACGCTGCGAGGGAGCCGAGGACGAGCGCGGTCAGCGTCGCCATCGCCGCGCACTCGAGCGACAGCAACAGCGCGTCCTGGACGTCGCTGTTGTGGATCGCGGGCGAGAACCACTTCGTCGTGACGCCGGGGATCGGCCAGCTCTGGACGTTCGACTTGTTGAACGCGTAGAGGCAGATCAGCGCGATCGGCACGTAGAGGAACGCGAGGACGAGCGCGACCCAGGCGCCGAGCGCGATGCGTGTCCCTCTGGATTCCACTACAGCGCCTCGAACGCGCCGAGCCGGCGGGCGACGAGCAGGTAGGCGCCCATCACCGCGAGCGGCACGACCGCGTAGGCCGCGCCGAACGGGAGGTTGCCGCCGCCGAGGACGGAGTCGTAGACGACGTTGCCGATGAACTGCGACGACGAGCCGCCGACGAGGAGCGGCGTGATGTAGTCGCCGAGCGTGAGCGAGAACGTGAAGATCGAGCCGGCGACGACTCCGGGCAGCGCGAGCGGCAGGATCACCGAGCGGAGCGTCCGCCAGTTGCGCGCGCCGAGGTCGCGCGAAGCCTCGATGTAGGAGTGGGGGATGCGCTCGAGCGCCGCGTACACGGGCAGGATCATGAACGGCAGCCAGATGTAGGAGAACACGATCCACACTGCCGTGTTCGTGTACGCGATGCCTGCCGACGGCAGGCCGAGCTTGTGCAGCGTCCAGTTGAGGAGGCCGTCGGAGTTGAGGATCAGCCGCCACGCGTAGACGCGCGCGAGGTACGACGCCCAGAGCGGCAGCAGGACGAGGATGAAGAGGACGGCGCGCGTGCGCGGTGTTGCGAGGCGCGCCATGAAGTACGCGAACGGGAACGCGATGATCGCGTCCGTGACGGTGACGGCGGCGGCGATTCCGATCGTTCGGAGCGCGACCGTGTGGTACGTGCCGCCGTGCCAGAGCTCGCTGAAGTTGACCCACGACCACGTGTGGACGATCCCGGTGAACGGGTTGACGGTCCAGAAGGCGGAGATGAAGAGCGCAACGAGCGCCGCGATGTAGACGG
>DATDNT010000040.1:0-13686 GCA_036518135.1 Gaiellaceae bacterium | reverse complement strand
TCGACCGCGGCCTCGCACTCACACCCGAGCGCGGCGAGCTCACCGTCCTCCCCACCTACACCGCGATGCTCGCGCTGCGAAAGCTCGTCGCGTCGCGCGGCCACGTCACGAACTACTGGGAGCGCGCGGCGTGAAGATCAGGGTCGGCCACCTCTACCCGGACTACCTCAACATCTACGCCGACCGCGGCAACATCGCGGTCTTCGCGGAGCGCGCCCGCGCGCGCGGCCACGAGCTCGACGTGCGCGCGATCGGGATGGGCGGCGTCGTCCCGGTCGGCGAGATCGACCTCTTCTACGTGGGCGGCGGCCAGGACCGCGAGCAGGAGCTCGTTGCGCAGGACCTCGTCGCGAAGGCGGGGCCGCTGCGCGACGCGGTGGAGGGCGGCGCCGCCTTCCTCGCCGTGTGCGGCGGCTACCAGCTGCTCGGCCGGTACTACAAGGACGTCGCCGGGAACGAGCTGCCGGGGATCGGGCTGTTGCCGCTGCACACGATCGCGGGCGACCGCCGCATGATCGGCGACGTGCTGCTCGACTGCGACTGGGCCGGCGAGACGCTCGCGGGATTCGAGAACCACGCCGGCCGCACCATCCTCGACGACGGTGCGGAGCCGCTCGGCCGCGTCGTGTCGGGCTTCGGGAACGACGGCACCTCGGGCTTCGAGGGCTGCCGGTACGCGCGCGCGTACGGCACCTATCTGCACGGGCCGCTCCTCCCGCGCAACCCGTGGTTCGCGGACCGGCTGCTCGAGGAAGCGCTCGCGCACGCCGGTCACGAGGTGCGCTTCGAGCCGCTGCCGGACGACCTCGAGCGCGAGGCGCATGCCGTCTCCGCGCAGCGCGCGCGCTCGCGCGGCGGGAAGTTCTAGCGCGCCCAGAGCGCGCCGAGGTACACCGCCGGGTCTCCCGGCTCCCACCGCTCGAGGAATCGCTTGATCGGCGGGTGGACGACGATGTCCTCGAGCTCGTCGTTCGAGAAGAGCCGTGCCCCCTTCACCGCGGCGTCCTTCGTCTCGACGTCGGTCAGCGAGCGGTGCGACAGGTCGGCGGAGAAGATGATGTGCACGACGTGCTTCCGCGACGGGACCATCGTCTTCGGCGCGATCGAGTCGACGATCGCGACCGGCCCCTCGAACTGCACGTCCGCCTCGATGCCGAGCTCCTCGCGCAGCTCGCGCCGCAGCGCCTCGATCAGGCTCTCGCCGCCGTCGACCCCGCCGCCCGGCAGCAGCCAGTACTCCTTGCCGGGCTTCTCCTGGCGGCACAGCAGCACCCGGCCCTGCCAGCGGAGCATCGCGCTGACGCGGATGCGCGGCTCCATCAGTGGTGCGACGAGCCGAAGCCGCGGACGCCGCGCTCCGACTCCGGCAGCTCGTCGACCTCGACCAGGTCGACCTCGGGGACCGGCAGGATCACGAGCTGCGCGATGCGCATTCCGGGCTCGACGACGAACGTCTCGCGGGAGTCGTGGTTGACGAGGTTGACGAGCAGCTCGCCGCGGTAGCCGGAGTCGACGAGGCCGGGCGTGTTCACGATCGAGATGCCGTGCTTCGCGGCGAGACCCGACCGCGGTTGCACGTACCCGGCGAACCCGTCGGGGATCGCCACCGCGAGGCCGGTCGGCACGAGCGCGCGCTCGCCCGGCGCCAGCTCGACGCGATCGCACGACGACAGGTCCATTCCCGCGTCGCCCTGGTAGGCGCGCGCGGGCACGACCGCGTTCTCGCGGACGCGCTTGACCGCGACCTCGATCAGGCGCTTTCCCTCTCGCTTCGCGATTCGGCGACGAGGAACGGCGCGAACCGCGGCAGCTCGCGCCGCGGCAGCCGGGCGATCACGAGGACGCCGTCCGGCGTGTCCTCCCGCTGCTCGACGGGCGTGCCGAGCGCGTAGAGCTCCGACAGCCGTCCGCCCTGCTCGTACGGGACGAGCAGACGCACACGCTCCCACCGGTCGTCGAACCGCCGCGCCAGCTCGGCGCGCAGCTCGTCCAGGCCCTCGCCCGTCAGCGCCGAGACGTGCGGCGCGTCCGGGAAGCGGTTTGCGAGCCGCCGGCGGCCGAGCGGATCGACGCGGTCGATCTTGTTCAGCACGATCAGCTTCGGCAGCTCCGCGGCGCCGATCTCGTGCAGAACGTCGTCGACGGCGTCGCGCTGCCGGTCCTGCTCGTCGTCGGAGGCCGAGGCATCCATCACGTGCAGGACGACGTCCGCGACGAGCGTCTCCTCGAGCGTCGACGCGAAGCCCTCGACGAGATGGTGCGGCAGCCGGCGGATGAACCCCACCGTGTCGGTGACGAGGTAGCGGCGGCCGTCGTGCTCGAAGGCACGCGTCGTCGGGTCGAGCGTGTGGAACAGCTGGTTCTCGACCGAGACCTCCGCGCCCGTCAGCGCGTTCAGGAGCGTGGACTTGCCGACGTTCGTGTAGCCGGCGAGCGCGACCGTCGGCGTCTCGGTCCGCTGCCGCTCCTGCCGCCGCGTCGCGCGCTGCTTCTCGACCTCCTTCAGCCGGCGCCGCAGCATCGAGATGCGGCGCCGCGCCATCCGGCGGTCCGACTCGAGCTGCGACTCGCCGGGGCCGCGCGTGCCGACGCCGCCGCCGAGGCGCTCGAGGTGCTGCCACATGCCGCGCATGCGCGGAAGGTTGTAGTCGAGCTGAGCGAGCTCCACCTGGAGCTTCCCCTCCGCGGTCTGCGCGTGCTGGGCGAAGATGTCGAGGATCAGCTGCGTGCGGTCGATCACGCGCGCGTTCAGCTCGTTCTCGAGGAAGCGCTGCTGGGCCGGGTCGAGCTCGTCGTCGACGATCACGCTCTCGGCGCCCGACTCCTTGTAGCGCTGCTTCAGCTCCTCGAGCTTCCCCTTGCCGACGTACGTCCGCTGCGCGGGACGGCTCCGGTGCTGCCAGACGGCGCCGATCGGCTCGACGCCCGCCGTGCGCGCCAGCTCGCGGACCTCCGCGAGCTCGTCGTCGGGGTCGACTCCCTGGCCCAGCACGGCGAGGATGAAGCCGCGCTCGGCCTCCGGAGAACGTGGAATCATCGCCCGAATCATGCCACTGGCCGAAACGACCCTCGCGCTCGTCGATATTCCGTCCGAGAGCGGGCGTGAGGCCGAGGTGTACGACCACATCGCGGGCCGTGTCCCGCTCGAGCGGGTGTACGACGACGGCGAGACGCTGATCTTCCAGCGGCGAACCGGCCAGCCGCTCGTTCTCCTCGCAGGCCACACGGACACCGTCCCCGCGCAGGGGAACGTGCCCGGGAGCATCGAGGACGGCGCCGTAGTCGGCCTCGGCGCGAGCGACATGAAGGGCGGCCTCGCCGTGATGCTCGAGCTCGCGGCCTGGGCCGCGTCCGCCGACCTCGCCTACGACGTCGCGTTCCTCTTCTTCCCGCGCGAGGAGCTCGGCCCGTCCGCGAACCCGCTCCCCGCGGTGTTCGACCGGACGCCCGTCGTCGACGAGGCGCAGCTCGTCGTCGTGCTCGAGCCGACGGACAACACGCTGCAGCTCGGCTGCCTCGGCAACCTGAACGCGCGCGTCGTCTTCGAAGGGAAGGCGGCGCACTCGGCGCGGCCGTGGCTCGGCGTCAACGCCGTCACCGTCGCGCTCGACCGGCTTTCGCCCGTCCTCCGCCTGGAGCCGCGCGACGTCGACGTCGAAGGCCTCGTCTTCCGCGAGGTCATGTCGGTGACGACGTTCAACGCCGGGATTGCGACGAACGTGATCCCGGCGCGCGCAGAGGTGAACGTCAACTTCCGCTACGCACCCGACCGCACGATGAGGTCCGCCGAGTCGTACATCCGGGAGCTGCTCGGCGACGGCGTCGAGATCGTCTCGCACTCGCCGCCGGCACACGTCGCGGCGCGCTCGCCACTCGTCGAAGCTCTCCGTCGTGCGGGCGACTACGACGTGCAGCCGAAGCAGGCGTGGACGAACGTCGCAGACTTCGCGGCGCGTGGGCTCGACGCCGTCAACCTCGGCCCCGGCGGCACCCGCTACGCGCACGCCGCCGACGAGCGCGTCGAGATCGCCGAGCTCGAGCGAACGTTCGCAGCGCTCCAACGGTTCCTGCTCGGTAGCGTCTGAGCGATGCACCTCTCGCCCGTCCTCGCCGAGCTCGCGCAGTATCCGTTCGCGCGCCTCGACGACTGGAAGGCCGAGGCGGCCGCCCGCGGGATCGACGTCATCGACTTCGGCATGGGCGACCCGCGCGAGCGCACGCCTGCGTTCATCCGCGAGGCGATGCTCGCGTCGGTCGACGAGGTCTCGTCGTACCCACGCGCGACGGGGCTCCCCGAGCTGCGGACGGCGATCGCCGGCTGGGTCGACCGCCGCTTCGGCGTCCACGTCGATCCCGCCACGGAGATCGTGCCGACGCTCGGGTCGAAGGAGGCGATCTATTCCTTCGCCCAGATCGCCGTCGGCGAGCGGCGGGCGATCGCGATCCCCGAGCCCGCGTACCCCGTCTACGAACGGGGCGCGCTGTTCGCCGGCGGGTCGGTCGTCACCGTCCCGCTGGACGAGGCGCACGGGTGGCTCCCCGACCTCGACGCGTTCGACGCCTGGGACGACATCGCCGTGTTCTGGGCCTGCTACCCGAACAACCCGACGGGCGCCGTCGCGACGCTCGCGTTCTACGAGGAGCTCGCCGAGCGTGCGCGCGCGCACGGCTTCCTGCTGTGCTCCGACGAGGCGTATTCCGAGCTGTGGTTCGACGAGCCGCCGGTGTCGGCGCTGCAGGTCGCAGACCGTACGAATGTCGTCGTCTTCAACACGCTCTCGAAGCGCTCGTCGATGACGGGGTACCGCTCCGGGTTCGTCTGCGCCCCCGTCGAGATCTGCGACGCGCTTCGCCGCTTCCGCCCGACCGTCGGCACCGCGCCGCAGGAGTTCGTGCAGCGCGCGTCCGTCGCCGCCTGGTCCGACGACGCGCACGTCGAAGACGTGCGGGCGCTCTACGCGCGCAAGCGCGACGTCCTCCTCCCCGCGCTCGAGCGGGCGGGCCTGCGCCTCGCGGGGTCGACCGCGACCTTCTATCTCTGGGTGGACGTCGGCGGCCCGTCGATCGAGTTCGCGCAGCGGCTGCTCGACCGCGGGATCGTCTGCGCGCCCGGTGCGTTCTTCGGCCCCGCCGGCGAGGGCTATGTGAGGTTCGCCCTCGTTCCGACGCTCGAGGAGTGCGAGCGCGCGGCTGAGGTCCTCGCGTGACGACGGACGAGACGATCGCGGCGCTCGACCGGGGTGAGGTGCGCGTCGCCGAGCCGGACGGCGACGAGTGGCGCGTCAACGCCGACGTGCAGGCGGCGATCCTCGACTACTTCCGCGAGCGGAAGATGGAGCCGCGCGAGGTCGGTCCCTTCTCCTACCACGACAAGATCCCCCTCAAGACCGGCTACGACCATCTCGGCGTCCGCGTCGTGCCGCCCGCGACGGCGAGGTTCGGCGCCTACCTGTCGCCCGGCGTCGTCCTGATGCCGTCGTACGTGAACATCGGTGCGTGGGTCGGGCCGAACACGATGGTCGACACGTGGGCGACCGTCGGCTCGGGTGCGCAGATCGGCGCGAACGTGCATCTCGCCGGCGGGGTCGGGATCGGCGGCGTCCTCGAGCCGCCCGGCGCACGGCCGGTGATCGTCGAGGACGGGGCGTTCATCGGCTCGCGCGCGATCCTCGTCGAGGGCGTGCGCGTCGGGCGTGAGGCCGTGATCGGCGCGAACGTGACGCTGACGGCATCCGTCCCGATCATCGACGTGACCGGCGACGAGCCCGTCGAGCATCGCGGCTACGTGCCCCCGCGCTCCGTCGTCGTTCCGGGGACACGGCCGAAGGAGTTCCCCGCCGGCACGTACCACCTCGCGTGCGCGCTGATCATCGGGCACCGGTCCGAGTCGACCGACCTGCGCACGTCGTTGAACGACGCGCTGCGCGAGTACGGCATCTCGTAGGGGGTTTCTCCGATGCGTCCGCAGCGGCGCGTGGCGACGCTGCAGGCGATACCACAAGGAGGAATCGACCATGTCAGTCCGCGTTGCGATCAACGGCTTCGGCCGCATCGGTCGCGCGGCCCTGCGGGCCGCCCACGAGACGGACGCGCCGATCGAGATCGTTGCGATCAACGACCTCTTCTCGCCGGAGATGGCGGCGCAGCTGCTGCGCCACGACTCGGTCTACGGCGCGTTTCCGGGCACCGTCGAGGCGACGGAGACGGCGCTCGTCGTCGACGGCGTCGAGATCCCGTTCCTCGCCGTCAAGGATCCCGCCGAGCTGCCGTGGGACGAGCTCGAGGTCGAGGTCGTGCTCGAGTGCACCGGCAAGTTCCGCAAGCGCCCGGACGTGCAGAAGCACGTCGACGCGGGCGCGAAGCGGGTGCTCGTCTCCGCTCCCGCGACCGACCCCGACGCGACGTTCGTGCTCGGCGTCAACTTCGACGAGACGTTCCATCCCGAGCGCCACGTGATCATCTCCAACGCGTCGTGCACGACGAACTGCCTCGCGCCGGTCGCCAAGGTGCTGCACGAGACGGTCGGGGTCAAGAGCGGGATCATGACGACGATCCACGCGTACACCGGCGACCAGAACCTGATCGACGCACCGCACAAGGACTTCCGGCGTGCGCGCGCGGCCGCGACGAACCTCGTGCCGACGTCGACGGGCGCTGCGAAGGCGATCGGGCTCGTCATCCCGGAGCTCGAAGGCAAGCTGAAGGGGTTTGCCGTGCGGGTGCCCGTCCCGACCGGCTCGCTCGTCGACCTCACGGTCGAGACGCTCAGGCCGACGACCGTCGAGGAGGTCAACGAGATCTTCCGCGAGCACGCCGACACCGGCGCGCTCCACGGCATCCTCCGCTACAGCGAGGAGCCGCTCGTCTCGAGCGACATCGTCAAGTCGCCGTTCTCGTCGATCTTCGACGCGCCGCTGACGACCGTCGTCGACGGCACGCACGTGAAGGTCGTCGCCTGGTACGACAACGAGTGGGGCTACGCGCTCCGGCTCGTGGAGCTCGCGGTGAAGGTCGCGGCTCCGGTCTTCGTCTAGCCGATTCGCTTCGCGGGGCCGGTGAGGAACGCTCGCCGGCCCTCGAAGCGCACATCGAGCGGCCCGCCGGGAAAGAGGATCGCCACCGGCCCGAACCCGAAGGCCGCGGCGACCGCGACGGCGCTCGAGCCGGAGGCAGCCGTCTCTCCGGCCCCCCGCTCCCAGACCCGCGCCTCGATCTCGGCGTCGCCGACGCGGCGCGCGACCTGCACGTTGGTGCGGTTCGGGAACGCCGGATGCGTCTCGAGCAGTGGGCCGATGCGCGGCAGCTCCGCGGGGTCGCCCGCGACGACCGCATGCGGGTTGCCGACGTCGACGCGCGTGAAGCGGATGCCGTCGGCCTCCTCGGGCTCGCCCGCGGTCACCTCGCCCATGTCCTGCTCGACGAGCCCGTCGTCGCGCAGCACCGCCCGCACCTCGCGTGCACCGACGCGGACGTGGACGAGGTCGCCGCCGTGCCACCGCGCGGCGATGCGCGTCCCGTTCCCCGACATCTCCGCCTGCGATCCGTCCGGGTTCCAGATCACGATCTCGACCCAGTCGCCGCCGCTGTCCTTCACCTCGAGGATCCCGTCGGTGTCGCGGACCTCCGCGCGGACGCGCTCAGCCGTCAGCGGCTCGCGCGTGACGAGATAGACGTTCCCCTGGGCGTCCCAGCGCGACGACTGCATCGGCGATCTCCTCCGGCGGCCGGTTCGCGTCGAGCGTAACGACGCCCGGCATGCGCCGCAGCCACTTGCGCTGGTAGCGGGCGAGGCGCCGGGTCGCGCGCACGACCGCGGCGATCGCCTCCGCTTCCGGGAGCGTCGCGAACTCCTCGAGCCCGAGCACCTTGCGCGCCGTCTCCGACAGCTCCCCCGCCCACGCGCGCCGCGCCTCCTCGGCTGCGCCGGCCGCGGCCATCGCGCGCGCCCGCTCCTCGATCCGCATGTCGAGGACGTCGAGCGGCAGGTCGAGCGCGACGACCGTCGTCCCGAGACGCGTGTCCTCCGTCCACAGACGGTCGTCGGCCGGCGCGAGCGAGTGGCCGGCCTCGGCGAGCTCGAGTGCCCGGATGACACGCCTGCGGTCGTTCGCGTGCACGCGCGCCGCGGCGGCGGGATCCTGCTCGGCGAGGAGGGCGTGAGCCGCCTCGAGCCCGAGCCGGTCGACCTCCGCCTGCCAGTGGACGCGCCGGCCGGGCGGCGGGATGCGCATCGCCGAGAGCGCCGCCCGGAAGTAGAGGCCGGTGCCGCCGACGACGAGCGGCCTCGCTGCCTCGTCGATCGCGGCGTGCGCGAGCTCCTGGTAGCGCCCGACGGAGACCTCTTCGGCGAGCGGCACGACGCCGACGAGCCGGGCCGGGTAGTCCGGCGCGGCGGTGACGACGCTCAGCCCGGCGAACAGCGCGGCCGAGTCGGCGGAGATGACGTCGTAACCGAGGCGCGCCCGCAGGACGCCCGCGACGGCCGTCTTGCCCGACGCGGTCGGGCCGAAGATCGCGAGGACGTGCTTGCCGCTACGCGCCGGCGCCGGCGGGCTGCTTGAAGCCATGCTCGATCTCGGCGGTCGACCGCGGGCGCTCGAACGGGCGGTCCTCCTCCGGATGCGCGGCGCGCCATTCCCTGAACCACGCGACGGCGCGTGGGATGCCCTCGGCGAGCGGCGTCCGCGGCTCCCAGCCGAGGAGCTCGCGCGCCTTCCGGACGTCCGCGACGTAGTGCGTCACCTCGCCGAGCAGCGACGGCGCGATCGTCACCTGCGGCTCGACCTCGAGCTCGGCCGCGATCAGCTCCGCAGCGCGGACGAGGGTGTTCCCCTGGCCGTACGCGAGGTTGATCGTCTGGTTTGCGACGCGCCCGTCGGAGAGCGCGTACACGCCGCGTGCGATCCCGTCGACGCAGTCGTCGATGTAGGTGAAGTCGAGCACCTTCTCCTCGCCGCCGAAGATCGTGATCGGCTCGTGACGCGACAGCTGGTGCATGAACAGCGGCAGCACGCGCTCCATGCGCCAGAGGTCGTTGTCGTAGCGGCCGTACACGTTCGAGAAGCGGAACACGAGGTAGTCGAGGCCGTAGCAGCGCGCGTACGAGTAGATGAACGCCTCGCTCGTGATCTTCGACGCGGAGTACGGCGACTCGGTGTACGCGAAGTCCGCGGCCTCTTCGGCGTACTCCTCGAACCGATGCACGTCGCCGTACACCTCCCGGGTCGAGCTGAAGACGAGCGGCAGCCCGAGTGCGCGCGCATACTCGAGGACGTTGAAGGTCATGATCGCGTTCTCGAGCGCGCGGTGCGGCTCGCGGACGAGCTGGTGCACCTTCGCGTGCGCAGCGAGATGGACGACGAGGTCGACCTCGGGGTACTCGACGCCGCCGATGCCGCCGCGAAAGGCCGGATAGTGGCCGGCGAGATCCTGCAGCAGCGTCGGGAACTCGTTCGTCCAGGGGCTCTGGCGCTTGTCGACGCCGAACACCTCGTGGCCGTCGGCGAGCAGGCGCAGGCCGAGGTTCGTGCCGATCTGGCCGGACGCGCCGGTGATCAGGACGCGCATGCGCCCATTGTGACAACGCCGTGTGATGGAACCGTTTGGGCGCCGCGGAGCGTCGTCGACGTGGCGCGATCGATGCGGACGTCGACGAGATCGCCGGGCGCCGCGTCGCCGGTGAAGTTGACGGTCGTGTTCCGGCGCGTCCTGCCGCGCAGGAGCGTGTCGTCCGTGCGCGAGACGCCCTCGACGAGCACCTGCTCGACAAGGCCGACACGCTCGACGTTCTTCTCCTTCGCGATCGACTGGACGAGCTCGACCAGGCGCTCCATGCGTTCGATCTTCACCTCGTGCGGCACCTGGTCGGGCATGGCCGCCGCCTCGGTGCCGGCGCGCGGCGAGTACACGAACGTGAACGCGCTGTCGTACCGCACCTCCGCGACCACGTCGAGAGTCTGGCGGAAGTCGTCCTCGGTCTCGCCGGGGAAACCGACGATGATGTCTGTGCCGATCGCGAGGTCGGGGATCGCCGCGCGCATCTTCTCGACGAGCGCGAGGTACCGCTCGCGCGTGTACGTGCGGCGCATCGCCTTGAGGAGCCGCGACGAGCCCGACTGCAGCGGCAGGTGCACCTGCTCGCACACCGCCTCGCACTCGGCCATCGCCGCGATCACGGGGTCGCGGAAGTCCTTCGGGTGTGGGCTCGTGAAGCGGATCCGCTCGATGCCGTCGATCGCGTCGCAGGCGCGGAGGAGCTCGCCGAACTCCGTCCGGATGTCCGGCAGCTGGTCGCGGCCCCACGAGTTGACGTTCTGACCGAGCAGCGTGATCTCCTTCACGCCCTGCGCTGCGAGCCGCTCGACCTCGGCGGCGATCTCGCCGGGGCGGCGGCTCTGCTCGCGTCCGCGGACGGAGGGGACGATGCAGTAGCTGCACTTCGAGTTGCAGCCCATCGACACCTGCACCCACGCCTGGAACGACCGCTCGCGGTGCATCGGCAGCTCCGCGGCGAAGTCCCGGTCGTCGAGCCCGAAGCGCCCGCGCGCGACCCCGGCCCCGCCGGCGCCGAGCCAGTCGGCGAGGTGCGCGATCGACCCCGGGCCGAAGGCGACGTCGACGAACGGGTAGCGCTCGAAGATCCGCTCTCGTTGCGCCTCGGCGTAGCAGCCGCCCACGGCGATCACCTTGTCCGGGTCGTCGCGCTTCCGCGCGGCCGCCTGGCCGAGGTAGGCGGCGAGCTTCTCGTCGGGCTTCTCGCGGATCGTGCAGGTGTTGAAGACGACGACGTCCGCGTCGTCCGCCGTCGGCGCCTCGCCGAGGCCGAGATCCTCGAGCATGCCCTTGATCCGCTCGCTGTCGTGAGCGTTCATCTGGCAGCCGAACGTCGTGACGAAATACCTCTTAGGCGCATGCAGTGGCCGCTCGTCCATGGAGGAAGATGCTAGCCGTGAGTCCGTCACGTAGCCGTCTCGCCCGATCGACATCTACGTCCGCGTCTCGGACGTCCGTGGTCGCGGCGAAGAGCTGATCAGCACCGAGATAGAGGAGGAGCGCTGCCGCGCTCAGCTCACAGCGCTCGGGTTGAAGGCCGGCGAGTTCTTCACTGACCTCGACGTCTCGGGCATGAAGGAGTCCCGCCCCGCCTTCGCGCGGACGGGCGTTCGCAAACAAAGCCCGGTGGTTACTACCGATGAAAACTCTCATCTGGAGTGTTGAACCTTGACCGGAGCGATCCGGCACGAGCCCCCTCGCCGCGCGGATCGCTCCGGTCAAGGTCAGACCTTGCGACGGCGCCGTGGCCGCAGCGGCGCCGTCGTCTGACCTCCGCGTTTCAGAAGGGGCGTACGGGCAATGATCAGAAGGCGGCACACGCGGGGCCGGGCGCGGAACTGCGGCAAGCGGAGCCAGCGCGCCCGCCTCGTGTGGTCTCTGCGCCGAGATGCGTGCGCAACCAAATGGCGGACGGAGCCGTTGCGCACTTGTGCTGCCGAACAGACCCAGACGACGCGTTCGCCCGCTCGACCTGACGAGGGTTCTGTGGCTGGTCGCCGTCGGCTTTGCGGCCACAGTCGGCGTTGAAGAAGTGCTGCGGTACTTCTAGAGGTCGCAGGCGGCGCAGGGTCTCCGGAACCCCTGACAGCCGCTCAACCTCGAGGATTCCGTACAGCGGCGCGTCGACGAACTCGCCCATTCGCTCAACAGGGGACCCATCAATCAGGTGCGCAGGTCGTGGTGACCGTGATGCTGACGACATTGCCGTTCGCATCCGTTGTCACCGTCGTCGTCTGCTGAGGAGAGCACGAGATGACTTTCTTCAGTGCGCCTGCGACCGCGACTAGCGTGTCCCAGATTCTGCCGACCGTCCCGCCAACATCCAGCTCGGCAACCTGGCCGGGGCCGACGACGTTGACGCTTGCGTGACCGCCACCAGGCAAGGCGCCGGAAAGTACGCCGCCGTGCGGCGTCCGAGTGAACTCAACTTGATGGCCGCCTGGTGTTCTGCCCGCGACGGTGGTGCCCGATCCAGGGAAACGTGGGCGGACAACTTCTTCGGCCATGATGCGCAAACCTCCGCTCGGTGATCGCTCCAGCGATCCTAAGACCTGCCGCCTGAAGCAAGGCCATTCGGCGCGTCACAACCCACCCGCGAGGAAACGGGAACCGGAGCCGGCCGACATTCGAATCGGTTGACACAAGTGTCACAAGTGCGGGAGGATCCTGCGCAGGCCAGGCATCTCGACGAGGGAGGGGTACATGGGGCGTCTCGCGGCAATGATCGCTGCGACAGGCATCGCGGCGATGGCCTTTGCTGTTACCGGTCAGGCCACACCGCCAACGCACGAACCCGCGCCGAGCGGGCCAGTCGACTTTCCAGCTGGGGTGGTCTGTTCGTTCCCAGTCCATGGTGACGTGGTGGTCAACAACCAGAAGATCACGACGTTCTCTGACGGCAGCCAACTCGTGACCGGCGCGTTCGTTAGCCAACTCACGAACGTTTGGACAGGCAAGACGATCACGATCAACGCGCCGGGGCCGCTTCGGTTCGCGTTCAGCGGCGACACGCTGACCGTCACGGGAAGGGGACAGAACGTCTACTTCTTCTTCCCCGGCGATCTCGGGCCGAACGCGCCAGGGGCGCTGCTCTTGATGGACGGCCTCGTCACCGAGGTCTTCGACTCGACAGGCCTGGTCAGTTTCAGCCACTCGGGCTCTGTCACCGACCTCTGCGCGGTGCTCGCAAGCTGACGGGAGGACGGGAGGAGGCTCGGGCGTTCGTCCTGGACGCCTGAGCCCGAATCCCCGTCCTCATCTTGGCTGGATACGTCTGCGCGATCGACACGCTACGGTCGATGTGTCTCGCGGCTACCCGACCCGATACCCAGCCGCTCTCTCTGGTGGTTCGGGTCGGGCGCCAATCCTGGTTACGTGGTAGCGGCGGACGAGGAGAGGGTGCCGCCGACCTACGCGGCGTCGACGTGCGTGCGGCGCTGCTCGAGCTTGTTCGAGGCGACGTCGACGGCGCGGCTCTCGCGGATCACCGTCACCTTGATCTGCCCCGGGTACTCGAGGTGGTTCTCGATCTCGCGCGCGATCTCGTGCGAGAGCAGCACGGCCCCGTCGTCGTCCACCTCGTGCGGCTTCACGAGGACGCGGATCTCGCGCCCCGCCTGCAGCGCGTACACCTTCTCGACGCCCGGATGGTTCGCGGCGAGCTGCTCGAGCGACTCGAGGCGCTTCACGTAGTGCTCGAGGCTCTCGCCGCGTGCGCCCGGCCGCGACGCCGAGATCGCATCGGCCGCGATCAGCAGGACCGCCTCGACGGTCTGCGGCTGCACCTCGTAGTGGTGCGCCTCGATCGCGTGGCAGACCGCCGGGCTCTCTCCGTAGCGGCGCGCGAGCTGCGTCGAGATCGCGGCGTGCGAGCCCTCGACCTCGTGTGTCATCGCCTTGCCGACGTCGTGCAGGAGCGCGGCGCGCTTCGCCGTCTTCACCGACGCCTCGACCTCGGCGGCCATGATCCCGGCGAGCTGCACGACCTCGAGTGTGTGCTTGAGCACGTTCTGCCCGTAGCTCGTCCGGTAGCGGAGCCGGCCGAGGATCTTCACGAGCTCCTCGTGGAGCTCGCCGCAGTTCGCTTCGTACACGGCCTGCTCGCCCGCCTGGCGCACGTGCTCGTCGAGCTCC
>DATDNT010000039.1:0-2280 GCA_036518135.1 Gaiellaceae bacterium | reverse complement strand
GGATGAGGAGCTTGCGCGGCTCGACGTCCCGCTCGTACGTCGTCCCGTTGACGGTGACCGCGATGTCAATCAGCGGGCCGCCGCCTCTTCTGCTGCGCGGGTCGCCAGGACTGCGGCGAGGTGCGTGCGGTACTCGCTCGAGGCGTGGACGTCGGAGGGCGGCGTCAGGTTCGCTGCGCGGACGGCGTCGGCGACCCCGCCCGCGGAGTCGGCCGTGACGACCACCGGCACCGCGTCGACGCAGCCGAGCGCTATGCGCACCGAGCCGTTCGCCGTCGCGGCCGCGTTGCAGATGCACGTTCCTTCCGCGCCGAGGGTGACCGCGGCGAATCCGTCCTTCTTGCCGGCGGGGATCGAGATCCGCGTCAGCAGCTCGCCCGGCCCGACGGCCGTGAGATAGACGCCGAGGAAGAAGTCCTCGGCCGGCACTTCACGCTCTCCGTCGGCGCCCGCGATCGTCATCTGCGCGCCGACCGCGACCATGAGAGGAGGCAGGTGGTTGGTGGGGTCGTTCGAGCAGACGTTGCCGCCGATCGTGCCGCGGTTGCGAACCTGGACGTCCGCGATCGTCGCGCAGACCTCGCCGAGGATCGGCCGCGCCTTCGCCTCCGCCGAGCGCATCAGCTCGGTGTAGGTGGTCATCGCGCCGATGGTGAGCGTCCCGTCACCGGCGAGCTCGATCCCGCGCAGCTCCTCGATCCCGTTCAGGTCAACGAGCATGTCGGGCGACGCGGCGCGCGCCTTCATGACGTTGACGAGCGTCTGGCCGCCGGCGAGCGCCCGCGCGCCGTCATTCGCCGCGAGCAGCTGCAGAGCCTCTCCCACCGACCCCGGCTTCGCGTATTCGACCTCGCGCAGCAGCACGAGTCGATCCTACAGAGGCGAGTGAATCCGGGTTCCTGCGTCCTTCAGGCGGCCGCCGGCTCGGTTCGCGCGCACCGCGATGATCTCCGCGAGCATCGAGAGCGCGGTCTCCGCCGGAGTGTCCGCGCCGATGTCGAGACCCGACGGTCCCGCGATCCTGTCCAGCTCGTCGTCGGTGACACCCTCCTCGCGGAGAAGCCCGCGCCGCCGTTCCTGGTTGCGACGCGAGCCGATCCAGCCGACGTAGAAAGCGTCGCTTGCAAGCGCGCCGCGGATCAGCGGCAGGTCGAACTTGTCGTCGTGGGTGAGCACGACCACGGCGGTGCCGAGATCGGGCTGCACCCGGTCGAGCGCCTCCTCGGGCCAGAGCAGGAGGAGCTCGTCGGCGCTCGGGATCCGCTCGGGCGTCGCGAAGCTCGCGCGCGCGTCGGCCACGACCGTTCGCCAGCCGAGCAGCTTCGCCGCGCGGCAAAGCGCCTCCGCGGTGTCGACCGCGCCGTAGACGAAGAGCCGGGTGGGCGGAGCGTGCACGTCGGCCAGGATCGTGCGATCCTCGAGCTCGAGCACGTGACTGCGGCCGCGACGCCGCGCCTGCTCCACGAGCTCCGGATCGTCGAGCCGCTCGCCCACGCCCTCGCCGGCCACGACCGTGAGCGTGACGTCGGGCCGCTCTGCGTCGGTCAGCTCCTCGACGAAGACGTCGATCTCGCCGCCGCACGGCAGGCCGACCCCGAACGCCATCTCGTCCGTGATCCCGTACGTGAGCAGCCGAGGCGGTCCGCCCGCGAGCACGTCCTGCGCGGCGAGCACGACGTCGTTCTCGACGCAGCCTCCGGAGACGGAGCCGATGAGCTCACCCTGCTCGCTGATCGCGAGCTTGGAACCGACCGGCCGGGGAGCCGAGCTACGCGTGGCGACGACGGTCGCGACGGCGACCCTCCGCCCCAGCTCCCGCCAGCGTCCAGCCTGCGACAGCACACTCTCCATCGCGATTCAATCTAGCGGTGCGCGAACACCATGACCGGGAGCGTCTGCGGCAGACGTTCGGCTCGGTGGCCGAGCAGTACGATCGCGCGCGGCCGGCGTATCCCGCCGCGGTCTTCGACGATCTCGCAGAGCTTGCGCAGCTCGAGCCGGGGTCGCGCGTGCTCGAGGTCGGCCCGGGCACCGGGAAGGCGACGGCGGAGCTCGAACGCCGCGGCTACGTCGTCACAGGCATCGAGCTGTCGCCCGAGCTCGGCGAGATCGCACGCCGCAATGCTCCAGCCGCGGAGATCGCGGTCGGCGACTTCGAGACCTGGGAGCCACCCGAGGCGAACTTCGACGCGGTCGTCGCGTTCACCGCCTTCCACTGGATCGCGCCGGAGCTGCGCTATGCAAAGCCGGCCAGGTTGCTGCGGCCCGGCGGAGCGCTCG
>DATDNT010000038.1:0-31279 GCA_036518135.1 Gaiellaceae bacterium | reverse complement strand
GAGCAACGCCGGCCGGGCTCGTGGCGCTCGCGCTCGTGGTTGGCGCGGGCGCGGGGGCGGGGGCTGTGCTCTTCCGCTACCTCATCCTCGGGTTCACGTATGCGTTCACCGGTCATCGCGATTACAGCGCCGTCGGCCACGCTTCGTACGTCCACGGAATCGGCTTGTGGTTCGTCGTGCTTGCGCCGGTGGTCGGCGGTCTCCTCTACGGGCCGTTGATCCACCGCTTCGCGCGCGAGGCGCGTGGCCACGGGGTTCCGGAAGTGATGCTGGCCGTCGCCGAGCGGGGCGGCCGTATTCGTCCCCGGGTAGCGCTGATCAAGTCGCTCGCCTCCGCTCTGTGCATCGGCTCGGGCGGGTCGGTGGGGAGGGAGGGCCCGATCGTCCAGATCGGCTCGGCGCTCGGGTCGACGCTGGGGCAGCTCACGCGGGTGCCCGAGTCGCGGCTTCGGATCCTTGTCGCCTGCGGCGCTGCCGGCGGGATCTCGGCGACGTTCAATGCGCCGATCGCCGGCGTCTTCTTCGGCCTCGAGTTGATCCTGCGCGACTTCGAGGCGGAGTCGTTCGGCGTCGTCGTCCTCGCGTCGTTCGTCGCTGACATCATCGGGCGCGCCGCCTTCGGCTCGCAGCCGTTCCTCCACCTCCCCGCGTTCGAACTGCGCTCCCCGGTGGAGTACCTGCTCTACATCGGTCTCGGCACGCTCGCTGCGATAGTCGGAATCGTCTTCATCCGCGTGCTCTACCGGAGCGAGGACATTGCCGACCGACTCTGGCGGGGACCCGAGTGGCTCCGCCCGGCCGCAGGCGGACTGCTCCTCGGCCTCCTGCTGCTCGCGCTGCCGCAGCTCTACGGAGTGGGATACCCGCCGCTCGAGCACGCCGTGCGCGGCAATTACGGCCTGTGGCTGCTGCTCGCACTGCTCGCGGGCAAGATCCTCGCGACGAGCGTCACGATCGCGATCGGAGGATCCGGCGGCGTCTTCGCCCCGTCGCTCTTCATGGGCGCGATGCTCGGCAGCGCCTACGGCATCGGCGTCGGGCACCTCGTGCCGTCGGTCTCGACCTCGGTCGGAGCCTACGGCATCGTCGGGATGGGCGCCGTCTTCGCGGCCGCGGCGCGTGCGCCGATCACGGCGGTGATCATCATCTTCGAGCTGACCGGCGACTACCGGATCATCCTGCCGCTCATGTTTGCGGTCGCGTTGGCGGCGGGCGTGTCGAACCTGTTGAGCCGTGACACGATCTACACGCTGAAGCTGCGACGCCGCGGGATCGACATCATGCGCGGGCAGAGCGCGAACCTCATGCACCTGATCACGGTCGGTGAGGCGATGCGGCCGGTGCCGATGGCGCTCGCGGCCGACGCCCCGCTCGAGGAGGCGCTCGAGCGACTCGCGGCGGTGCACGGAGACGGACTGCCCGTGGTCGCCGCCGACGGGGCCTACGCCGGAACCCTGGGGCCGCGACAGATCGAGCAGGCGCTACGGGACGGCGCCGTCGGCGCTTCGGCAGGCGACGTCGCCGACGACGCTCCCCCGCTGAGAGCGGATCAGACTCTCGAGTCGGCCCTCCATGACCTCGTCCACGCACGATCCGGACTGCCAGTCGTAGCCGGAGGCGGCGCCGAGCTCCTTGGGTGGCTCACGCACACGAACATCCTTCACGCCTACAAGGCGCGGCTCGACCGTGAGCTTGATCCGGCAAGGCGGACGTCGCCGGCGCACGCATGGCGCGCGGGTGGTGCGCTCGCGCGCCTCCGCGGCTACCGGATCGTCGACCTCGGGTTCGCGGCGCCGGAGCCCCCTGTCGGCATCGCCCTCGCTGACGTCGCGTGGCCGCCAGGCTCGACCGTGATCGGTCTCAAGCGCGGCGATCGCTCGATCGAGCCGAGCGGCGACGAGCGCATCCGGGAGGGGGACTGCTTGACGGTGCTCGTCCCGCGCGCGGCAGCGGCCGACCTCGTGGACACGATCACGGAGGCGACCGACCCGGCGTTTCCTCGCGCGCGGTGAGCATCTAGCGGTCGGGGTACGGGTCGTCGACGCTGTCGCCGCCGCTCAGCGTCGCGTACTCGCTGTTCCCGCACGATGGGCACGGCGGCAGGTGCGTCGTCGACGCGACGTCGAGCTCGTAGCCGCAGCGGGTGCACTTGTAGGTGCCGGAGCTCACGTCGCTCCCGGCGGGCACAGGGTCTGCCATTCCAGTCCTCCTGTCGTGGGTCTTCGGTCGTCGTTCATCTGAAGGTTTACGCCGCTACGGCTTCGCGAAAACATTTCGTTTAGCGAACCATTGTGGAGAATGCGTCCGCGCGTCCCCGGGACGATCTCGCCGGTCGGCTCCGCCCCCGCGTGCCGCGGCATCCTGCTCCAGTCGGCCTACTGCAGCGCGAAGCACGCGATCGAGGGGTTCTGGGAGTCGGTGCGCACGGAGCCGAAGCTGGACCGGTCAGCCGCGACCCGGGGCGCCAGCGGCGCGTTCTCGACGTGCACCGGCGAAGCCCCGTTCTGTGGGTGTCGCGGCACCGTCCAGCTCGCGGCCGTCGCAGCGGGCGCGGACGCGTCGTCCCCCATCGGCTCCATGCGCTCCTTGCGGCCGGAGCGGATAAGCCACTCGCTCGCCGGCCACGCCGTCGCGTATCCGCAGACCATCCCGATCTGCACCGAGAACCAGTGGCCGGCGGACTCCCCCACCTTCCACACGGACACGACCCTCTGCGACACCGACGCCGGCCGCCGGACGAGCCTCGCGTAGACGACGAGCCAGATGGGCCCGAGGTACAGCGCCGTCACCGGATGGACGACGTTCATGACCGCGACCTTCTGGGGGTGCCGGAGCTCGTCGGGCGCGACCGCCGCCGCGCTCGCGGTCGATGCGCCAAGCCATACCCAGCCCGCGACTCGAACCAGTGTGGCGCCACTGTTTAATCGCCGATCTGGCGGAAATTTCGTGTTGCGACATGTCTGCGACTCTCGACGACGTGCGGAAGGGGCGGCCGCTGCTGCTCGTCTTCCACTCGCCGCGCTCGGGGCGCTGCAGGCTCGTCGACGGGTACATCGCCCAGACGCTGCAGCGCAACCGGAACCACGACACGTTCTCGATCCGGCGGATCGACGTGGACGAGCGTCCCGACCTCGCGGCCCGGTTCCGCATCGCTGAGCTACCGACCCTCGTGGTGGTCGACGGAAACCGCGTGGTGGCGCGCGTCGACGCGCCGGTGCTCGCGGCGCCGATCCGGCGAACGCTCGAGCCGTGGCTCCGGGCCGGCGACGGGAACTGATTCCCCCTCCCCTGCCGACCGGCTCGGCCCCGCTGCCGGCATCGCCGACCGACGCCTCCCACGAGCCCCACGTGGAGCGCGCTCCGGAGCGCGGAGTGCGGGCTCTCGAGGAGCGCGACGACGCTGAAGCCGACGTACAGCTGGAAGCCGGTGCCGGCGAGCTCGCAGAGCAGTCGACAGGATGCGCACCCTGTGCCTTCGGCTGCGGCTCCGACGCGTCGCACGAAATGGCCCTTGAGGCCGGCCCCTGTCACTGCTCCCGGGCGATCGCGCGGGCGAGCTCCTTCTTCGACATCTTGGAGCGGCCGTCGATCCCGAGGCGCGTCGCGCGCTCGTACAGCTCCGCCTTCGTGTGCCCCTCGTAGTCGACCCCGCCGAAGGTCTCGCCCTTCTCCTCCTGCTTCTCCTTCGTCGACCGCTTCGAGCGCGGGTCGGACGGGCCGGCCTCGTCCTTCTTCTCCCAGTGGTCGCCGACTTTCTCGAAGTCGTGCTTGAGCGACGCGTACGCGGTGCGATGCGCGCGCTCACCTTCCCCGTACTGGCCCACGGCGCTGTCGTGCGTCTTCGCGAACTGCCGCTGGGCCTTCGCGGGCGAGCGCTTGAGCGTGTCCGGCAGCTCCGACCTCCGAACCTTGCCGTCCTTCTTGGTCATCGGCATCGGTGTCCTCCTTGATCGCTTGCTCTGCATTCCTGTTGCACGCCTGCGGGTGGTGAAACCCTCGCTTTACGAAATGTTTTCGACGACGTCCACGAGGTAGTCGAGAGCGGCCGGGCGCTCCAGAAACGGGGTGTGCGCCTGCGGTTTCCTGCGGCCGAGCCTACGCGCGTACACGACCCTCCTACGTAATTCGTGTTGCGAAATTCGGGTACCCGAAAGCCGACATGGAAACGCAGTCGCTCGTCTCCCGCGCACGCGGCACGTCCGCGCTCGAGTGGGCGGAGCGCCACGGCCGCCTCGGGCGGCGCCTCGCCCGCACCCGCCGCGGCGTCCTTCCCGCAGCGCAGGCCGGCGCGGCCGCCGGCCTCTCCTGGTGGATTGCGCACTGGCTGCTCGGCGCGCCACACCCGGTGTTCGCGCCGATCGTGGCGGCGATCGCGCTCGGCTTCACGACCGGGACCCGCGGACGAGCCGCCGTCCAGACGGTGCTCGGCGTGGCGGTCGGCATCCTCGTCGCCGACGTCGTGACGCTCGTCGCCGGCTCGCGCGGTGCGGTCGAGGTGGCGCTCGTCATCTTCTTCGGGCTCGTCGCAGGGCTGTTCATCGGTGAGAGCTCCACCTTCGTGACCCAGGCGGCGGTCACCGGCCTCATCGTCACCGCGACCTTCGGCGACGCTCCGAGCGCCGCGTTCTTCCCCGGCCGGCTCGCCCAGGCGCTCGTGGGCGCCGGAATGGCGCTCCTCTTCAGCCAGGTGCTGTTCCCCGTCGACGTCGTCGAACGGGCGCGCGCGGCGACATCTTCGATCGGCGAGGCGATCGCCGCGGCGGTCGACGCGTCGGTCGAGGGCTCGGACAGGCTCGGCGACCGCCTCGCCGACCTGGCGTCGGCGTCGCGGCAACTCGACGAGGCGCTCGACACGGCCCGCGCCGCGGTTCGCGTCTCGGCGCGGCGGCGGAGCGCCGGCACGGTTCACCGCTTCAGGCGCGCCCACGGGCACCTGACGGACGCCGCCGCTGCGGCCGCCTCCCTGGGGCGAATTGCGGTGCGCGACCGCGAGGCAGCCGTCGGCCTCGCCGAGCCCGCCCGCGCCGTGACGGCCATCGCACGCGCGTTGCCCGAGAGCGCGCAGTCGGCGTCGCAGCCGATGCCGGAGGGAGAGCGCTCCGAGCCGCTGTCCACCTCGGCGGCGCGGAAGGCGCTGGCGATCGTCGCGGAGGAGCTGGGCGCCGCCTCCGATGCACTCCGCGGCTGATGTTTCACGCGTGTCCCGTCGGATACTTCGTGCTACGAAATGGAGTTCGTCCGCGAGCTGTTCAAGAGCGGAAATGCGTTCGTCGCGCGCCTCGCGCTGATCGCGGGCATCGGCGGGTTCCTGTTCGGATACGACACGGGCGTCGTCGGCGGCGCGCTCCTCTTCGTGAAGAAGGACCTCCACGCGGGGAACCTCGGCCAGCAGGCGATCGTCGGCTCGATCCTGCTCGGCGCGATGTTCGGCGCGGTCATCGCGGGCTACCTCGCCGACGCGATCAGCCGCAAGTGGACCAAGGTCATCTCCGGGTCGATCTACGTCTTCGGTGCGCTCGCGTCCGCCGTCTCGATGACGACGTGGGAGCTCGTGGGGTCGCGCTTCGTCCTCGGGCTTTCGGTCGGGACCGCGTCGTTCGTCGGGCCGCTGTACATCTCCGAATTGGCGCCAAAAAGGCTGCGTGGGGGCCTCGTCAGCTTCAACCAGCTGATGATCACGAGCGGCATCGCCGTCGCGTACCTCGTGAACTACTTCCTGAAGGACGCCACCTGGAACTGGCGCTGGATGCTCGGCCTCGGCGCCGTACCCGGGCTCGCGCTCGCGATCGGCATGTTCTTCGTCCCGCACACGCCGCGGTGGCTGATCGAGGAAGCCGACGACCGCGAGGCGGCCGACGAGGTTCTGATGCGCGCGCGCGACGACGACGAGGAGCAAGTGGAGGAGGAGCTCGACCAGATCGAGGAGGTCGCGAAGGAGGAGGCGTCGCTCCGCGAGCTGTTCGCGCCACGCGTGCGAAAGATGTTGCTCGTCGGCCTCGGGCTCGCGATCTTCCAGCAGATCGTCGGAATCAACACCGTCATCTACTACGCGCCGACGATCCTCTCGTTCGCGGGGGCGGGTGCAGGCAGCGCGCTCGCGATGACCGCCGTCGTCGGCCTCACGAACGTCCTTTTCACGATCGTCGCGATCCTGCTGATCGACAAGCTCGGCCGCCGCGTGTTCCTGCTCGTGGGAACCGGCGGTGTGATCGTGTCTCTGGCCGCGCTCGGCGTGTTCTTCGTCTCGAAGTCGCTCCAGCACAGTGCGGGCTGGCTGGCGCTCGTCTCGCTGATCGTCTACATCGCGTCGTTCGCTGTCGGCCTCGGCCCCGTGTTCTGGCTGATGATCTCGGAGATCTACCCGCTCCGCGTGCGCGGCCCCGCGATGAGTGTCGCCACGGTCGCCAACTGGGGCGCGAACTTCCTCGTCTCGTTCACGTTCCTGACGCTGACGACGACGATCACCAAGGAGGGAACGTTCTGGCTCTACGGCGCGATCGGCATCGCGGCGTTCGCCTTCTTCGCGACGCTCGTGCCGGAGACGAAAGGGCGATCGCTCGAGGCGATCGAGGGGGACCTGACGAGTCTGTCGGGCGAGCACGGGCGGGAGCGGGTCGGCGCCTCAGCCGACTAGCGCCCGCTCGCGAGCAGAGTCGAGCCGGTGGCGCGCTTCGTCGAGCATCGGCGACGGTGGCATCCGGTCGAGCACGCCGTCGGCGACGTCGAGGTCGCGCAGCAGCCGCTCGAGCGTCGCGCCGTCTGCGCGCTCGAGCATCCGGGCATACGCCTCGAGGACATCCCTTGCGAGCACGTGCTGGTGAGACTCCTGCGACACGAGCACGAGTGAGTAGAACGTGTCGAGCAGACGGTCCAGGTCGTTGTCCGGGTAGACGATCCGAAGAAGGTCGGGGGCAGCCTCGGCGCACGGGTCGGCGAGGAGCCAGTGCATCGCGATGTCCTCGAGCTGATTGAGCGCCGTGCGCGCGACCTGCGGATTGTGGCGCGACGTCGAGCCATTCGTCCACGCGATGTTCGCCAGTTCGTCGATTCCCGTCGTCGCGTCCGCATCGAGGTCGCGGTGTGGACTGATGACGAAAGCGTCGCAGACCTCGGCAGCCACCTCACGTGCCGCGGTCTCGTCGCCGTCGAGGACGTCGAAGAGCCGCTGCCCGAACACGGCGAAGTCGCCCAGGGAGACGTACAGCCGCACCTCGCCCTCCGGGAGCCGTTCGAGGGCGCGCGCGATCAGGTTCAGGTCGATCTCGTTGATGTGACCCATCGTCTCGACGTGGCCGCCGGCGACGGCGTCGAATCCCGATTCGGCAACACGCCGGGTCCGTGAGACGAGCGCCGCCTCGCGCTCCCGCGCGAGGAGGGTGCGATCCCTGATCAGCTTCGTCACGCTCGACGGGCGCATCTGCTCGATCGTCGCGTACACGAGCACGACCAGGAAGAGCAGCGCGACGACCGTGAGCCCAGTCGCGATCGAAGCGCCGAGCACTGGCGGCGTCGACCGGCGCACGAAGACGAGGACGACGAACGCGTACAGCGCGAGACCCACGAAGAACCCGAGGAACACCTGATTCGTCCGCCGGCGCACCCACTGGTTGAAGACGACGGGCGAGAGGCTCGACGCCGTCTGCTGAACCGCGAGCAGCAGCACAGAGAACGTGATCGACGTCACCGTCACGAGGCCACCCGCGACCGCCTGGAGCGTAGTCGTCGCAGCCTGCGCTCCGATCACGTCCGACACAGCCTTCCGCAAGGACTCGACCGGCCCCCACGACGCCTCGTCCGCGACGATCGATAGCGCCGCCAGCACGACGAACGAGGCGATCACAGCGGTGGGGATCACCGCGTACAGCTTGACCGCCCGCCAGAGGAGCTTTCGGCGCTGTGTGGTGACGGCGCAGTCGCCGTGCGTGCTCGCCCTCTCCATAGTCCCTAACCTCGCAGCGGTCGTTCCCGGCTGCGACCGCGCGTGAAACGCCGCGTCAGCCGCGGAGGGCGGCGGCGAAGGTGCGCGCGAGCGTGTCGAAACGCAACGCGAACTCCCGACGCTGCGCAGTCGTCGCGCGGATCGCCTCGTCGACCGCCCGCGTCCCCTTCGCCGTGAGGCGGACGAACACGACGCGCTGGTCGTCGATGCCGGCATCACGGACGACGAGGCCGTCACGGGCGACGCGGTCGACGAGCTCCGTCACGGTATTGGGCGACAGCTTCATCCGCTCGCGCAGCTCGGTCATCGTCGGCCGACTGCTGCCGTCCAGCGCGCCCTTGACGAACAGGAGGAGCAGGTAGCGCTGCGGCGTCATACCGAGCTCGCGCAAGATCGACTCGTTCTGGCTCTGGAAGTCGCGGAGCGCCGCGCGGAACTCCGCGACTCGCATCGCGCGGCTGACCGAGATCGGCGGCGCCACCGGTGATTCGTAGCACGAAAGGCCTCTCGCACGCTCGGCGATCGTCTTCGTGACGTGTGTCGTCATCCCGGTCGGGGCGCTCGGGCGCCTGAACGAGCTCGACGTGCCGCACGACGCAGGAGACTGCCCCGTGCGCTCGACCTCGAGGAGTCCGCCGTCCGGGTGCAGCGCTAGTTCGCCACGCGAATTAGCAAGCTTCCGTTTTCGCAGGTGCAGGGACGGATACGACAGGAGCGGGAGATGACGCCTCTGTCGCGCCACGGCCGGCTGTTGCCCGCTCTCGGGCTCGTCGTTCTGCTCGCCGGCTGCGGCGGCAACGAGAACACGCTCGACCCGCACAGCCGCGCCGAGGGGAAGATCACGCAGATCTTCTGGGTCGTCTTCGGCTTTTCGGCCTTCGGGTTCGGGGTCGTCGTGTTCCTGCTCTTCCTCGGCTGGTGGCGGCGGTCCAAGGAGACGCTCCCGTTCGGCGGCGGCGAGAAGGCCGCCACCGGCCTCGTCGTCGGGGCCGGCGTCGCACTCCCGATCGTCCTCCTCGTCGCGCTGTTCGTCTACGCCGACCTGTTCGCGATGAAGGCGACCGGCGCGCCCCCGCGCGGCAGTGCGCAGCTGACGATCGACGTCACCGGCCATCAGTTCTGGTGGGAGGTGCGCTACGAGGGCACGAGCGCCGTCACGGCGAACGAGATCCACGTCCCGACGAACACCCGGGTCGCGATCGTCACCCACACCGCGGACGTCATCCACAGCTTCTGGATCCCCGAGTTGAACCGGAAGATGGACATGATCCCCGGGCAGTCGAACCGCGTGCTCATCGACGCGACGAAGCCGGGCGTCTACGCCGGCCACTGCGCCGAGTTCTGCGGCCTGCAGCACGCGCACATGGTCGTACTGGTGTTCGCGCAGCCGCGCGCCGCGTTCGACCGATGGCTCGCGCGCGAGTCGAAGCCCGTCTCGGGATCGCCGCCGCCGGAGTTCACGACGAAGGGCTGCGCCGACTGCCACCAGGTGCGCGGGACGCAGGCGAAAGGCCACGTGGGGCCCGACCTCACGCACTTCGCCTCGCGGACGACGCTCGGCGCCGCACGCCTCACGAACACGCGCACGAACGTCGCCGAATGGCTCCGCGACCCGCAGGGCGTCAAGCCCGGGAACAAGATGCCGGACCTCGGTCTCTCGAACGCCGACGTCCAGACGCTGACGAGCTATCTGGAGTCGCTGCGCTGATGGCCGTCGCGTCGCCTCCGGTCCGCCGCCGCATCGACCGCCTCGAGCGCATCTGGGCGGAGCGCCCCGGCGTCCTCGGCTGGCTGACGACGGTCGACCACAAGCGCATCGGCCTCCTCTACTTCTGGACGACACTCGTGTTCTTCGCCGCCGGCGGCGCCGAGGCGCTCGCGATGCGCACGCAGCTGTCGCAGCCCGAGGAGAAGGCGATCGGGCCGGCGACCTACGACCAGCTCATGACGATGCACGGCGTCACGATGATCTTCTTCTTCATCATCCCGATGACGACCGGCGCGTTCGGGAACTACCTCGTCCCGCTGATGATCGGCGCCCGCGACATGGCGTTCCCGCGCGTGAACGCGCTGTCGTACTGGATCTTCCTCGGTTCGGGGATCTTCATCTACTCGAGCTTCCTGATCCACTCCGCGCCGGACGCCGGCTGGTTCGACTACGTGCCGCTCGCGCTCAAGCGCTACGACGGCGGCCTCAACATCGACTTCTACGCGCTCGGGCTGATCTTCAACGCCGTCTCTTCGACGGTCGCGTCCGTGAACATGATCGTGACGATCTTCCGGCTGCGCGCGCCCGGCATGTCCTGGAACCGCATGCCGCTCTTCTGCTTCGCGATGCTCGCGGCGTCGCTGTCGCTCCTGCTCGCCCTGCCCGCGCTCGTCCTCGACTGCGTGTTCCTCGAGCTGCAGCGGAAGGTCGGCTTCCACTTCTTCGACGTCGCGCACGGAGGGTCGCCGCTCCTGTGGCAGCACCTCTTCTGGTTCTTCGGGCACCCCGAGGTCTACATCATCGTCCTGCCCGCGTTCGGCATCGCGACGTCGATCATCCCGACGTTCGCACGGCGCAAGATGGTCGCGTTCCCGCTCGTCGCGATGGCGGAGCTCCTGGTCGCGTTCATCGGCTTCGGCGTGTGGGCGCACCACATGTTCGCGACCGGCATCTCGTCGTCGGTGCTCGTGCTCTTCGGCGCCGCGTCGATGATGGTCGTGATCCCGTCGACGATCCAGGTGTACGCGTGGCTCGTGACGGTGAACCTCGGCACGCCGATCTTCCGCGCGCCGCTCCTCTTCATCGGCGGCTTCATCACGTTCTTCGTGCTCGGCGGGCTCAGCGGAATCATGTTCGCCGCGATCCCGCTCGACCAGGCGACGACCGACACGTACTTCGTCGTCGCGCACTTCCACTTCATCATCTTCGGCGCCGCCGTCTTCCCGCTGCTCGGCGGCATCTACTACTGGTTCCCGAAGGTGACCGGACGGATGTACGACGAGCGGCTCGCGATTGCGAGCTTCTGGGTGACGTTCGTCGGCACCGCGCTCACGTTCTTCCCGATGCACATCGTCGGCCTGCTCGGGATGACGCGCCGCGTCTACACCTACCAGCATGGTCTCGGCTGGGGGATCTACAACCTGCTCGAGACGATCGGCGGCTACATCCTCGCCGCGGGCCTGCTGATGATCGCCGGCAACATCGCGTGGTCGATGCGCCGCGGGATCCCGTCGGGCCGCGACCCGTTCAACGGCGGGACGCTCGAATGGGCGACGTCGTCTCCCCCGCCGCACTACAACTTCGCGGTCATCCCGACGGTGCGGAGCGCGTACCCGAACTGGGACGAGGAGGATCGCGAGAACGATCTGCTCCGCCTCGAGGACGACGAGCTGGTGCTCTCGACCGGGCACGAGACGCCGCTCTCGACCGTCAACGACGCGGCGCTCGACCGCGTCGCCGAGATGCCTCCGGAGTCGCCGTGGCCGATCGTCGTCGCGTTCGCCGTCTCGATCGCGTTCGCACTCGTGCTGACGACGCACTACGTCGCCGCCGCGGCGTTCTTCGCCGCAGCCGTCGCAGCCGTCGGCGCCTGGAACCTGAACGAGCCGGAGGAAGCGTGACGACGAGCGCCGCCACCACGTACGACCTCGGCCACGCGCGGCCGAACGGCTGGTGGGCGATGGTCCTCTTCGTCGCGGGCGAGACGACGCTGTTCCTCATGCTGTTCGCGACGTACTTCTACCTCCGCCTGCAGAGCAGGCATTGGCCGCCGCCGGGCGTCGACAAGCCGGCCGTGCTGGTGCCGTCGCTCCTCACGGCGGCGCTCGTTGCGACGAGCTTCGCGATGCAGCGCGCGTGGCGGAACGGCCGCCTCCTGAACCGCGTCGCCGCGCTGCGGTGGCTTGCGCTCGCCGGGATCGTGCAGGGGGGCTACCTGATCTGGCAGGTCCACGACTTCGTCGATGCGTGCCACAAGGAGCCGCCGTCGCACAGCGCGTACTCGTCGATCCACCTGACGATGCTGGCGATCGACCACCTGCACGTCTTCCTCGGGATCCTGCTGACCGCGTGGCTGCTGATGCGGTTCGCGACGCGAATCACGCCGTACCGCCTGCGCACGCTGCAAGCGACCGCGTTCTACTGGCACGCCGTCAACGTGATCACCGTCGTCGTCCTCCTCGTCGACCTCTCCCCGCACGTCGGATGACGCGCTTCCGTCTCGAGCTCCTGCAGTGGTACGCGCTCCTCGCGGGTCCGTGGATGTGGGCGACGCAGCACGTGCTCGAGTTCGGGCTCACGAACTCCCACTGCTCGATGCCGGTGTCGTACTGGCACGTGCCGGTGATCTGGCTGAACGTGCTGATCACGACGGTCTGCGGCACCGCCGTCGTCGCCGCCGAGCTCGCGGCGTTCGTCGTCTTCCGCGCGACGAGCGACACCGGAAAGTACGCGCCCGGCCCGTGGGGCCGCATGAAGTTCTTCGCCGAGGCCGCGCTGCTCGGGAACGTCCTCTTCATCGTGATCGTCGCGCTCGACGCGGCGGGCGCCTTCTACCACGGGTGCAACCAGGCATGAGGGTCGCGGTCCTTGCCGCCCTCGCGGTCGCGCTCGCCGCGCCGCCCGCCTTCGCCGACTCGGGACCGCCGCGCCAGGGCGTGGTGAACATCGGCGGCGGCGCCTCCCTCTACGCAGCGAACTGCTCGAGCTGCCACGGCCCGGCAGGCGAAGGCGTCCGCAACACGCGCCGCGGCGCCGGCGACGTGCCCGGACAGGGACCGCCGCTGCGGAACGTCGGTGCCCGGGCCGCCGACTTCTACCTGCGGACGGGCTACATGCCGCTCGAGAACCCGGGCCAGCAGCCGTCGCGCTCGAAAGTGCTCTTCTCCGAGCAGGAGCTCCGTGCGCTCGTCAAGTACGTCGCGTCGTTCGGCAGCGGCCCCGGCATCCCGCAGCCGCACCCGGAGCAGGGCAGCGTCTCCGTCGGCCAGAAGCTCTTCGTCGACCACTGCGCCGGCTGTCACCAGATCGTCGCCGAGGGCGGCTACGTCACGGGCGCGCGCGTACCGCCGCTCGAGGACGCCACCGACACGCAGATCGCGGAGGCCGTGCGAATCGGCCCGTACCTCATGCCGAAGTTCTCGAAGACGCAGGTCACGCCGGATCAACTGAACTCGCTGATCGCGTACATCGACTACACGAAGCATCCCGACGACGCCGGCGGCTGGTCGCTCGGACACCTCGGCCCATGGCCGGAGGGCATGGTCACGTGGCTGCTCGCGGCCGCTGCCCTCGTCGCACTGTGCATGACGATCGGGAAGAGGCTGCAGTCGTGAGCCGCGCGAAGGACTTGCTCGTCTCTGGCGTCGTCCTGCTGCTCGGCCGGCGCGGCAAGCCGAAGTTCCCTGCCGAGCACGAGCAGCGGATCGTCGAGCCGGGTCCGCCGAACCGTGGCGCGGAGACGGTCGTGCTCGTGCTGCTCGTGCTCGTCGCCGCCGCCGCGATCGCGTTCATGGTCATCTTCTCGTTCGAGCGGCTCGCACACCAGACGCAGTACCTCGGGCTCGCGCTCGGCGGCGCGTTCGTGCTGCTCGCTGCGGCGTGCGTCGTGATCGCGCACAAGCTGATCGTCACGGAGGAGCTGCAGGAGCCGTACCCGGATCTGGAGCACCCGCAGGAGATCGCCGAGATCGATCAGATCGTCGACGAGTCGGGGTCGCGGTTCACGCGAAAGCGGCTCGTGCGCATGGCGGGGCTCGGTGCGATCGGCACGCTCGGGCTCGCGATGATCACGCCGGCACTGTCGCTCGGTCCGGCGTTCGCGACGCAGAAGCTGAAGTGGACGCCGTGGAAGCGCGGCCGCCGCCTCGTGGACAGCGAGGGGAGGCCGTTGAAGGCGACGGACGTCGAGGAGGGGTCGTTCTACACCGCGTACCCCGAAGGCGCCGACCGCGAGCTGATCGGGTCGCCGCTCGTCGTCGTCCGCGTGCCGGAGAACGAGCTCAAGTCGCGGCACGACTGGGCGCCGAGCGGAGTCGTCGCGTTCTCGAAGATCTGCACGCACGCCGGTTGCGCGATCTCGCTGTACCGCAAGCCGACGTTCGCGCCGGTCGAGCCGCGGCCGGCGCTCGTGTGCCCGTGCCATTACTCGACGTTCGACCCCGCCGACGGGGGCAAGGTGATCTTCGGGCCCGCCGGCCGTGCGCTGCCGCAGCTCCCGCTCGAGGTGGACGGCGAGGGCTACCTGCGCGCGAAGGGCAACTTCGACGAGCCGATCGGCCCGTCGTGGTGGGGCGTACGCAAGGGAAAGGCCTATAGCTCGTGATCCGCGGGATCGTCCGCTACGTCGACACGCGCTCCGGGGGCGCGCCGTTCGTCAAGAAGGCGCTGCGCTACGTCTTCCCCGACCACTGGTCGTTCCTGCTCGGCGAGGTCGCGCTGTACGTCTTCATGCTGCTCGTCGCGACGGGGATCTATCTGACGTTCTTCTTCGACGACTCGCGCTCGATGACCGTCTACCACGGGTCGTACGTGCCGCTCCACGGCGCGTCGATGAGCCGCGCCTACGAGTCGGTCGTGCACCTGTCGTTCGACGTGCGCGCCGGGCTGCTGATGCGGCAGACGCACCACTGGGCCGCCGACGTCTTCGTCGCCGCGATCGTGATGCACCTGCTGCGCGTGCTGCTCACGGGCGCCTACCGCAAGCCGCGCGACCTCACGTACATCGGCGGGGTGACGATGCTCGTGCTCGCGCTGCTCGAGGGCTACCTCGGCTACTCGATGGTCGACGACCTGCTGTCGGGGATGGGGCTCGCGATCGGGTACTCCGTCGCGATGTCGCTCCCGCTGATCGGCGGAAAGCTGGCGATGCTGCTCTGGGGCGGGCCGTATCCGGGCTCGCCGTCGTTCTGGCCGCGCATGTACATCGCGCACGTGCTGATCATCCCGATCCTGATCGGGCTCGTGCTGTCGATGCACCTGCTCCTCGTCGCCTCGCGGCACCACACGCAGTTCAAGAAGAGCCCACGCGAGACGGAGCGTCAGGTGGTCGGCGTGCCGACGTTCCCAGGACAGGCGCCGCGCTCCCTCGGGCTCATGTTCGGGACGTGGGGCGTGCTCTTCCTGCTCGGCGGGCTCGCGCAGATCAACCCCATCTGGCTGTGGGGGCCGTACCACGTCGGCGACGCCACGAACGGCGCGCAGCCCGACTGGTACCTCGGGTGGCTGATCGGCGCGCTGCGCCTCGTGCCGAGCTTCGACGTGGTCGTCGGCGGCTACACACTCGTGCCGAACCCGTTCTGGGGCGGCGCGCTGTTCCCGCTGATCGTGATCGGCCTCCTCTACCTCTGGCCGTGGCTCGAGCGGAAGCTGTCGGGCGACGAGGCGTTCCACAACCTGCTCGAGCGCCCCCGCGACAACCCGCGGCGCACGGCGACCGTGCTCGCGCTCCTCGTCTGGGTCTTCCTCGTCTTCATGGCGGGCTCGGCCGACCGCGTCTACGTCTTCCTCGGCCTCTCCTACAGCCACCAGATCTGGGGCTACCGCGCAGCCGTGATCGTCGTGCCGATCCTGACCTACTTCGCGGCGCGGCGCGTCTGCCGCGAGCTCCTCGCCGGCGAGGTCGTCCAGGAGCTGCACGAGCAGGCGAAGAGCGAGGCCGTCTCTGGCGAAGTCTCGGCATGATGCCTATGCTTTGCCTATGCGTGATGCCTACCCCGCGAGCGAGGCCGCCCGCCGCCTCGGGATCAGTCTCGACACGCTGAGGCGCTGGGACCGCGCCGGCCGGATCCGGGTCGAGCGCGACGCGTCGAACCGCAGGATCGTCCCGGCGGCCGAGGTGGAGCGGCTCCGCGCCGAGGCGCACGCCGCCGGCATCAGCGCGCGGAACCGCTTCGTCGGGACCGTGACCGAGGTGAAGGTCGACGGGCTGATGGCGCAGGTCGAGCTCGTCGTCACGGAGCCGGCACGCGTCGTCGCGCTCGTCACGCGCGACGCCGTCGAGGCACTCGGGCTGAAGGCGGGGATGCCTGCCGCAGCGGTCGTCAAGTCGACGTCGGTGATGGTGGAGCTGTGAGACGCCTGGTCGCGCTGGTCCTCGTCGTCGCGTGCACGGCGGCCGGCACCGCCTCGGCCGCCGGAGGGCCGACACTCACGGTCTTCGCGGCGTCGTCGCTGACAGACGTCCTGCCGCAGATCGACTCGGCGCAGCGGTACTCGTTCGCCGGGTCGAACACGCTCGCGGCGCAGATCCAGCAGGGCGCGCCTGCCGACGTCTTCGCTTCGGCGAACCTGACGATCCCGCTGCAGCTGCGCGCCAAGGGGCTGCTCACGCGCGTGTACGTGCTGACGCGGAACTCGCTCGTGATGGTCGTGCCGCGCGCGAACCCCGCCCGGATCCACTCGGTGTACGACCTGCGGAAGCCGGACGTGAAGCTCGTGATCGCGGCGCCGGCGGTGCCCGTGGGCGCATACACGCTGCAGGCGCTGCAGAACATGAAGCTGACCGACGTGCTCTCGAACGTCGTCAGCCGCGAGACCGACGTCCGCGAGGTGCTTGCCAAGGTCGCGTTGGGCGAGGCCGACGCGGGCTTCGTGTACTCGACCGACGCCCGCACCGTCCGCGGGCAGGTGGCCGTGTTCCGGCTCCCGGTCGCGGCGCGGCCGAACGTCGCGTACGGGATCGCCGCGGTCGCGTCGAGCGGGAACCTCGCCGCCGCACAGGCGTGGGTCCGGAAGCTGCTCGCGGCGCCCGCACAGAAGAAGCTGCTCGCGGCGGGGTTCCTGCCGCGCCGGAAGCCGTGAGACGCGTCGCCTTCTTCGGCGCGCTGTTCGCCGCGACGTTCGTCGTGCTCGGCTTCCTCGTCCTGCCGGTGATCGCGATCTTCACGCGCGTCCCGCCGGGCCGGCTGGTGCACGAGCTCGGGAGCCCGGTGGTGCACGATGCGCTCGTCGTGAGCGCGAAGACGACGCTGCTCGCCCAGCTTCTCGTCGTCGCACTCGGGACGCCGACGGCGTACCTCCTCGCAACGCGGCGCTTCCGTCTCCGCGCGCTCGCAGTGACCGCCGTCGAGCTCCCGCTCGTCCTCCCGCCCGCCGTCGCCGGGCTCGGGCTGCTCGTCGCGTTCGGGCGCGTCGGCCTGATCCACACGTCGCTGCCGTTCACGCAGGCCGCGGTCGTCGTCGCGATCGCCTTCGTGTCGGGCCCGCTGTACGTGCGCACGGCGATCGCCGCGTTCGAGGCGGTCGACCCGTCGCTCATCGAAGCGGCGCGCACGCTTGGCGCCGGCCCCGCGCGGACGTTCGCGCGCGTCGCGCTGCCGCTCGCGCGCGGGGGCCTCACCGCCGGGCTCGCACTCGCGCTCGCGCGCGGGATCGGCGAGTTCGGCGCGACGATCATGTTCGCGGGCTCGCTGCAGGGCGTCACGCAGACGCTGCCCGTCGCCGTCTACCTCCAGTTCGACGCGAGCCTCGACGCCGTGCTCGCGATCAGCGCCCTTCTCGTGCTCGTCAGCGCGTCGCTGCTCGTCGCGCTGAAGCTCGCATCGGCATGGACACGCTCAGCGCAGACTTCCGGGTTCCGCTTCGCGCCTTCGACGTCGAGCTGAGCCTCGAGGTCGCGGGCACGGTCGCGCTCGTCGGGCCTTCCGGCGCGGGCAAGAGCACCGTGCTGCGCGCGATCGCGGGCCTCGTGCGACCGGCGTCCGGGCGGATCGCACTGGGCGACGAGGTGTGGTTCGACGCGACGACGTGGCGGCCACCCGAGGAACGACGCACCGGCGTCGTCTTCCAACAGTACGCCCTCTTCCCGCATCTCACGGTCCGGCAGAACGTGGCGTTCGGCGGCCGGCCGCGCGACCTGCTCGAGCGCTTCCGCATCGCGCACCTCGCGGACGCCAAGCCGCGCGCGCTCTCGGGCGGCGAGCAGCAGCGCGTGGCGCTCGCGCGCGCGCTCGCGCGCGGTCCGCGCGCGCTGCTCCTCGACGAGCCGCTCGCGGCCCTCGACGCCCACACGCGCGCCGACGTGCGTAGCGAGCTCCGCGCGCTCTTCCGCTCGCTGTCGCTGCCGTCGGTCGTCGTCACGCACGACTTCGAGGACGCGGCCGCGATGGCCGACCTCGTCGGCGTGGTCGTCGACGGCCGCCTGCGGCAGCTCGCGCCGCCGGCCGAGCTCGTGGCACGCCCCGCGGACGCATTCGTCGGCTCGCTGACCGGCGCGAACCTGCTGCGCGGGACTGCGGCGCCGGGCCGGCTGACCGCGCTGACGCTCGAATCCGGCGACGTCGTGTGGTCGACCGACGAGATGTCGGGAGCAGCCGCTGCGATCGTCTATCCGTGGGACGTCACGCTCGCGCGCACGGCACCCGACGACTCCGCCCAGAACCACCTCGCGGGCGCGGTCGCGAGCGTCGCGCGCGTCGGGAATCGCGTGCGCGTGACCGTCGGCGCGCTGACCGCGGAGGTGACGGCCGAGTCCGCCGAACGGCTCGGCGTGGCCGAGGGCGAGCGCCTCGTCGCCACGTGGAAAGCGACTGCGACGAGGCTCGTGCCGCTGTAGCTACGGTGCCGAGGCCGGGGTGCCCCGACCGGGGCTGAGATCACACCCGTCGAACCTGATCCGGCTCGTACCGGCGAAGGGAGCAGATGAGCGTCGAGGACACACCGAACTGGGGCATCGAGCCGGTGCCGGAACGGCTCCGCCTGCTCGGCCTGCTCGACGGCTTCCTCCTCTGGGCGAACCTCTCGGTGTCGCTGCTCGTGATCGTCGCGGGCGCGTTCCTCGTCCTGCCGGCGAACGAGTTCGGTCTCGCGATGTCGCTGCCGGACGCGGTCGCCGCGATCGTCGCGGCGGCGATCGTCGGCAACCTCCTGCTCGGCCTCGGCGGCCTCATCGGCGCCGACGCGCGCGTGCCGACGATGGTGCTCATGCGCGCGCCGCTCGGGCGACGCGGGTCGTACCTGCCGACGGCGCTCAACATCCTCCAGTGCCTCGGCTGGTCGATCTTCGAGCTGATCATCATCGCCACCGGGGCGAGCGCGCTCTCCGAGCCGGTGTTCGGCTTCGGCGGCGTCGCGTTCTGGAAGGTCGCGTTCGGCATCGTCGCGACGCTGCTCGCGTTCCTCGGCCCGGTCGGGTTCGTCCGGAAGTACGTCCGCAAGTTCGCGGTGTGGGTCGTGATCGCGTCGCTCGTCTACCTCTCGTGGTGGTCGCTGCACGGGCAGCACGTCGGCGCGCTCTGGCACCGGCACGGCGCGCACGCGTTCTGGGCCGGCTTCGACCTCACGCTCGCGTCGATCATCAGCTGGACGCCGCTCGTCGCCGACTACACGCGGTTCTCGCGCACGAGGCGCGTCGGCTTCTGGAGCGCCGGGCTCGGCTACTTCGTCCCGACGATCCCGCTCTTCGCGCTCGGCGCCGTGATCGCGATGTCGCGCCACATCAGCGAGGCGCCCGCGCTCCTGACCGCGATCGCCGCGGGCGGCGCCGCCTCGCTCCTCGCGCTCCTCGCGCTGACCGTCGACGAGAGCGACGAAGCGTTCGCGAACGTGTACTCGGGTGCCGTCAGCCTCCAGAACCTGCTCCCGCAGGTGCCGCAGCGGCTCCTCGTCGGCGGCGTCGCGACGATCGCCACCGTCGGGGCGCTGCTCGTCGATCTCCGGAACTACCAGCCGTTCCTCTACCTCCTGGGCTCGTTCTTCGTCCCGCTGTTCGCGGTGCTGCTCGCCGACTGGGTGCGGGCGGGCCGCCGCTACCTGCCGCAGCACGTGTTCGGGGCGCCGGACGTCCGGCCGGAGATGATCGCGGCATGGCTCGTCGGCTTCTGCCTGTACCAGTGGCTGTCGCCCCAGGGGCCGTCATGGTGGACGCAGCTCGTCGCCCACACCGACCCGCACGCCCTCCCGTGGGGCGGCGCGTCGCTCCCCAGCTTCGCCGCCGCGTTCGCGGTATCGCTTCTTGCGGGAACATTGGCGCGTGATCGCGCTCCTCGGGAATCTCTCGCGTGACGTCGTCACGGGCGCGCCGCCCCGGGTCGGCGGCGGCTCCTACCACGGCGCCCGCGCGCTGCAGCGGCTGCGCGTCCCTGCGCGCGTCGTCGCACGGTGCGCCGTCGCCGACCGCGCGGAGCTGCTGCCGCCCCTCGTGAGGCTCGGGACGCCGGTGCGTTTCGTGCCGGGCGAGCAGACGGCCGCGTTCTCCTTCAGCTACTCCGGCGACCGGAGGACGATGACGGTCGACGCTGTCGGCGACGCGTGGTCGTTCTCGGACGTCCCGGAGCTCCGCGCGCGGTGGATCCACATCGCGCCGCTGTCGCGAACGGAGTGGCCCGCCTCCACCCTCGCGCGGCTCGCGCGCCGCCACCGCATCTCGTTCGACGGCCAGGGGCTCGTGCGCCCCGGCGTGACCGGACCGCTCGAGCTCGACTCGGACTACGACCCCGACGTCCTGCGGCACGTCTGGGTGCTGAAGCTCTCCGACGAGGAGGCGGAGGTGATCGGCGCGGTCGACTCGCTCGGCGTCCGCGAGCTGCTCCTCACGCACGGGTCGCGCGGCTCCACGGTCGTCTGCGGCGGCACGCGCGAGTTCGTCCCTGCGCGGCACGTGGACGCAGACCCGACCGGCGCGGGCGACGCGTTCGCGACCGCGTACGTCGTCGCGCGGAACGCCGGCGACAGCCCCGTCGGCGCTGCACGGCGCGCGACGAGCGTCGTCGCGTCGATCCTCACCCGATGATCGTCCAGACGGTTGCGGGCACGTTCGAGGTCGAGCCGGAGACCGGCGAGGTCGAGCCGACGTCCCTGGAGGTGACGGCACAGCCGCAGCTGAAGCTCAACCTGCCGCGGCTCGTCGCCGCGGCGTCCGTCGGGCCGACCGTCGTCGCGGTGGTCGACGCGAAGCCGCCGCTTCTGCTCTCGTACGACGGCGGCGTCACGTGGCGCCAGGCGGGCCGCGGCCTGCCGCCCGGCCGTGCCGTCACGATCTCGGAGCTCGACCCGGACAGCGTCGCGTTCGCCGCGCGGAACCGCGTGTACGTGTCGCGGGACGGCGGCGTGTTCTGGAGCGTCGTGCCGGCCGAGCTGCCGGAGATCGTGGCGCTCGAGCTCTAGAAACCGAACTCGCCGCGCGCCACCGTCACCGCGGACCCGCCGACCTCGAGGTGGTCATCGAACGCCGCCGCATACAGCGTCGACGGCCGGTCGATCTCGGCGCCCTGGTGAATCTCGATCTGCTCGCCGTACGCGATGCGCCCGTGCCGCGCGAGGTGGAGCGCGAGCGGGCCGGCCGCCGACCCGGTCGCGGGGTCCTCCGGCACGCCGTGGTTCGGCGCGAACATCCGCGTCTTCCACGCGGCCCCGTCACGCCCGAAGCAGTTCACGCCGTGGCGCGAGACGCGCGCCAGTGCAGCGAAGTCGGGTGCGAGCGAGGCGACGTCGCGGGCCGACGGGAGCTCGACGTAGAGGTGGCCCGGGCCGAGGTCGTAAGCCTCGACGGGCAGTCCCGACCGCTCCACGCCGACCGCGGCGAGGATCTCGGCGGTGTTCTCGACCGGCTCGACGGAGGGCATCGGCTGCCGCATGCGGCCGAAGACGATCTTCGGCCCCTCGCGCTCGAGCTCCACGGGGACGACGCCGACGCCGGTCTCGAGGCGGATCTCGATCTTCGACAGTGGGCCGCCGAGGACGAAGGCCGTCCCGAGCACCGGATGGCCCGCGAACGGGAGCTCGAGCGACGGCGTGAAGATCCGGATCCGGACGTCCGCATCCGCCGTCGGGGGCAGCACGAACACGGTCTCGGAGAAGCTCATCTCGCGGGCGAGCGACTGCATGTCCGTGTCGTTCAGGTCGCGCGCGTCCGTGAAGACGGCCAGCTGGTTCCCGGTCAGCGGCGTGTCGGTGAAGACGTCGCAGACGACGTAGCGGAATCGGCGCACGCGTTCGATGCTACTTACGCCAGTTGCGCTGACGGTCGACCCGCCGGTAGCCGAGCTTGTCGTAGAGCCGGTTCGCGCCCTCCGCGTCCGACCACGAGTGGACGATCGCCGTCCCGATCCCGAGCGCGAGCAGCCGGTTCTCGATCTCGAGCAGCAGCGCGGACGCGAGCCCGTGCCCCTGGTAGCCCGCCCGCGTCCCGACCGGCTCGAACTCCGCGACGCCGAGGTCGCGGTCGAGCCACGCGTTCGCGAAGGCCGCCACGATCCCGTCGCGCATCACCATCAGCCCGAGCTCCGGGTGGTACGACCGCGCGGCGTGCAGATGGAGATAGGCGTCGGCGCTGAAGCGGCGGCCGAAGACGGCGGCCGAGGCGTCGAGGTACCGCTCGATGTCGGCCGTGATCGGCACCAGCTCGATGCGCGGCCGCGGGTTCGGCGCGAGCCGCTTTCGTCGCGGGACGTAATGGCCGTCGAGGAGCTCGAACCCGGCTGCGGCGACCGCGGCCGACAGCGCCTCGTTGGACTCGTTCACCTCGACGAGGACGGGCGCGCGGCAGTGCTCCTCCACCCAGGCGAGGAGGTCCGGCACGAGCTCGAGCGCGTCCGGATGGAGGATCAGCACGCCGTCGTCGGGCGCCTCGCCGACGAGCGCGGCCGCCTCGTCGCCGAAGGCGCGGGCGGCGTAGGCGCCGTCCGCCTCGCGCCACTGGCACCAGATGTCGAACCGGGCGAACGTCCAGGCGTTGAAGCCCGGCGCAGCCGCATAGACGCGGCGGATCAGGTCGCCGATCCCGTGGAGTTCTCCCACGTCGCGAACCTACGGGTTGTAAGTCGACCGCACATTCGCGGAGAATCCTCGTTCCGTCAGGCAAAACCCCGTCTAGGAGGTTCCGTGGAAGGCCACCCTCACCACGACCACGACCGCCGCGTCCTGCACGCCCTGGGCTACGCGCAGGAGCTCTCGCGCAGGATGAGCGGGTTCTCGAACTTCGCGATCTCGTTCACGATCATCTCGATCCTGTCGGGCACGCTGACGCTCTACTACCAGGGCATCAACTACGGCGGCCCGATCGAAGAGGCGTACGGCTGGCCGCTCGTGTCGCTCTTCGTCGTCATCGTCGGCCTCGGGATGGCCGAGATCGCGTCGCGGTACCCGACCGCCGGCGGCCTCTACTACTGGGCGTCCAAGATGGGCGGCGCAGGCTGGGGCTGGTTCACCGGCTGGTTCAACCTGATCGGCCAGATCGCGATCACGGCCGGCATCGATTACGGCGCCGCGGTGTTCGCCGACGCGCTGCTGCAGCTGCTCTGGGGCGGCACGTTCAACGGCAGCGCGCATGAGGTCATCTACGTGTACGCGTGCGTCCTCGCGCTGCACGCGCTGATGAACATCTTCAGCGTGCGGCTCGTCGCGTTCCTGAACGACGTCTCCGTCTGGTGGCACGTGCTCGGCGTCCTGATCATCGTCCTGTTCCTGATCTTCAAGCCCGCGCACCATCAGTCGTTCGGCACGGTGTTCGGGAAGACGATCAACAACAGCGGCTTCTCGCACAGCTGGCTGTGGTTCGTGCTGCTGCTCGGCCTGCTGCAGGCGCAGTACACCTACACGGGTTACGACGCCTCGGCGCACATGAGCGAGGAGACGCGGAACGCGTCACGTTCCGCGGCGCGCGGAGTCATCATGTCGATCGTCGTGTCGGCCGTCTGCGGCTACGTCCTCGCGCTCGGCGTGACGTTCGCGATCCAGGACTTCAAGACGACCGGCGCCGCCGGCACGTTCGCGGTCAAGCAGGTCTACCTCGACGCGCTCGGAACGCGCACGGCGGAGGTGATGCTCTTCATCACCGTCATGGCGCAGCTCTACTGCGGCATGTCGTCGATCACGTCGGCGTCGCGGATGATGTACGCGTTCTCACGCGACGGCGCGGTCCCGGGGCACCGGCTCTGGCGGCGGCTGAACCGCGAGCGCGTGCCGTATCTCGCCGCGATCGCGATCGCGGTGCTCGCGTTCCTCTGTGCGTTCCCCGCGTACTTCGGCACGAACGGCGCGGTCGCATACGCGGCGGTCACGTCGATCGCGACGATCGGCCTGTACATCGCGTACGCGATCCCGATCTACCTGCGGCTTCGCCTCGGCGACGCGTGGGAGCCGGGCGACTGGAACCTCGGCCGCCACTACCGGTGGATCGGGACGGTCGCGTGCCTCTGGGTCGTGTTCATCGCCATCCTGTTCATGGCCCCGCTGAGCCCGGCCGGCATCCCGTGGAACTCGGGCTTCACGTGGATCGCCGTGAACTACGCGCCGATCGCCGTGCTCGGCACGCTGCTGCTCGTCGGCGGCTGGTGGATGCTGTCGGCGCGCCACTGGTTCACCGGCCCGATCGCGCAGGGCACCGAGGAGGAGCTGGCGCGGATCGAGGCCGAGTACGAGCGGCGCTCGGCGCACGGCGCGGCGCCGTCGTCGGCGTAGGATCGGAATCGGCTATCGGATCGGAGGGAGCCGGCGCGCGCCGGCTCCCTCCACGAAGGAGGGCAGTTGCTGACGCTCGACGAGCTGCGCGCGGACGAGTCGATCGACACGATCGTGATGGCGTTCACCGACATGCAGGGCCGCCTGCTCGGCAAGCGCCTGCATCGCGACTTCTTCTTCGAGAAGGTGTCGCACGGCCACGGCACCGAAGGGTGCAACTACCTGCTCGCACTCGACATGGAGATGGACCCCGTGCCGGGATACGAGATCGCATCGTGGGAGCGCGGGTACGGCGACTTCGACCTCGTGCCGGACCTGTCGACGCTTCGACGCATCCCCTGGCTCGAGGCGACGGCGCTCGTGCTCTGCGACGTCGCGTGGCCCGATCACTCGCCGGTGCGCCCGTCGCCGCGGCAGGTGCTGCGCGCGCAGATCGAGCGCGCGCGATCGCTCGGGTTCGACGTCAAGGTCGGGTCGGAGCTCGAGTTCTACCTGCTGCGCGAGTCGTACGAGGACGCGCACGCGAAGGGCTACCGGGACCTCACGCCGTCGGTGCCGTACATCCTCGACTACCACATCCTCGCGACGACGTACGACGAGCCGCTGCTGCGCCAGATCCGGAACGGCATGCACGGCGCCGGCATCCGCGTCGAGACGTCGAAGGGCGAGGCGTGGCCCGGCCAGCAGGAGATCAACTTCGTGTTCGACGACGCGCTGACGATGGCGGACAATCACGTCGTCTACAAGAACGGCGCGAAGGAGATCGCGCACCTGAACGGGTGCTCGATCACGTTCATGGCGAAGCCGTTCCACGACTGGATCGGATCGTCGTGTCACATCCACTCGTCCCTGTGGCGCGACGGCTCGCCGCTGTTCGGGTCGGACGACGTGCTGTTCGGCCGGTATCTCGCGGGTCAGATCGCGTGCGCGCGCGAGCTGGCGATGTTCTTCGCGCCGACGGTCAACTCGTACAAGCGGTACGCCGCCGGGTCGTGGGCGCCGACGACGCTCGCATGGGGAATCGACAACCGCACGTGCGGGTTCCGCATCGTCTCTTCGGGGCCGGCCCGGCGTGTCGAGTCGCGGATCCCCGGCGGCGACGTCAACCCGTACCTCGCGTTCGCCGCGACGATCGCATCGGGCCTCTACGGCATCGAGAACGAGCTCGATCCGCCACCCGCGTTCGAGGGGAACGCGTACGAGTCAGACGTCGAGCGGTTCCCGTCGACGCTGCGCGACGCGATCGCTGCCCTCGAGTCGGGATCGGTCGCGCGCGCGGCGTTCGGCGACGACGTCGTCGACCACTACCTGAACTACGCGCGCACCGAGCAGGCGCAGTTCGACCGCGTCGTCACCGACTGGGAGCGGCAGAGGCTGTACGAGCGTGGGTAAGCCGGTCGTCGGGATCACGACGTACCTCGTCCCTGCGCGGTGGGGCGCGTGGGACATGGAGGCGGCGCTCGTGCCGGCCGACTACGTGCGCGCCGTCGAGCGCGCGGGCGGTGCTGCTTTGTTGGTGCCGCCGGGAGCGGATCTGGACGCGACACTGGACGTCGTCGACGCGCTCGTCTTCTCGGGCGGGTCGGATCTCGATCCGGAGCTCTACGGCGCCGACGTGCATCCGGAGACGAACGGCGTGATCCGGGCGCGCGACGACTTCGAGCTCGAGCTGATGCGCGCCGCGCTCGCCCGCGACGTCCCGATGCTGGCCATCTGCCGCGGCTCGCAGGTGCTGAACGTGGCGCTCGGCGGCGACCTCGAGCAGCACGTGCCGGATCGCGTCGGCACGAACGCGCACAAGGAGGTGAACGGCGTCTTCGCCGAGCACGACGTGGAGGTGGTCGAGGGGACGCGGCTCGCGTCGATCCTCGGCGACCGGCACGACGTGAAGTCGCACCACCACCAGGGATTCGGCCGCCTCGGTTCGGGTCTGCGCGAGTCGGCGCGCGCCGGCGACGGCACCGTCGAGGGCCTCGAGGACCCGTCGCGGCGCTTCACCGTCGGCGTCCTGTGGCACCCGGAAGCCGGCGAGGACGCGGCGCTCTTCGAGGCGCTCGTCGCGGAGGCCCGCGAGTACGGCGCCGGCAGGCGCGCGTAAGACCGTTCCCAGGGAAGGGTGACAAGAGTGCAACTTCGCCCGGCGGCCGTCGGCGGCGCAGCTACCGTCGACGACGTGCCACGGCGCGCGCCGTTCGACCCCACCGGCCACTATCACGTGTCGACGCGCGGGAACTTCGGCGAGCCGCTGTTCCGCAACGACGGCGAGCACGAGCTGTACCTCGAGCTCTACGAGAAGTACGCGGCGAAGTTCGGTTGGGAGACGCTCGATTGGTGCCTGATGTGGAACCACCACCACTTCCTCGTGAAGCTGGCCGGCGACGGGCTGTCGGAGGGGATGAGAGCGATCAACCACGGCTTCGCACGCCGCATGAACGCGGTCTACGGACGAACCGGCAAGGGACACCTCGTTCGTCACTCGTTCTTCGCGAATCGGATCACGACCGATGGCTACCGTCGGTCCGTCCTCCGGTACATCGCTCGCAACCCGATCGAGGCGGGCCTCTGCGACACCGCTGCGGACTGGCGGTGGAGCGGGTACTCGGCGATCGCCGGTCTCGCGTCGCCGCGGCCGTTCCACAACGTGGACGCGGCGCTGCGTGTCTTCGGCGACGACCCGCAGCGAGCACGTGCGAAGTACGCGCGGTTCGTCCACGACCCTTTCCCTGGGAACGGTTACGAGAACGCAACGGAGCTCGCTGCCGTGGTTGAATCGCTCGCATGACTGTCACCGTCGTCAACCCGGCCACCGAGGAGACGATTGCGACGCTCGAGTCGGCAGGCGTCGAGGAGACCGACGCGGCCGTGGCTCGCGCGAAGGCGGCCTTCTCGGCCTGGCGAGCGGTCAGCCCCGCCGACCGGGGACGCCTCCTGCGGCGGCTCGCGACGCTCGTCGAGGAGCACCACGAGGAGCTCTCGCGCATCGAGTCGGAGAACGTCGGCAAGCCGATCAGCGGCGCGCGCGCCGAGGTGGGCATGGTCGCCGACGTCTTCCACTTCTACGCCGGCGCCGTCGACAAGCGCCACGGCGAGACGATCCCCGTCGCGGGCGGCGTCGACCTGACCTTCCGGGAGCCGCTCGGCGTCGTCGGCCTGATCGTCCCGTGGAACTTCCCGCTCAACATCTCGAGCTGGAAGCTCGGCCCCGCGCTCGCGTGCGGCAACACCGTCGTCCTCAAGCCCGCCGAGCTGACGCCGCTCACGGCGCTCCGACTCGCCGACCTGATCCTCGAAGCCGGCATCCCCGAAGGCGTCGTCAACGTCGTCGTCGGCAAGGGCTCCGTCGTCGGGCAGCGGCTCGTCGAGCACCCCGACGTCGCGAAGATCGGCTTCACCGGTAGCACCGAGGTCGGCCGCAGCGTCATGCAGGGCGCCGCGAGCACGATCAAGCGCGTCACGCTCGAGCTCGGCGGCAAGTCCGCGAACGTCATCTTCGCCGACGCCGACCTCGAGAAGGCCGCCGCGACCGCGCCCTACGCCGTGTTCGACAACGCCGGCCAGGACTGCTGCGCGCGGAGCCGCATCCTCGTCGAGAAGAGCGCCTACGACCGCTTCGCGCAGCTGCTGATCGACGCGACGCGCGCCGTCCGGGTCGGCGACCCGCAAGACGACGCGACCGAGATGGGCCCGCTCATCTCGCGCAGCCACAAGGAGACGGTCGCGAGCTTCGTCGAGGGCAAGCCGCTCTTCCAGGGTGACGCGCCCGATACGAACGGGTTCTGGTTCCCGTGCACGCTCGTCGAGGCGCGCGAACACGACCGCGTCTTCACGGAGGAGGTCTTCGGCCCCGTCGCAGCGCTGATCCCGTTCGAGGACGAGGCCGACGCGATCCGCATCGCGAACGACACGCCGTACGGCCTCTCCGGCAGCATCTGGACGACGAACGGCGCACGCGCACTGCGCGTCGCGCGCGCGATCGACACCGGCGTCCTCAGCATCAACAGCAACTCGAGCGTGCGGGTGTCGACGCCGTTCGGCGGCTTCAAGCAGTCCGGCTTCGGCCGCGAGCTCGGCATGCACGCGCTCGACGGCTACTCGGAAGTGAAGAACGTCTTCTACTCGACGGAGGGCTGATGGGTCGTCTCGACGGCAAGGTGTGCGTGATCACCGGCGCGGGTGGCGGCATGGGCCGCGACGCCGCGATCCTCTTCACCGAGGAAGGCGCAAAGGTGTGCGTCGCCGACGTGAACCTCGACGCTGCGAAGGAGACCGTGAGCCTCTGCACGGAGGGCGCGGCCTTCGCGACGCAGTGCGACGTCGCCCAGGAAGAGGGCGTCGAGGCGATGATGGCGGCGACGAAGGAGCACTTCGGCGGGATCGACGTGCTCTACAACAACGCCGGCATCTCGCCCGACGACGACGCATCGATCCTCGACACGAGCGTCGAGGCATGGGAGCGGGTGCAGGCGGTGAACACGCGCGGCGTCTTCCTCTGCTGCAAGCACGGCATCCCGCACCTGCTCGAGCGTGGCGGCGGGAGCGTCATCAACGTCGCGAGCTTCGTCGCGATCGTCGGGGCCGCGACGAGCCAGATCAGCTACACCGCGAGCAAGGGCGCCGTGCTGAGCATGACGAGGGAGCTCGCCGTCCAGTTCGCACGGCAGAACATCCGCGTGAACGCGCTCTGCCCGGGCCCCGTCGAGACGCCGCTCCTCCTCAACATCTTCGGCGACAACCCGGAAGCGCTCGAACGCCGGCGGATCCACTGGCCGACCGGCCGCCTCGCGAAGCCGCGCGAGGTCGTGAACGGCGCGCTGTTCCTCGCGTCGGACGACTCGAGCTACGTGAACGGCGCGACGTTCCTCGTCGACGGCGGGCTCACCGCGTCGTACGTCACGCCCGAGTGAAGCTCGCCCTGATGATCGAGGGCCAGGAGGGCGTCTCCTGGCCGCAGTGGCGCGCGCTCGCCGAAGCGGCCGAGGAGGCGCAGCTCGACGCGCTCTTCCGCTCCGACCACTACCGCGCGATCGGGAGCGGCGACCCGAACGGCGCACTCGACGCCTGGGGCACGATCTGCGGCCTCGCCGCGGTCACGAGCACGATCCGGCTCGGGACGCTCGTCAGCCCGGTCACGTTCCGACACCCTTCGGTGCTCGCGAAGCTCGTCACGACCGCCGACCACATCTCGAACGGGCGCATCGAGGTCGGGATCGGCGCGGGCTGGTTCGAGGCGGAGCACGGGTCGTACGGCTTCCCGTTCGGCACGCAGCGCAGCCGCCTCGACGAGCTCGACCGGCAACTCGCGGAGATCACGCGCCAATGGACAGAGGCGGACGACGTCTGGCCGAAGCCGGTGCAGCGGCCGCGCCCGCCGATCATCGTCGGCGGCAGGGCGAAGCCGCGCACGGTCGCGGCCGCCGTCGCATACGCCGACGAGTACAACACCGTGTGGCCGAGCGTCGACGAGGCGCGCGAGCGCAAGCAGCGCGTCGACGACGCTGCAGCCGCCGCCGGACGAGAGCCGCTGCGCTTCTCGGCGATGCTCAACCTGAAGGGATCGGCGGACGAGCTGGAGGAGCAGCTCCGGCCGTACGCCGACGCAGGCGTCGACCGCGTCATGCTCCAGCACCTCGAGCACGAGGACGTGGCGTTCGTAGCAACGCTGGGCGACGTGGCCGCGCGTCTACGCTAGGCCGCGTGCGCGTCTTCCTCGTGCGCCACGCCGAGGCCGAGCCCGGCGACCCGGACGACCTGCGCCCGCTGACGGAGGCGGGCCGTGCCCACGCCCGCGCAGTCGGCGAGCGACTCGCCGGCGAGCACCCGGAGGCCGTCCTCTGCAGCCCGCTCCTGCGCGCCCGCGAGACGGCGCACGCGATCGCGCGCGCGGCCGGACTCGAGCCGGAGCCGGACGAGCGGCTCGCGCCGGGCGCGACGGCCGACGACCTGAAGGACACCGTCGCGAGCAAGGGCGCGACGGTGATCGCCGTCGGCCACCAGCCCGACTGCAGCGAGATCGTCCTCGCGCTCACCGGCCGCGACGTCACCTTCGCGCCCGGCGACGTGCAGGAGCTCGCGCTGTGACCGCCGTCCGCGTCGCCGGGCTGCGGAAGAGCTACGCCGAGCACGAGGCGCTGCGCGGCGTCGACTTCGAGATCAGGAGCGGCGAGGTGTTCGGCCTGCTCGGCCCGAACGGCGCGGGCAAGACGACGACGGTCGAGATCCTGGAGGGCTACCGCGCACGCGACGACGGGAGCGTCGACGTCCTCGGCGCGGACCCCGAGCACGCGTCGACCGAATGGCGTGAACGCATCGGCGTGATGCTCCAGTCGAGCTCCCTGTACCCGAACCTCACCGTGCGCGAGAGCCTGCGCGTGTTCGCCGGCTACTACGCGCATCCGCGCACGCCGGACGAGGTGATCGAGATCGTCGAGCTGACGGCGAAGGCGGGCGATCGCGTGCGGACGCTCTCCGGCGGGCAGCAGCGGCGTCTCGATCTCGGCCTCGCGCTGATCGGCGACCCGGAGCTGATCTTCCTCGACGAACCGACGACGGGCTTCGACCCCGGCGCGCGCCGCACCGCGTGGCAGACGATCCGCAACCTGCGCGAGCTCGGGAAGACGATCCTCCTGACGACGCACTACCTCGACGAGGCGGAGCAGCTCGCCGACCGCGTCGCCGTGCTGCGCGACGGCGTGATCGTGCGCGAGGGGACACCCGCCGAGCTCACCGGCGGCGCCGTCGAGACGGAGATCCGCTACCGCCGCGACGGTGAGGAGGTGGTCGAGCGCACGCGCGAGCCGACCCAGCGGCTCCACGACCTGACCGCCGAAGCGCTTGCCCGCGGCGAGGAGCTCGACACGCTCGAGGTGCGCCGCCCGACGCTCGAGGACGTGTACCTGGAGCTGACCGCGGAGTGACGCTGTTCCTGCACGAGCTCCGCACCGAGCAGCTCCTCTTCT
>DATDNT010000037.1:0-41978 GCA_036518135.1 Gaiellaceae bacterium | reverse complement strand
GGCCTGGACCGACGTCCCGGGGAAGGCCGAGAGCGTTCCCTGGTTCGGGCTGACCGACGAGGCAGCACCCGTCACCGGGTCGCGCGGCGTCGGCGCCGGCGGCGTCGGCGTCCCCACGGCGGCCGGCGCGTGGCCGATGCCGTACATCGGCAGGCCGTAGAGCTCGGCTTCGGACAGCGTCTTCTCGTCGTAGGCGCTATACGAGACGTGCGCGAGGTAGTACGTCTGCTTCGCTCGCGCGAGCGCCTCTCCGATCGAGAGCGTCCCGTTCAAATTCGCCGAGAGGTCACCCATCAGCTCCTCCGAGAACGCGACGCTGTCCGTGTTGCCGAGGCCGAAGCCGGTGTTGCCGACGAAGCCCGTACCCGTGCCCGCGAAGTACTCCGCCCAGTCGAGGACTGGCGCGCCGACGACCGCGTCGGTCGTCTGGAAGCCGGCGTGGCAGCCCATCGTGAAGAAGATGCCTCCGGAGAACGAGTGCGTTCCCGTCAGGTCGCCGGTCGTGATCAGGTTCGTCTGGTCGCCGTTCGCGGCGAGCGCCTGGTGGTTGTCATAGTGGCCGTTCCACGCATTGATGGCGGCCGGGCCGCCAACCGGGAACGCGGCACTGAACAGATCCGTCTTCGACCAGGTGTCGCTGATGAGACTTCGCGTCGCGCCCGTTCCGAGGAACGAGTCCAGGTTGCTCTTGATCGTGTTGCTGCCGTCCGTGACGAAGTCGTACCCGGAGACGAAGGCGCTCGACCGCGCGAGGATCCCGCCCGACGACTCGAAGTTCGCGATCGCGCCGGCGATCTCGTCCGGCCTCTCAACGAGACGGCCGCCGACCAGATCGGGGATGAAGACCTGCCGCCCGCTGGCGGCAATCGGCCGCGTGTCGAGGTACGGATTGTCGCTCAGCAGATTGCCGCCCGCGAGCGCTCCGTAGTACTCGTTGCGGCCGAACGCCGAGGCGAAGCCGCTTTCGTTCGCGATCCGTTCGACGTCGGGGAGGCGGAAGAACGGGATCTGGTCGTCGCCGCCGGCGAACACGACGTACTTGAGCGTCGGCCGTGCCGCCTTGACGGCGGCCACCTCGTCTGCGATCGCGTTCGCGACGGCGTTCGCGGCGTCGTTGTTGCACGCGTTGTGGTCCCACTGGTCGTACTGCGTCTGCGCGACGGCCTCGACGGGAATCACAACGCCGCTGACGCCGAGCGAGCGGTCGCCGGCAAGCGAGCGGAGTGCGGTCAGCGCCGTCGCCTCGCCGCTTGACCCGTAGGTATCGCCGAGACGTTTCTCGTCCACCAGGATCAACGTGTTCAGGTCGGCCGGCAGCGACGAGATCGCGGGCAGCGCGTCGGGAGTCGTCCCCTGCCCGGCATTCGTTCCGAACGCGCGCGGGCCGCAGTCGACGGTGTGCGGCGACTGCGTCGTCACGCGAAGGCTGTACGGGTGCGGGCTCGACGCGCCGTTGTAGCCGTAGACCGCGATCGTCGCGAAGCCGGGGCCGCCAGGCGAGACCATCCCGACGTCCTCGTCGTCTGTGCCGCGGTTGTCGGACACCTGGACGAGCGGGATGCCGGGGTCGGGAACGTCCTGGAGGGCGGACGGCGTGAGCTGTGCGTTCGGGCCGCCGGCGAGGTTCACCGCCTCGTCGGGGACGATGCCGTCCTGCAGCGGCGTGCCTGCCGTCCCGCCGGTGCGCACCGACGTCGTCTGGTTCGCATACAGCGCGAGGTCGTAGTCGGCCGGCAGGTTCGTCAGGTGGACGAGGAGCCGTGTCCCCGCCGGTGGCAGCGCGACGCGGTAGTAGTCGACGGCGCCGCGGTTGGGGATCGCCGACTGCTCTACGCGCGTGTCGGGTGTGATTTCCGGCGGCGGCCCCTCGATCACCTGGAAGCTGTCGGTGACGGAGAAGGATGCAGGCGTCGCCGCCGCCGTCACCCCGCCCGCCGAGATCTTCGCCGCGAGCTGTGCGGGACCGACGTCCGTGCCCGACGCGAGCGCGAACGCCAGGTGGTAGTCGGCGCCGAACTGGACGGCGGGGAGCTGCCACGTCGCGACGTTGCCGCTGACGTTGGGGTACGGGATCGGCACGGGGCCGCCGTCACCGTTCTGCAGCGTGCTGCCCTGCGCCACGTCGAAGCCGTCGGGCAGCGTGAGGGCGACCGTAGCGGGGCCGCTTCCGGTTCCCGCGATCGCGAAGTCGAGAGTCGCGGCGAGCGTCGGGCGCTGCGGGTCGAAGACCGACAGGAGCCGCGGCGCGAGCGTCTCCCACGGGACGTCGTCGCGCCTGATCAGCATCCCGATCAGGTCGCCCAGCGTCATCGTGTCCTTCACCGGGCTGCCCGGCGAGAGGAGGATCTGGAGAAGCTGGCCGATCGTCAGCGAGCCGTCGGGCAGGTCGCCGAGCGTCGCGTTCGCGTTGGCGGTGAGAGCCGCGGCGAACGCCGCGAGGACGGACGGAGGTAGTCCCAATCCCTGAATCGGCAGGCCTTGGATCGGGAGCGCGGCGATCGGCGAGGCGGATGCCGCGAGCCCCTGGATCGGCAGACCCTGGATCGGCAGACCCTGGATCGGCGCGCCGGCGATCCCGAGCGCGAACAGGCTGTGCGACTGAACGGTCGTGGACGGGTCGCAACCAGTGACGCTCGTCTGGCACCACGCGACGAGCGACGCGAGGGCGTCGGCGGGCAGGCCGAGGTCGGCGACGTGCGTGTTTCCGAGCGCGAGGGCGCCGATCGTGAGCTGGCCGAGCCGGCCCACGGAGAGATCGAGGTTGCCGAGCGTGAGGTTCTGGATCGCCGCCGGCTTCGGGTCCGGGAGCGCCAGCACCTGCTGGAGCGTCACGGTCTGAAGCGGCGCGCCTGCGAGCGACGTCCCTGCAAGGGCCGCCGCCCAGCCCCCCGGGATCGTCAGCGGCACTTCGGTGAGCGGCAGCCCCTGGATCGGCAGCCCCTGGATCGGCAACCCCTGGATCGGCAACCCCTGGATCGGCAGCCCCTGGATCGGCAGCCCCTGGATCGGCAAGCCCTGGATGGGAAGTCCCTGGATCGGGAGGCCCTGGATCGGCAGGCCCTGGATCGGCGCCGGCGTCACCCCCGACGGCGTGGGCTCGAACGCCGACAGCGGCAGCGCCGAGATCGCGTCGTTCGACCCTGACATGCCGACGAACGAGCCTGTCTCGAGCGCGGCCGATGCGCCGCTCGCGCTTCCCTGCGTCGCAGACAGCGCCGCGGCATACAGAACCGCGTCGGCGCACCCCTGGCAGCCGTTGTTGGTGGCCTGTTGCCACGTGACCGTCAGGTGCTGGCCGGCGGTCGCGGCGCGATAGTCGATCGAGACGACGGCGGGCACGTTCTCGATGACGTTGGTGAACTGGCCCTGCGTCGCGTGCAGCGTCGCCGTATACGGCTGCGCGCTTCCGTCCGACAGCGTCGCGGTGAAGACGCCGTCCGCGTAGTGCGCCGACGTCCACACTTTCAAGGTGCGGCTCACCGTTCCGGCGGGAACGGTGAACGACAGGGTCTGACCGAGCGCACCCGTCAGCCCCGCCGTCGTGCCGCCCGCAGCCGCCGGCCCGCTGCCGTCGGACCATGAGAACGTCCACGGCCCGCCGGCCGTCGAGAACGAGCCGAGCGCCCCGGCGGTCCTTGTGAGGTCGCTGATCGCAGAGCCGTTCGCCTTCCGCGTCGCGGGCGCGAGCGTCGTGCTGACTCCCGTCCCCCACACCGCCCAGTCCTCGCCGCCGGCGGACGTCAGGTCGACATCCTGCGGCGCCGTCGCCGGCGTCGTCATCGTCCCCGAAATGCTCCCCGCGGCCGCCGCGCCGTTCGAGACGGTGACGCCGTTCCCCCGCTTCGTCGAGTTCCCCGCCGCGTCGGTGGCCGTCGCGTAGATCGTCGCGTCCAGCGGCTTGTCCGTGTTCGGCACCTGTGTCGTGTCGAACTGGATCGTGTACGGCGGCGAGGTCACGGTTCCGAGTGGGAACGTCTTCCCTGTCGCGCCGTCGAAGAACTCGAAGGCGACGCTCGCCACGCCCACGTCGTCGGATGCCGTCGCAGTCACAGGGACAGTGCCGCTCAGAACGGTCCCGGCGACCGGCGACGTGACGCTGACGGACGGGGCCGTCACGTCGGTCGCCAGCGTCAGCGAGCCCCACAGCGTCGCGTCGGTGAGGCTCGAGCCGGGCGCGAGCCAGAAGACGCCGGGGGCGCCCGTCTCGTACTGGAAGTCGATCCCGACAGGCGTGCCGGGGTGCATGCAGACGTCGTGCGCCGTGTCGGTCGAGCACAGGGGATGCGCCATCTCGAACGTGACGACCCCCGTGCCGACGGTGCCCGTAGCGACGGTGTCGTTCGAACCCCCGGCGAATATCGTGTCGGAGACGCCGGATCCGCCGTCGTAAACGAAGTCCTCGCCGATCGAAGTCGTGTGCGCGAGCCAGGCGTCGTCGCCCGTCTCGCGCGCGCCGTTGTTGTTGTTGTCGAAAAGCGCGAAGAGCGACGGGGCGCCTTGCGGCGTGTCCTGCACCTGGGCGGCGATGTAGAGATTGGTGGCGTCGCGCTCGAGGTAGATCGTCGCCGGGATGTTCCCGAAGACGACGGAGTAGCTTTTCGCGCTCGCCCATTCCCCACTCGACATCGTCCCGTCGATCGCGGGCGGCGCCGACGTGAGACCGGTCGTGTAGGAAGGCCCGGTGCCGGCACGCGCGATGCCAGGCGCCGCCAGCGCAGCTCCCAATGCGATGCCCACCACAATCCGCCGAAGCGGCGTTCTCCCCATCATCCCCCTGACCACGTAGTCGTGCCGGACGATACGAGCCTGGCTTGCGGTTTACAAGACCTGGCCGCACACTCCTGACCTATGAGCCAGGTCGACATGACCGATGCACAGCTCGTCGCGTCGTGCCGCGCCGGCGACGAGGCCGCGTGGGGCGCGCTCGTCGACCGCTTCTCGCGCTACGTCTACGCGATCTGCACGCAGGGATTCCGCTTCAACGGCTACGACGCAGAGGACGCGTTTCAGGACGTCTTCACGAAGGCGTACGAGCAGCTCGGCTCGCTGCGTGACGACGCCGCCGTGCGCCCGTGGCTCGCGCAGCTCACGCGCCGCGTCTGCATCGACCGCCTCCGGGCGGCGAAGCGCGAGTCGCCGGCGGAGGACGTCGAGCCGCCCGACGTCGACGACGTCCTCTCGACGCTCGACGAGGCGATCGCGGTGCGGCAGGCGCTCGCCGGGATCGGCGAGCCGTGCGGCGAGATGCTCGACCGGTTCTTCGCGCGCGACCAGAGCTACCGCACGATCGCGGAGGAGCTCGAGCTCCCCGCGGGGACGATCGCGAGCCGCATCTCGCGGTGCCTCGAGAAGTTGCGCGCGGCGATGGAAGATTCCGGCACGCTCGCCCGTCCTGAGGCCAGGTGAATGCGAGATGACCGACGACCTCGAACAGCTCGGCAGTCTGCTTTCGGCGCTACCCCCCGCCCCGGAGGCGTGGGTCGCCGCGGCGCGCGAGATTCCGAAGGTAGGGGCGGAACTCGATGCGCTCCTGCGCCGTGCGGCCGCAGACGCGGAGCTCCGTTCGAAGCTCATCGAGGATCTCGAGTCCGCCTTGAACGAGGCCGGGATCGCGCCGACGCGATGGGCCGTCGCGGAAGCGCGCGCCCGGCTGAGCTCCTTCTGACCGTGGCTGCGTTCGACACGGACGCCGCCACCGCCGCCGGGCCCGCCGCTGCGCAGGCGGGCTCGGCGGCGGCCTCCATCCTCCGTGCCGCCGCGCGGGATGCGGCGCACCCGAGCCTCGCCGCCCAGGCGGCGCGGCTCGCGATCCGACTCGAGCGTCTCGCGGCGGAGGACATGCACGCGCTGACCGCGGCGCGCGCCGCGCTCGGCCGGGTCGGTGAGGAAGCATCGACGCCGCAGCGCGACTTCGCACTGCGACGCGCCCTCGAGAGCGCCGCCGCCGTCCCGCTCGCGATCGCCGAGACATGCGCGGACGTCGTCTCGCTGGCGCGCGAGCTCGCGCCGCTCGTCTCGTCCACGTTCGCGCCCGACGTCGAGGGAGCGCGGCTGCTCGCAGGCGGGGCCGCACGCGCGGCAGCGCAGCTCGTCGACGCGAACCTCGCGGTCGGCGGCGACGGCGAGCTCGCGGGACGCGCCGAGGCGGCGGCACGCGCGGCGGGCGCGTGACCGAGGCCGCCGACGAACGCCTCTTCCCCGCGTGGTCGCTGTCACGCGAAGCGGCTGCGTCGATCGCCGTCGCGAACCCGCTGCCGGACCGCGTCGACAGGGAGTGGGCGATCGGCGGCTCGACGGGCGCGGGCGTCAGCGTGTGCATCCTCGACAGCGGCGTCGAGCCCGACCACCCGCGCGTCGGGACGGTTCACGGGGCCGTCGTGGTCTCGCGCGGCGAGGACGGAGAGCCGGTGACGGCAGCCGACACCGAAGGCGACCTGTGCGGTCACGGCACGGCGTGCGCCGGCGTCGTGCGCGAGCTCGCGCCCGATGCCGAGATCTACTCCGCCCGCGTTCTCGGCGCCGGCTTCAAGGGCTCGTCGAAGACGCTGCTCGCCGGGCTCCGCTGGGCGATCTCCGAGGGCTTCGACGTCGTCAACATGAGCCTCTCGACGACCAAGCGCGACCTCAGCGAAGCGCTGCACGAGCTCGCCGACTCCGCGTACTTCCAGCGCACGGTGCTCGTCGCGTCCGCACACAACATGCCGGTCGAGTCGTACCCGTGGCGCTTCTCCTCCGTGATCTCGGTCGGGAGCCACGAAGAGGCCGACCCGCTCGTCTTCTACGCGAACCCGACGCCGCCCGTCGAGTTCTTCGCGCGCGGCGTCGAGGTCGACGTCGCCTGGCTCGGCGGCACGACGATCCGCGCGACGGGCAACAGCTTCGCGACGCCCGCGATCGCGGGCATCGCGGCGCTCGTCCTTGGCAAGCATCCCGGGTTGACGCCGTTCCAGGTGAAGACCGTGCTGTCGCTGATCGCGACGAACGTGGGAGGATGACGCGTGGCCGACGACCGTCTCGAGGCCGCGGTCGCCGCGGGCGTGCTGCCGACCGAGGAGGCGTTCGCGGAGCTGCTCCGCTCGATCACGATCGTCGCGCGCGCGATCTTCGCCGCGAAGGCGTCGTCCATCTTCCTCTACGACGAGGACGCCGACGAGCTCGTGTTCGCCGCCGTCGCCGGCGAGGACGAGCAGGGCCTCGTCGGCCGGCGGATGCCGTCCTCGCAAGGCATCGCCGGGTGGGTGCTGTCGTCGCGCACGCCGCTCGTCCTCTCCGACGTGCAGAACGACCCGCGTTGGTCGCGCGACGTCGCCGAGCAGACGGGCTACGCGCCGAAGGGGATGATGGCGGTGCCGCTCCTGCACGACGACGACCCGCTCGGCGTCCTGCAGGTGCTCGACCGGCCCGCGCAGGCCACGTTCTCGCTCGCCGAGATGGAGCTGCTCGGCCTGTTCGCCACTCAGGCGTCGGCGGCGCTGTCGGTACTGCGCGGGGTGCGGCGCGCACGCGCCGCGCTCGCCGGCGATCCCGAGGCGGCGGCGGTCGCCGCGGTCGCCGCCGCGCTCGAGCGGCTCGAGGAGCCGCGCCGGTCAGCCGGCACGGCGCTGCTCGACGCGCTCGCTCGCGTCCTCGCGTAGGTCCATGAAGAAGGGCTCCCGTGGGAGCCCTTCCTAGACGTACGTGCCCTCGGCGTCTTACGCGTCGCGCTTGAGCACGTGCGCGTCGACGTCGTCGTCGTCCATGCCCGGCTCGTCGGTTGCCCCCGGCGCCTTCAGCTTGTGCGCCTCGACGTCGTCCTGCTCGGTCTCGTCGTTCTGCTTGATGAGCCGGTCGCGATCCTCCGACATTTCCGCGTCCTCCTGTCCGGAATTGCTCTGACCCCCACTAGACGCGCAGCGGGATGGAAATCTTCCCTGCCTTTGCCAATCGCGTCAAACGATGCAATCCTCGGAGCGGTGGGCACGCTGCGGGAGCATCTGGTCGGCGCGACCGCGGCGCTCCGCGGCGTCTTCGGAAATACGGGGCTGCGCCGGATCACGCTGGCCTACGGCGGGTCGGCCCTCGGGCTGTACGCCGGCTCGGTCGTCGTGGCCGTCTACTGCTACCACCACGGCGGCGCGACCGCAGTCGGCGTCGTCCTCTTCGCGCGGCTCTCGGTGTCGGCCGCCGTCGCGCCGTTCGCCGCGTCGCTCGCCGACCGGTACCGGCAGGAGCGCGTCATGGTCGCCGCCGACCTCTCGCGCGTCGCGACCGTCGCAGCGACGGCTGCCGCGGCGGCGGCGGGGTCGTCGGCGCTCGTGTACGTCCTCGCGACGCTCACGTCGGTCGTCGGCACGATCTTCCGTCCCGCCGAGGCGTCGCTCATCCCGACGCTCGCGCGGTCGCCCGAGGAGCTGACCGCCGCCAACGTCGCGTCGAGCACGTTCGACAGCGTCGGCGCGTTCGCCGGGCCGGCGCTCGGCGCGCTCGTGCTCGCAGTCGGCGGCACGACCGCCGGCTTCGCCCTCGTCGCCGCGCTGTATCTCTGGAGCGCGTCGTTCGTCGCGCGGATCCCCCCGACCGAGCACCGCGCGGCCGAAGAGAGCGAGAGGGAGGACACCGGCCTTGCCGCCGGCTTCCGCGCCGTGCGCAACGAGCCGCGGCTGCAGCTCCTGATCGGCCTCTACAGCGCGCAGACGCTCGTCGCCGGCGCGTACAACGTCCTCGTCGTCGTCGTCGCACTGCAGCTCCTGTCGCTCGGCAACGCAGGCGTCGGCTACCTCGAGACCGCGACCGGTGTCGGCGCGCTCGTCGGTGCAGGCGTCACGCTCGCGCTCGTCGCGCGCCGGCGCCCCGGCTCCGACCTCTCGCTCGGCCTCTTCCTGTTCGGGGCGCCGTTCGTGCTGATCGCGGCCCTGCCGCACACCTGGGCGGCGCTCGTCGGCCTCGCAATCCTCGGCGTCGGAAACAGCATCGTCGACATCGCGGCCGTCACGCTCTTGCAGCGCACAGCGCCGCCCGCCGTTGCCGGCCGCGTCTTCGGCCTGCTCGAGTCGGCAGTGATCGGCGCGCTCGGGATCGGCGCGCTGGCGACACCGTTCGTGGTGCACGTCGCTGGGTCCCGCGGCGCGCTGCTCGCCGCCGGCGTCGTCCTCCCCGCGCTCGTCCTGCTCACGCGCCGCGCCCTCGCACATGTCGACGCCGCCGCGCGCGTCCCGACGGAGCAACTCGAGGCGATCGCGAGCGTGCCGTTCCTCGCGCCCCTCCCGCTGCAGCGGCAGGAAGCGCTCGCCGCTGCGCTCGAGCGCGTCGAGCTCGCCGCGGGCGCGACGCTGTTCACGCGCGGCGACCGCGGCGACCGCTTCTACATCGTCGCCGCCGGCGCGGTCGCCATCGACCTCGAAACCGGCACGAAGATCGAGACCGCGCCGGCGTTCGTCGGCGAGATCGCGGTGCTGGCGGGCGTCCCGCGGACCGCGACCGTGCGCGCGGAGTCGGCCGTGACGCTGTGGGCGCTCGACGCCCACCGCTTCGTCGCCGCCGTGACGGGCCACGACCGCACGCGGACCGCTGCGGAGACGGTCGTCGTGTCGCGCGGTGCTGTCCTCTCCGTGTGAGCGTTGTAGGGTTCGCACCATGTCCGCACCCATCGAACTCCTCAAGAAGGTTCCGCTCTTCCAGAACGTCCCGGAGAAGCAGCTGCAGTCGATCGCAGACGAGATGGCGGAGCGCCGGTTCACCGAGGGCCAGGAGCTGACGGCCGAGGGCCGGAGCGGCGTCGGGTTCTTCGTGCTCGAGTCGGGCAGCGCGAACGTCACCGTCGACGGCCAATCGCGGCGCACGCTCGGCGCCGGCGACTACTTCGGCGAGATCGCGCTGATCGACGGCGGCGTCCGGACGGCGACGATCACGGCGACGAGCGACGGCCTTGCGTACGGGCTCACGCCGTGGCAGTTCCGCCCGCTCGTCGAGTCGCACGCGGAGATCGCATGGCCGCTGCTCGAGGCGATGGCGCGGCGGACGCGCGAGCTCGAGCAGCGCTGAATGCAGGTCACGATCTGGGGGTGCCGCGGGTCGCTCGCGACGCCGGGCCCCTCGACGGTCCGGTACGGCGGCAACACGACCTCGGTCGAGGTGCGGACGCAGAGCGGACGGCTCGTCGTGCTCGACGGCGGCACCGGCATCCGGCCGCTCGGCCTGTCGCTCGCGGAGCGCCCGGCGCGGATCGACCTGATCCTGACGCACCTGCACCTCGACCACGTCGAGGGGCTCGGCTTCTTCGCGCCGCTCTTCGACAGCGACTGCGCGATCACGATCTGGGGGCCGGCGCAGGACGGGCCGTCGCTTTCCGAACGCGTCGCCGCGTACCTGTCGCCGCCGCTCTTCCCGCTCCCGTTCGAGCAGTTCGGCGAGCGAATCGAGTTCCACGAGTGCGGCGAGGAGACCTGGCAGCTCGACGGGCTGAACGTGACCGCCGCGCGCGTGCGGCATCCCGGCACGACGTACGGCTACCGCATCGAGGAGGACGGCCGCGTGTTCACCTTCATCCCCGACAACGAGCCGGGGCTCGACCCGACGTCGGGGCTCGAGCTCGCGGCGGGCGCCGACGTCCTCTTCCACGACGCGCAGTACACGGCCGACGAGTACGCGACACGCGGCGGTTGGGGGCACAGCTCGATCGACCATTTCGCGTCGGCCGTGCGCGAGGCCGCACCCGGCCGCGCGGTGATGGTGCACCACGACCCGACGCACGACGACGACACGCTCGAGCGCATGTGCGCAAAGGCGTCGACACTCGCGGGCCGCAGCGTGGAGCTCGGACGCGAAGGCGTCTCGTTCGCCGTCTGAGCCGGATGCCGCACCCGAAGAGGATCGGCTTTCTCTCGTTCGGCCACTGGCACCCGGGCGGCGGGATGACGCGCACGGCCGCCGACGCGCTCACGCAGACGGTCGAGCTCGCCGTCGCCGCAGAGGAGATCGGCATCGACGGCGCGTTCGTGCGCGTGCACCACTTCGCGCGGCAGCTGTCCGCACCGTTCCCGCTCCTCGCCGCGATCGGCGTCCGCACGAGCCGCATCGAGATCGGCACCGGCGTGATCGACATGCGCTACGAGAACCCGCTGTACATGGCGGAAGACGCAGCGGTTGCCGACCTCCTCGCGGGCGGCCGACTCCAGCTCGGCGTCAGCCGCGGCTCGCCGGAGCCGGCGTGGCGCGGAGCCGAGTCGTTCGGCTACTCCGTCGATCCGGACGAGGCGCGCGCGAAGACGGCTGCGTTCCGCGCCGCGATCGCGGGCGCGGGTGTCGCGCGCGCCGACGCGGGCGGCCGTCGTTCAGAGGCGCTGCTTGCGATCCAGCCTCAGTCGCCCGGCCTCGCCGAGCGCATCTGGTGGGGCTCAGGGTCGCGGGACACCGCGGTTTGGGCCGGCGAGCAGGGGATGAACCTGATGAGCTCGACGCTGCTACTCGAGGACACGAAGGTGCCGTTCGACGAGCTGCAGGCCGAGCAGATCGCTCTCTATCGCGACGCCTGGGCGAAGGCGGGCCACGACCGGGAGCCGCGCATCTCCGTCAGCCGCAGCGTCATCCCGATCACGTCCGACCTCGACCGGCGTCTCTTCGGAAGCGACGCGAACGAGGACCAGGTCGGGTGGCTCGACGGCTCGATCAGCCGCTTCGGCCGGAGCTACACGGGCGAACCCGACCGCGTCGCGGCGGAGCTCGCCAGGGACGCCGCGGTGCAGGCGGCGGACACCGTCCTGCTCACCGTGCCGAGCCAGCTCGGCGTCGAGTACAACGCCGCGATGCTCGACACGATCGCGCGTCACGTCGCGCCGGCGATCGGCTGGGCGCGCGCCGCCTAGAACGGATGACCCTGCGCCCACGCGTGCTCGAACCCGAGCTTGAGCAGCCGCGCGAACGCCGCATGCTCGACGATCATGATCGTAAGGTCGCCCGAGCCGGCGACGGGATCCTCCATCGTGAAGAGCGCGACGCGCTCGTCGATCAGCACGAGCTTGAGCGGCAGCTCGTCGACGACGCGTGCCTGCTCTCCCGCCTCGACGAACGCGCGGACGGCGTCGACGACCGCGTCGTCGTCGTATACGGAGCGCTCGTAAATGCTGCGGGCCTCGACGCCGCGCTCGAGGAGCCGTAGCCCGGCGACGTTCTCGGCGGGCTCGACCGCATACGGCGGCTTCGTGAACACGAGGATCTCGCGCGCGGCAGCCGACTGCAGCTCGGCGAACCGCGCCGCGATCGCGCGGGGCTCGCGCAGCACTTCGATGTAGGCCAGCGGATCGTTCGCGTCGCGACCCTCGTGGAACGTCGGCGTGAGACGCGCGACGACGTCGTCGGCTTCGCGCTCGAGCCGCTCGAGCTCGACGCGGCGCTGCGCGACGAGCGCCGCGACGGCCTCCCGCGGCGCAACCGCCGTGTACCGCGCCGGCCGCCCCGGCTCGATCGTCGCGAACCCGCGGCCGACGAGCCCGTCGAGGACGTCGTAGATCCGCTGCCGCGGCAGTCCCGCGAGACGCGCCACCTCGGCGCCCGTCGCGCGTCCGCGCCGGGTCAGCGCGACGTACGCGCTCGCCTCGTACCCCGTCAGGCCGAGCGCCGTGAGCGGTGTGACGTCGGGTTGATCCACGGTTCAATTGTCACCACCGCGCATGGTTACACACCTCCCGGACGGGTATCCACCGCTTTCAGGGTGTCACCGATCCACAGGAGGTTCCGCTTGACTCGCACCTTCCTCACGCTCGCGGCGGTCGCCGGAGCGGCGGCGCTCTTGATCATCCCGAGCGCGTCGGCAGACGTCGGCCCGATCCTGACGCAGCAGAAGCACTTCTTCTGGGCACCCGGCCAGGGCCTCGGCCCGACGTCGACGCCCGCAGACTCGACGGCGAACGACCTCGTCTGGCACGGCGGCAACGCCGGCGCAGGCGCCATCGGCGTCGAGCAGAAGCCGGCGGTCTATCTCATCTGGTGGGGGCCGCAGTGGGCGACCGGCTTCCAGACCGCCGACACCGACGGGAAGCTGTACTCCTCGAAGACGCTGCAGAACTACGTGCAGTCGTTCTTCGCGAACGTCGGCGGCAGCCCGTGGGCGAACATCCAGACGCAGTACTGCAACGAGCTGCTCCCGGGTTCGGCGAGCTGCGTCGGAGGCGCCGGCTTCGTCACGAACCCGACGCACCAGCTGAAGGGCGTGTGGGTCGACCCGACACCCGTTCCGGACGACATCATCGCGGCCGGCCTGGCGGAGAACGTCGCCGACGACCCGATCGCGGCCGAGGCGATGCGCGCGTCGGCCCACTTCGGGTACGACGCCCAGGCGACGTACATCATCCTGACGCCGCCGACGACGATCGCGACGGGGCAGCCCGTGTACTGCGGCTACCACTCGCAGACGTCGAGCGTCGACGGGCTCGGCAACCCGTACCGCCTCCAGTACGCGTTCATCCCGTGGCAGAACGAGAACTGGCCGGGCATCGGCACGAGCGGATGCGGCATGCACTTCGTCAACGCGACGTCGAACGCGTTCGGCAACGGCATCTTCGACGGCTGGTCGATCGTCACCGGCCACGAGTACGCCGAGGCCGTGACGGATCCCGACAACATCGCGAGCTGGCAGGACGGATGGCTCGACGCGCAGGGCTCCGAGAACGGCGACAAGTGCGCGTGGGACGCGTCCACGTCGAACATCACGCTCGGCTCGCACCAGTTCGCCGTGCAGCCGCTGTGGAGCAACGAGGCCTACGACGCCACCGGGAACGGGTGCGTCCTCGGCCGCTGACCGAGAAAAGGAGCGCAATGCGCAAGGCAACGTGGGCGGCCGCCCTGATCGCGGCGGCCGCCCTCGCGGCCGGCGCCGCCGTGGCGGCGTCCGGTCCCGGCGTGACCATCACGAGCCCGACGGCCGGCCAGAAGATCTCGGCACGCCGCACGACGTACGTCGCCGTTGCGGGCACGGCAGGGTTCGCGACACCCGCTTCACAGACGACGCGGTTCTACCTCCGACGCGACGGCTGCGGCACGTCGGCGGACAATCCGCACCTGAGCGTCGCCTCGGGGACCGACGCCGGCGACGGCTGCGGCCTCGTGCTCAGCTCGTTCGTCGGAGCCGGCGGGACGGTCGACCAGGGCGCGTTCGTGGACTACCCGTCGACCGACGGGATGCCGCTGACGCTCGACGGGAGCCGCGCCGTCAACGGCACGATCGACCTCGAGAGCTTCGGCATCACGGACCCGGTCGCGGCGGGCGCCGGAGTCCTGACGCTGAAGGTCGACCTCGAAGCGCTCTACCAGGGGAGCGGGGTTCCGGTCGGCTCCGACACCGAGACGTTCGTCGTCACCCCGACGCAGACCGACTATCCCGTCGCCTTCACGATCCAGCCGAACGGCGCGCTCGACCGCGCCGATCTGAGCGGCCTCGACCTGCGCGTGCACGTGGAGGGGCCGTACGCGTTCAGCGGGTTCATCGGCAACTCGGGCAGGTCGTGGCTCGACGTGCCGTCGTGGTCGGCGAGCTTCGCGCAGTCGGTGCAGGTCTCGCTCGACGACCCGTCGTTCGCGAGCCCGGTGCCCGCGCGGATCGCCGGCACGACGTGGAGCGTCGCAGTGCCGACGCCGGGACTCGGGACGCACACGGTCTACGCACGCGCAACGCAGGGATTCGACACCGGGGCGGCCGCAGCGCAGCCGTTCACGGTCACGAAATGACGAAAGGACGTACCGAATGAGAAAGCGAGTCGCAGCAGTCTGCACGGTCGCCGCCGCGCTCCTCCTGGTGGGGAGCTCCGCTGCGTCGGGCGGCACCTCGGTGCACAAGCCGATCTACATGCCCGACGCGAGCCACGTCGGCGCCGCGGCGTTGCAGCCGCCGCCGGTGTGCTGCGCGCCGACCGGGCCGCCCGTCGCGGGCGAGCCGGCGCCGGTGAACATGGCGTACTTCGGCGGGCACGTTCAGGTGACGCCGAAGATCTACATCGTCTACTGGGGGTGGGGCGAGCCGGGCGCGTTCGACCACACGACCCCGGGCATGCCCGCGAACGATCCCGACGGCGCGGCCGCGCGCATGACCGCGTTCGTCAAGGCAATGGGCGGCACCAACTGGGCCGGCGTCTCGACGCAGTACTACCAGGTCGTGAACGGCGTGACCTCCTACATCCAGAACCCGACGAACGTGTTCGGCGGCGTCTGGTACGACGACACGACGCCGATCCACGACAACCTCAGCGGCCTCGAGCTCGCGCAGGAGGCACAGCGCGCGGTCGCGCACTTCGGGATCACCGATCTCGACAACTCGCAGATCGTGATCGCGCAGCCGCAGAAGTACAACGAGGCCGGGTTCAACGGCGGCGTCGGCTACTGCGCATGGCACGACTACACGCAGCCGTCGACGTATCCGGGCGTGCAGCCGGGCATCTCGTTCACGAACATGCCGTACGTGCTGAACAACGGCGCGGGGTGCGGCGAGAACTCCGTGAACGCCGGCTACTACGCGGGCCGGTTGGACGGCTTCACGATCGTGCTGGGCCACGAGATCGAGGAGACGATCACGGACCCGGGTGCCGAGGACGTCGTGAACGGACAGAACCTCGGCGGCTGGTACGACTACTCCGCGTACGAGAACGGCGACAAGTGCGCGTGGGTCGGATACACCGAGGGCATCGCGAGCCCGTCGACGGTTCCCGGTGGCCTCAACAACATCGTCGGCAACGACGGGAAGCAGTACCCCGTGCAGAGCCTGTGGAGCAACGACTCCGCCGGCGGCGCAGGCTACTGCGCCGGCGCGGCCGACGACGTCCCGATCACGGGCTGACGGCGGACGCCCTGGGGCAGCGACGAGCTGCCCCAGGGCGTCGCGGCCGCAGTAACCGGCGGCGTCCCTCGTCCGTTTCCTCAATGGTCATGATCAGACGGAAGGCGCTCGTGCTCGCCGGCTTTGCGCTGCTCGCGGTCAGCGGGATCGCGTCTGCCGCCTACGGCGACACGCTGCCGGGCCTGCCGACGACGACCGTCGCGCTCCCGACCGTCTCGGTGCCGACGCCGACGGTCTCGGTCCCGGCGCCGACCGTTTCGCTCCCGGTGACGACGCAGCCCGCGCCGACCGTCCCTGCGCCCGTCACGCCGCCTCCGGTGCACGTGCCAACGGTCTCCGCACCGGCCGTGCCGCAGCAGCAGGCGCCTGCCCCTCCCCCTGCTTCCGCGCCCGTGCCTGCGCCCATGCCTGCGCCGGCGCCGGTTGCGGCCGCGCCGAGCGCAACCACGACGGCTGCGAGCACGACGCCCGCACCGCGCCGCGTGTCCGCTGTGACGCGCGCACACCGCTCGGCGCCGCGCTCGTCCGCGCGGGTTCGCGCCCGGATCCGCGCGCGCGCGGCGGCTCAGACGGCGCGTTCCGTCCGGCCGCCCGCACGCGTGCTTCACCCGCCCACGCGGTTCGAGCCGCTCGTCTGGCGCCGCACCGCATCGGTCGCGCGCAAGGAGCCGTCCGTGCCGGCCGGGGAGCTCGCCGCGCTCCTCGCGCTCGCGATCGTCGGCGTCGCCGGCGCCGCCCGATCCGCAGGTCTCGTGACGCAGATCGCCGAGACGGCCCGCATCGCCCTCCCCCACGTCCACCTGCGGACGCCGCTCCCGCCGACGGCGCCGAGCGCCGCCTCGCCGCACGCGACCGCGACGAAACCGCGTCTGCACGCGCCAGACGTGACCGTCCGCCCGCCCGGCCGCGTGGCCGCTGCGCAGGCGGTGATCACGCGCGGCGGCGCGATCCGCCTGCTCGAGGTCGTCGTCCTCGCGATGCTCGTCGGCGCGAACGCGATCCTCGCCGCCGTGCGCTTGCACCTCGGCCGGATGGTGGCGCGGTGACACAGGCCACGGTGCTCGAGACGTGCCGTGTCGTTTGGTGGAACGGCTATGTCCGCGGCCGCTTTCAGGCCGTCGTCGGCGACCCGCCGCGGGTCGCGGCGGAATCGTCGCCGATCCGCCGGCGCGGCGCCGTTCCGGACAGAACCGAAGAAGCGCGGGCCGCGCTCGACGAGGTGACGCGCGAGCTCCTCGCCGCGGGGTGGACGGAGGCGGAGAGCGACGGCGACGAGTGGTACGAGCTCGCGTTCGCGCGGGAGTCGACCGCGGTGCTGCCCGAGCCGGAGAGGCTCGACGTCGTGCGTGCGCCCGACGACGACACGCACGACGTGGTCGAAGCGCTCCGCGACGAGATCGAGCGCACGAAGGCGGCGGCCGAGCGCGAACGGCGCGCGCGCCTCGAGCTCGAGGCGGCAAGTCGCGCGCGGCCGGCGGCCGTCACGGCCGTGCGCCCAGTCGCCCCGCCCCGCTCGGGGCCCATCGCGGTCGCGGTGTACGTGCTCGTCGTCGTCGCGGTCGCCGCTGCGTTCGCCGTCGCGTCGCGGTCGACCTATGCCACGATCGTCGCCGCGCTCACCGCCGCCGCGCTGTGTCTCGGCGCCGACAGCTGGCGCGTCGCGCGTCGCCGCTGGTAAGCGGCGGCTCGACGTGAGAGGCTCGGCCTCGACCGAAGGAGGCCGAATGGCTGTCAAGCTGCACCGCTGCCCGAACGTGTGGATCAAGATCGGGGGGCATCCCTGCTGGAAGGTCCAGAAGGCGCTCGACGAACAGGGCATCGACTACGAGATCGTCAAGGGACCGTGGCCGGGACGGAAGAACCGCACCGCCGTGATCGAGGGAACCGGGCAGCCGCTCTACCCGGCGATCCAGTTCGAAGACGGGAGCTTCTACCGCGAGCAGTCGAAGGACATGGCGGAGACGATCCGGTCGGGCCGGCTGATGTCGAAGCAAGACGGCGGTCAGGGCACGGGCGCAGCCGCAATGCCGTGAAGCGTGTCCGCAGCTCCGGTCGTGATCGGCTCGCCGTGACCGACGCCGACGACCGCGGGCTCGTGTGACGCGAGACGCTGCAGCGTCGCGTGGTGCTGCACCTTGTTCAGGTTGAACGCATGCCAGCCGGGACAGAGCTCGGGCCACGTCGCGACGGCGTCGCCGACGACGAGGAAGTCTCGCTCGGGCCACCAGAACGCGAGGTGCCCGGGCGAGTGCCCGGAGGCATGAATCACCTGGAAGGGGCCGAGCGTGTCGCCCTCGTCCAGGAGCTCGTCGACGGGGCACGGCTCGTGCCTCGGCAGGCCGAGCCAGAGGCCGAGCTGGAACGGCATCAACTTCAGCGACTGCCGCGGCAGGATGCTCACGGGTTGCGCGCGGCGGTCGCCGCCGACGATGTCCGCCTCCCACTCGTGCGCGTACACCGTCGCGCCCGTCTCGCGCTTGAGCGCGGCGAGCCCGCCGAGGTGAGAGCGATGGCCGTGCGTGATCGCGATCCGCTTCAGGTCGGACGGTGCGTGCCCGAGCGCGCGGATCGCCTGCAGGACGAGGTGCCCGTCGCCCTCGAAGAGCGTGTCGATCAGCGTGAGCTCGCCGGCGTTCTCGACGAGGAAGGCGCGGACGCGGCCGCCCTTCCCGTGGCCGAGGCTGTGGACGCCGGGGGCGAGCTCCCTCATCGCGCGGCGGCCGCCGTCCACGGCGCGAACGGGTTCGCGACGCCGTCGAGCGCGGGCGCGAGCTCCGGGAAGTGGCGCAGGAGGAGCGTGCGCATCGAGTTGCTCTCGACCCAGTCGATCCCTTCCTTCGTGTAGATCTCGGGGCGGTAGTCGCGCGTGAAGAACCGGTCGCTCTCGAGCCGCCGCGACGCCATCAGGATGAAGATGCGGAACGCCGTGTCGCTGAACCCGAAGCCCTTCGGCTTCCGCTCCGCGTACATGCCGATCATCGCGTCGACCTCTTCCGGATCGCTGTAGACGCGGCGCAGGTCCTCCGCGTGCTCCGGCGTGTCCGCCATCTCCTCGAACGTGTCGTATGCCTTCAGGTGCAGGAACCGACGGAACTCGTTGTACCGCGGCACGCCGCGCTCGCGGACGCGGAGCACGTCGATCGATGCGAGGTCGATCAGCGACCCGTCGGCGCGATCGAAGTGCTGCAGGAAGCGAGGGTAGTTGTGCAGCGTGATCGCGCCGGGGTGCGATGTGCCGAACGAGTAGAGAACGTCGGCCATCGACATCTCGGTCAGCCGTTCCCGCACGTGCAGGACGCCCACCTCGGGGAGCGTGCGCTCCTGCAGCGTCCGGTTCCCGTCGAGCGACCGGAAGCTGAACTCGTCGGGAATCAGCGGGTGCATCCGGTACACCGCGACGAACTCCTCGGTGAGCTGGTACGGCACGCCGTGGAGGGCGGTCGGCGAGCCGGGGATGCCGCGGATCACCTCGTTCGAGGTGCGCCGGCCGATCAGGCGATCGAGCTTCTCGCCCTCGAGCCCCCACCAGTTCGTGCGCAATGCTCTCACCGTCGTCGGGTGCGCGATGATCGCCGGCGTCCAGTCGACGGTGTGGATCTTCGCCATCAGCGCAGCGACGACGAGCCGTGCCTTGTCGTAGAGCTCGTCGTCGCCGAGCTCGGGGTGCGCGGCGTGGAGGCGGTCGCAGACCGCGTTGTGCTCGCGCATGAACAGCGAGTGCAGCAGCGCGAGACCGATCCAGAAGTTGCCTGCCACGCCGGCGAGGTCGACGTGCGCCTCGATCTCCTGCGGGATCAGTCCGCGGTCGTCGATCCGGAGCTTGCCGTGCTCGCCCGTTCGCAGCGCCTGTGCGAACGCGGGGTCGCGTCCGTAGACCTGCGACGCGTCCCACCAGTGGGTGTCGTCGGTGACGAACGTCGGCGGCCCATTCGGGTCGCTGCTCGGATCGCGACGTGTGCGCGCGATCTGCATCGGGTGCTCGGGCCACGGGTCGTCGGCGTCGAGCGGCACGAGCCACGGGTTCTCGGCCTCGTTCTTGCCGTGGCTGAACCAGTCGTGGACCTCGAACTGGATCCATGCGCCCGCGAGGAGGTTGAGCGTCGTCGCGGGGATGAACTCCTTGCGCGTCAGGAGCTCGCGGCTGACGAGGCGGGGGTTCGGGTCGAGCGGGTTCTTCTCGCGCACCGTCGCCTCGAGCGGCACGTTGCGGCCGAACCGACTGCCGAGGCTGCCCATCAGCGGGTCGTCGAGGTTGTTGAACGTCCCGTCGAGCGTCCGTGCCGTCAGGTACCGCGGATGGTCGGAGACGTCGGGCTTGTCGAGCGGGCCGCGCCCCGTGTCGAAGAGGTTCTTGGCGCGGAGGATGTTGCGGAGCCCGATCAGGACGAGCATGGCGATCGGCAGCGGCAACTTGTCCCAGCCGACGCGGCGGTCGAGCCTTTCGGCTGCGTTGTCGTAGAGCGAGAACGGCCAGCGAGACACCACTCCTCCTTGTCGACGGGCCGCAGTGATTCGCGCGCGCCCGACGCCGCCTCGGGGCCGTGCTCGACTAAACCAGGCGGCGTCCGGGCCGTCAACGTCGCAGCAGCCGCCCGAGCTTCTGCAGCCACGTGTCGGCGGGAGTCAAGAGGCCTCGTCCGGCGAGCCCGACGGTGCGGTCGAGCGTCGCGAGGTAGCGCACCGACAACGCGGGCTCGTCCCGGAGCGCCCACAGCGCCTCGGCATTCGTCCACGCAGCGTCGCGGGCGCGCGCGATGTCCCACATCGCGACGACGTCGTCGAGGCGGTCGACCCGGTGGAGCAGGCGGTCGACGTCGTGCAGGAAGCCCGTGACGTACTCGTTCTTGATGCGCGCCTCCACGGACGCGAGCAGCGCGTTGACGCGGACGTAGTCCGCATGCTGCGGCGACCCTTCCTCGAGCGGCACGCCGCGCTCGCGACAGGTCTCCACGAGCGCGATCGGCAGGTCGCGGTTGATATGCGCGTTCATGCCCGCGAGCGCGAACTGCAGCGGCGCGATGCCGCGGCGCGCACGCGCGTCGAAGAGCGGCGCCCAAGCGCGCGGGACGGCCGTCGCGTCGCGCGTCGCCGAGGCCGCCGCGGCGAGGAAAAGGTCGGCGAAGCGCACGTCGAGCGCAGCCATGAACGCCGGGTCCGCGAACGTCGCCGCGCCGAGTTCCTCCTGCACGCCCTGCGTCACCGCGAGGTAGACACGGACGAAGCAGCCGACGCCGTCGCTCCGCGCGAGCGGATGGAGGAGCGACTCCATCCGCGCGATGACGTCGGCTACCGTCGCGGGCGCCACGGTCGCAGCAGCTGCTCGATCCGGAAGATCACGAACTCGGCGGGCTTGACCGGCGCGAGACCGACGAGGACGACGAGGCGGCCGTTGTCGATGTCGTCCTGCGTCATCGTCGTCCGGTCGCAGCGGACGAAGAACGCCTCTTCCGGCCGACTGCCGACGAGCGCGCCGTTTCGCCACGCCGCGAACGCGATGTCGTCCGCTTCGCGGCGCACATTCCGCCAGAGCGCCTCGTCGTCGGGCCGCCCTGCGGCCCGGCGGACGACCCGCGCGATGTCGGTGCGAATCCCTGCGACGATCGAGTCGGCCGGTGTGCTCATCCCGTTGCACGCACCGGCGGGCTGTCGGCGATCGCGAGCAGCACGCCGTCGCCGCGGTGATACACGGCGATCCGGACGAAGTACCTGCTCGTCGTCACCGGCGGCGCGGGCAGCCAGAACTCGACCACCGACCGGGCGCTCGGGGAGCTCAGGCGCTCCGAGAAGACGGGAACGTCGTCGAGCACGCGCAACCGGCGCTTCGTCCTCGCGTCGTACATCGATGCGAGCAGCGCGATCGACCGCGACTTGAACCCTTCGACGGTGAGCTCGACGTAGACGTCCTCGCCGGGGAGCGTCAGGAGCGCAGGCGAGCCGCCGGCGCTCGCGAGGTAGGCGGCGCGTTCCGAGCGGAGCTCCGCCGGCGAGACGATCGCGGCGCGGCGGGCGAGGAACGTCTTCAGCGAGATGTCGCCGTCGACCGCGAAGACGTCCGCTGTCGCGCCGAGGTGGGTGCGCGGGTCGGGCTGCAGGTCGGGCCGCAGCTGGAAGAAGAGCGCAAGCCCGCCGGAGACGAGCGCGAGCAGCGCCGTCAGCATCGTGCCGCTCATCGAGAACGCGGAGCGCAGGTGGCGGAAGCGGCTCGGCGCAGCGTCCGCGGTCGTCATCGACGAACGACCAGCGGCGCCTTGAACCGCTTCGAGAGCGTGACGGTCGGCGGTCCGTCCGCGTTGTTGTCGGGCAGGGTCGCAGCCGCCTTGATCTCCATCGTGTACACGCCGGACGGGACGCCCGGAGCGAGCGTGACCACGTTCATCCCGAGCTTGCCGGGCCGCGTGACGCTGCGAATGCGGTGGGATCCCTGCCAGAGCGACGTGCGGACGGACTGCGCCGCGACGGTCGAGGCGAAGGTGATCGCGATCGGTCGCGCCCGGCGCGCCTGGCGCGGGGCCGTGATGTAGAAGATCGGCCACAGCGCGCCGGTCGGCGCGCCGCCCGCGCCGACGCAGCCGGGATCGTTCGCCTTGCCGGCCGCGCTCGTGATCGTCCCGTTCGCCGCGATCAGCCGGACGTTGCCGGCGGCGTACGCCTGGTTGTTGTAGTCCGCGACGAGGAGGCCGCCGTCGACGAGCGCGAGCCCCGTCGGCGTCGCGAATGTCGCGTTCGCCGCCGGGCCGCCGTCGCCGAAGCTCCCACAGTCGCCGGTGCCTGCGATCACCTGCCTGCTCCCGTTCGGCGCCACCTTCACGACCTGCCGGTCGTCGAACACGTAGATGTCCCCCGCGGCGTCCTCGGCCAGGCCGCCTGGGTTGACCGCGAGCTGGCCGAACAGGTCGTGGTTCAGGGTCGTCTCCCCTCCTCGCACCGACGTGATCACGCCGCTCGCCGAGACGCGGCGGACGGCGCCGTTGCCCTGGTCGAGGACGAGGAAGGCGCCGTCGGCCTCCGGGAGCACGCGCGTCGGCGCGTTCATCGTCGCGTTCGTCGCGGGCCCGCCGTCGCCCGAGTACCCGGCGGCCCCGGTTCCCGCAACGACGCGGACGCGGTCGTCGGGCGTCACCCGCAGGATCGCGTTCGCGCCGGTGTCCGCGATCAGGAAGCCGCCGGCCGCGAGCGCTGCGACGCCGCGCGGCTCGACGAGCGCGACGGTATCCGCGTCGACGGGGCTCGGCGCCGGCGGCGTAGTCCCGCCGCCGGCGACCGTCGAGATCTTCCCGTTCGGAAGCACGCGGCGGATGACGCCGTTGCCGGTGTCGGCGACGAAGAAGCCGCCGCCGGCCCGCGGGGTGACGTCGTTCGGCGTCTGCAGCTGCGCGAAGATCGCAGGGCCGCCGTCGCCGGTGTAGCCCGGCGATCCGATCCCGGCGACCGTCGTGATCACGCCCGAGGCGCTCACCGACCGGATCGCGTCGTTGCCGGCGTCTGCGACGAGGAAGCCGCCCGTCGGCCGCGCCGTCACTGCGAGTGGGCGAAGGAGCCGCGCGTCGCCCGCCGGCCCGCCGTCGCCGCAGAGGGTCTCGTGGGGATCGGTGCACGGAAGCGCGGGCGCGGCGGCGGAGGCTGCAGCCGCGACCGCCGCGAGCGCGGCGAGCGCCGTGACGAGCCACAGCCGCCTCACGAATCGGTGACCGGCGCGTTCGTGCTCGAGGTCGGTGGCTTCGCCGGACCCGACCCGCGAAGGTTCGCGACCTTGCCGAGCAGGTCGAACCAGAACGGCGCACCGAGCGAGAGCGCGAACACGGTGACGAGGAGACCGACGATCTTCCCGAGCGCGGACGAGAGGTCGTGCGGCGACGTCGCGCGCGACCACCCGAACGGGAGCCCGAGTGACTGAACCTGCGTGACGCAGTCGGCCGCCTGCGACACCGACGAGGACGCGCCGCCGGGCGCGCCGCCGCCGGCCGACTGGCAGTTCGCCTTGCCCGCCGCGACTGCTCTGTCGGCCTGCGCGACGACCGCGGCTCGGACCGCGTCGTCCTTCCAGAGGCGTTGCGCCGTCGCGAAGCTGTCGGCGTTCGTCGCGCCGACGAGCGCGAGCGCGATGACGAAGAGGATGATCTGGATGCGGCGCTTGTACCAGCCGCTCGCGCGCTCCATCACGTCGTCGAACGATCTCTCGATCGACGCCACCATTGCGTCGGCGTCGCCGACGGCCGCCGTCAACGCGTCGGTCAGCAGCGCCTTCAGGTGCGGCTCGGGAATCGACTCGACAGCTGCCGTCACTTCCGCGACCTTGTCCCTGATCCCGTCGGTCGTCGGCGGCCCACCGGCCGGCTGGTGGAGGAGGTCGACGAGGGTCGCTGCGAACACACGCGCGGGGACGTACGACGGCTTCCGGACGCCGCGGAAGATCACGCCCGGCGGCTTGGAGAGCATCCGAATGCGCCAGTGCTCGAAGAACTGCTTCGCGCGCTCGGACCCGATCAGGTTGACGATCCCGCGTTCGAGGTCGAGCGCCCGCAGGTTGAGGATCGACGAGATCGCCTCGTTCACGGCAGAGCAGACGATGCTCAGCAGGAAGAAGAGGAAGAACAGCCCGACGAGGACGTCGATCGCCGCGTTGCCGCTGATGTTCGGCACGCCGACCTACCGGCCGCCGGGTGGCGATGCGGTTGGCGGCGAGCACCTGCTGCGGATCACGGCCGTGCCTCCCGTCCGAAGGGACGCGTCGCCGCAGACCGCGAACCTAACAGCCTTGGCGCGAGCGTTCAAGCATCCCGCGTTGGCGCAGGCACCCCAAGGCCCGTTCCGCATACCCGGCTGGTAGGAATATCTCGTGGTGGACGCTCAGGAGCACCTGTTCGTCGGCGGCCGGTGGTTGCCCGCGACTGACGGAGACACGTATCGCAAGACGTGTCCGTGGCGGCCCGACGAACAGACCGGCACGTACGCTGCTGCGTCGGCCCGAGACGTAGCGTCAGCCGTCGAGGCCGCGCGCGACTCGTTTCGCGGCTGGGCGCGTCTGCCGCTTGCCGAACGCGCTGCGTACCTGCGTGCCGCAGCGCGCGAGATCGAGGCGAGCGCGGACGAGATCGCGCAGGACATGACGCGCGAGATGGGGAAGCCCATTCGCGAAGCGCGCGGCGAGACCGCGCGGGCCGCTCAGATCCTCCACTTCTTCGCAGGCGAAGCACACCGTGCCACCGGCGAGCGGTTCCAGCAGGCCGCGAACGGCTCCGAGGTGTCGACGGCCCGGCGCGCCCTCGGCGTGGTGGGGCTGATCGCGCCGTGGAACTTCCCGATCGCGATCCCGGTGTGGAAGCTCGCGCCCGCTCTCGTCTACGGCAACACCGTCGTACTCAAGCTCGCGTACGAGTCCCCGGCGACGGGGCTCCACGTCGCGAAGGCCTTCGAACGCGCGGGGCTGCCGCCGGGCGTGCTCAACGTGCTCACGGGACGTGGATCGTCGGCGGGTGCCGCGCTCGTGCAGGCGCCCGAGGTACGTGCGATCTCGTTCACCGGGTCCGTGCAGACGGGGCACGGCGTTCGCGACGACGCGGTGCGCGGCGGCAAGCGGGTGCAGCTCGAGCTCGGCGGCCACAACCCGCTGATCGTGATGGACGACGCCGACCTCGCGCGTGCCGTCGAGGCCGCCTACGCCGGTGCGTTCTGGTCGGCCGGCCAGAAGTGCACTGCGACGAGACGCATCTACGTGCACCGCGCCGTCTACTCGACCTTCCGCACGGCACTGAGGGAGCGAATCGCGCGCGGCGTAGTCGGGGACCCATTCGATCCCGCGACCGAAGTTGGACCGCTCGTCAACGAGTCGCAGTTCGACGAGGTACTCGAAGCGATCGAGCGCGGACGCGCCGAGGGCGGCACGGTCGTCGCAGGCGGCGGGCGCGTCGAGGCCGTCCCCGGTTACCTCGTTGCTCCGACCGTGTTCGAGAGCGTGGCCGACGACGCGTTCCTGTCGTGCGAGGAGGTGTTCGGTCCGGTCACGAGCCTCTACTCCTTCGAGGATTTCGACGACGCGCTCGACCGTGCGAACCGCGTCCCGTTCGGGCTGTCGGCCGGCATCTTCACGGGCAGCCTCCGCTGGGCGACGCGATTCCGCGAGGAATGCGACGCAGGCCTTCTGCATGTCAACTCGCAGACGGCGGGCGCCGACGTGCACGTGCCGTTCGGCGGAATCAAGGGAAGCGCGTTCGGCCCGCACGAGCAGGGGCGGGCCGCGATCGAGTTCTACACCGACCAGATCACCGTCTACGTCGACGCGTAGCCGACCGGGCGCGCGGCCAGCGCGGCCTCGACGACGGCGGCCGTCGCCGACCGCTCGGCGGGCGTCAGCTCGAGCCGCGGCGGGCGAACGCGCGCGGGGCCCTGACCCGTCAGCTCCTGCGCCAGCTTGATCAGCTGGACGAGCTTCGGAACGGTGTCGAGTCGGAGAAGCGGCAGGAACCACTCGTAGAGCTCCCGCGCCGCCGCGGTCTGGCCGTCCCGGGCCAGCTCGAAGAGACGCACCGACTCCTCGGGGAACGCGTTGACGAGGCCGGCGACCCAGCCGTCCGCGCCGGCGCGCACGCCCTCGACGATCAGGTCGTCCACCCCGACGAGCAGCACGAGGCGATCCGCGAGGATCCGCCTGAGCTCCGTCACGCGGCGAACGTCCGTGCTCGACTCCTTCACCGCCTCGAGGTTCGACAGCTCGTCCGCGAGCTCGGCGATCTGTTCGGGCACGAAATCCGTCGTGTAGGCGACGGGGTTGTTGTAGAGCATGCACGGCAGACGGGTCGCCGAGATGACGGCGCGCACGTGCGCGCTCATCTCGCGCCAGTCCGTCGAGTACGCGTACGGCGGCAGCACCATGAGTCCGGCGGCGCCGGCCTCCGCGACACGCTCCGCGAGGCTTACGGCGTCGGCGGTCGAGAGCGACGCGATCCCGGGAACGACTGCACCGCGATCGCCGACCGCCTCGACGCACGTCCGTACGAGCTCGACCTTCTCGTCGGTCGACAGGGTCGCACCCTCGCCCAGCGACCCCGCGGGGATCACACCGGCGCACCCCGCGGCGAGCATGCGCTCGCAATGCTCGGCGACGAGGTCGTGGTCGACGCCGAGCCGCTCATCGAACGGCGTCGTGATCGCAGGAAGGACACCGTGCCAGAACGCGTTCATCTCTCTCCTTGGGTCGGGGTGGTGACGAAGGCAGCGAGCAGCCGTACGAGGTCGTGCACGTCGCGCTCGTCCACCATCTCGAACGCCGTGTGCGTGTAGCGGGTGGGGACGGTCACGAGGGCCGAGGGGACGCCGGCGTCGAGGAACGGCACGCCGTCGGAGCCGTAACCCGCGTAGACGCCGTGTTGCACGGCGATGCCCTCGCGCGCAGCGACGTCGAGCAGCGCGTCGACGAGGCGCGCGTCGTAGAACGCGAGCGCATCCTTGTGCACGATCGACGGCCCGCCTCCGAGCGCCGCCTCGTACTCCGACCGGCCGACGCCCGGAACGTCGCCGACGAGGCCGACGTCGACGGCGATCGCCGCGTCGAATCGCCGGGTCGCTGCGAGCGCGCGTGCGCCGTGCACGCCCGTCTCCTCCTGCACCGTCGCCGCGACCCAGAGCTCCCATGCCGCCGCCTCGCGCGTCAGCTCGTCGAGCAGGAGGTCGATCGCGGCGAGCGCGACGCGGTCGTCCATCGCCTTGCCGACGAGCCGGCGGCCGAGGCGCCGCGCGGCGCCCGCGAAGACGACGCCCGCGCCGACGTGGACGCCGAGCGCCTCGGCCTCGGCGCGCGATCGCACGCCGAGGTCGACGAAGAAGTCGTCCCAGCCGGGCTGCGGTTCGTCGAGCTGCTCCCGCGTGAGGACGTGGCCCGCGGGTGCGGCGATCAGGCCCTCCGCACGGCGGCCGCCTGCACCGACGACGACCGCGTCGCGGCCGATCATGTGACGCAGCTCGGGGCCGTCCCTGCGTCTCCCCTGGCCGGTGTCGAGGAGCAGGAAGCCGTCGTCGGTGATGCTCCGGACGACGTAGGAGATCTCGTCCATGTGCGCGTGCACGAGGAGCTTGGGGCCTGCACCCGCGACGCGCGCGACGACGTTCCCGACCGAGTCGACATGGAGCTCCACCACGCGGTCGCGCCAGCGGTCGACGAGGAGCCGCCGGACGGGGTCCTCCCGCCCGGACGGCGCCGGGAGAGAGCAGAGCTCCGCCAGCAGCTCGACGAGGTCAGACATCGTCGAGCTCCGCCCACAGCGCGTCCGGAATGTCCGTCGCGAATGCCGCCACGTTTGCGTCGACCTCGTCCGCCGACCGTACGCCGACGACGACGGCAGACACCGCAGCGTGGCGCAGCGGATACCGCAGCGCCGCGGCGGTCAACGGCACTCCGTGCACCGCGCACCGCTGCCGTAGCACCGCGACCCGGCCGCGCGTCTCGTCGTCGGCGCGCGCGTAGTCGTAGGTGCCGCCCGGCGAGGCGTCGGCCAGGATCCCACTGTTGAAGACGCCGCCCGCGACGACGGAGATCCCCCGTTCGGCGCACAGCGGCAGTGCTTCCTCGAGGCCCGACTTCTCGAGCAGCGTGATCCGCCCCGCGAGCAGGGCGCAGTCGATGTCGGCCTCGCGGGCGAAGCGCGCCACGGTCGCGGCGAAGTTCGTGCCGACGCCGACCGCGCCGACCATGCCCTCGTCGCGCAGGCGCACGAGCGCCTGCTGCGCCTCGACGAGCGCCTGGTCGAGATGTTGCTCCGGGTCGTGGATCAGTACGACGTCGACACGGTCGACTCCGAGCCGCACGAGGCTCTCCTCGAGCGAGCGGCGCACGCCGTCGGCGGAGTAGTCGAAAACGGGCTGCACCGGGTCGGCGTCGACGAAGCCGGTCGGTTCCCGCTCCCCCCGCTCGCGCAGCAGCCGCCCGACCTTCGTGCTGAGGACGTACGACGCGCGTGGCTTCGTCCGGAGGACCGCGCCCATCAGGCGCTCGGCGCGGCCGTGGCCGTACAGCGGCGCGACGTCGAAGAGGCGCAGGCCTGCCCCCCAGGCCCGTTCGACGGCGGCAACGGCGTCCTCTTCCGGCACGTGCCGGAAGAGCCCGCCGAGCGGGCCGCCGCCGATGCCGAGGACGGTCGCGGCCGGCGGCAGGCGGCCGCCGCGGACCGGATCGGCGGCTGAGGTATCCACGATCGGGTGAAAAATATCTCTCGCCGACAAGATGCTCCGCGGCGGCACTCAGGCCCATTGACCCGATCCGGCGCGCTCGCCTAGGATCTCACAGGAAGTCAGGGATTCCTAACCCCAGAAAAGATCTCTGTGCCCGTACTCGAATCCTCCCCGCCCGCAGCCTCCGCCGCGGAGCTCGGCGACCGCCGGTCGCGGCTCCTCGACCGTCTCCCGGACGACGCGATCGCCCTGGTCCGCGGCGCGCGGCCGGGCGCGGCGTCGCGCCGGTTTCGCCAGACGAACGACTTCTGGTACCTGACGGCGCTCGAGACGCCGGGCGCATACCTCGTCCTCGACGGGCGGTCCCGCGCGGCCACGCTCTACGTCCCGCACCGTGACCCGCTCCGCGAGCGCCCCGACGGGCCGTCGCCGTCCGCGGAGGACGCCGACGAGATCCAAGCATCGACGGGGATCGACCGGGTGGTCGGGATCGAACGGCTGACCCTGGAGCTCGGCTCCTCCCTCTTTCGCGCCGCCCGCCCCGTCTACACGCCGCTCGCGCCGGCCGAGACGGAGGCGGTGAGCCGCGACTCGGCATTGGCGGCCGCGGCGTGGGCGGCGAGCGACCCGCTGATGGACTCGGCCGTCGCCGAAGGAGCGCTCGCCGACGCGATTCGGCGCCGCTTCCCGCAGGCCGAGGTCCGCGACCTCTCGCCGTTCCTCGACAGCGCACGCCTGCTCAAGAGCGACCACGAGCTCGAGCTGATGCGGCGCGCCGCGCGCATCTGCGGCGAGGCGGTGATGGAGGCGATGCGGTCGACCGAGCCCGGAGTCTTCGAGTACGAGCTCGAGGCCGTCGCAGACTTCGTCTACCGCCGGCGCGGCGCCCGCGGCGCGGGCTACTCGGCGATCGTGGCCGGCGGCGCGAACGCGTGGCACGGCCACTACAGCGCGAACGCGTCCGAGCTTCGGGACGGCGATCTCGTCCTGATGGACTACGCGCCCGACTACGCGTACTACACGAGCGACATCGGACGCATGTGGCCCGTCAACGGCCGTTACGCCGACTGGCAGCGCGAGCTCTACGGGTTCGTCGTCGCCTACCACGGAGAGCTCACGGCGCGGATCCGCCCCGGGGTGACGCCCGACGAGATCCTGGCCGGCGCCGCCGCCGCCATGCGCGCGCGTATCGAGGAGACCGGCGTCTCGCGCGCGTCTTACCGCGCCGCCTTCGAGGACGCGTTCGAGTTCGCGGGTCACCTCTCGCACCCCGTCGGCATGGCCGTGCACGACGTCGGCGACTACCGCGGCCGTCCGCTCGAGCCCGGCCTCGTCTTCTCCGTCGACCCGATGATCTGGGTGAACGACGAGCGCCTGTACGTGCGCGTCGAGGACACGGTCGCAGTCACGGACGACGGCGTGGAGAACCTGACCGGCTTCGTGCCGCTCGCGCTCGACGACGTCGAGGCGCTGATGCAGGAGCCGGGCCTCCTTCAGAACTGGAAGCGCTCGTGACCGGCCGCGTGGCGGTGCTGACCGCGGCGCAGCACTTCGAGCTCCAGCAGTCGGAGCCTCCGGCGCCGGCGAACGGACAGGTGCTCGTGCGCGTGCAGGAATGCGGGATCTGCGGGTCGGATCTGAAGATGTGGGCGGGGACGCACGCGTTCATGCGGCCGCCGATCGTCATGGGCCACGAGGTGATCGGCGTCGTCGCCGCGACGGGCAACGGCTCCGGGCCGGCGCCGGGGACGGCCGTGACGCTCTTCCCGCCCGTCGGGTGCGGCCGGTGTTTTCACTGCCGTGCGGACCGCGAGCAGCTGTGCGAGGCCATGGAGTTCTTCGGCGGCCAGCGCCTCGGCGGCCTCGCCGACTACGTTCTCGCCCCCGCCACGCACGTGTTCGAGGTCCCCGAGCGGATCCCGCCCCACCTGCGCGTGCTGATCGAGCCGCTCAGTGTCGCCGTGCACGGCGTCGAACGCGGGGCGCCGCAGCCGGGCGAGCAGTGCGCCGTGATCGGGGCCGGTGCGATCGGCCTCTTCACCGCGCTCGTCCTGCGCGCGCGCGGCTTCGAAGACGTCGTCGTCGCCGAGCCGCTCGCCGCGCGCCGCGCGGTCGCCGAGCAGGCGGGCCTCCGCGTCTTCGACCCGACGGGAATGGACGCCGTTGCGCAGATCGGCGCGCGCACCCGACCCGAAGGCGCCGACGTCGTCTTCGAGTGCGTCGGCTCGGAGGCGACGATCGCGACGGCGCTCGCGGCGACGCGGAAGGGCGGCCGCGCAGTCGTCGTCGGGAACGCGCCCGCAGCGCTCACGGTCGACGGCCTGGCGCTGCAGCGCGGCGACCGAACCCTCGTCGGCGTGCTGATGTACGACCGGTCCGACTTCCACACCGCGATGGCGCTTCTCGCAGACGGCGTGCTCGACGGCCTCGACGACACGGCGCTCGTGGCGCGCTACCAGCTGGAGAGCGTCGGCGACGCCTTCGCCGCGGCGAAGGCGGGCCGACTCGACGCGCTCAAGGCCGTCATCGCCCTGTGACCGGCCTCGCGGAGGCGATCAGGCGCGCGCGCGTCTACGACGTCTCGCCGGTGCTCGACAACGACACGCCGGTGTTCCCCGGCCACCCGGAGCCGCTCATCGAGGCATGTCGCACGCACGAGGCGGACGGGTACTTCGCCCAGGCGCTCCGCGTCGGCGAGCACACGGGCAGCCACGTCGACGCTCCTGCGCATGCGCTCGCAGGTCGTGCCGACGCGACGATCGACACGTACGACGCGCGCCGCTTCGTCGCCCCGTACGGACTCGTCGACCTGACCGACCGCCGTCTGGGACCCGGGGAGCTCGCGTCCGCGGCGGACATCGAAGCCGCGCTGCACCGGGATCGCGTCGCGCTCGAGCCCGGCGACGCGGCCCTGCTCTGCTTCGGCTGGGACGTCCATCGCCCCCGCGGCGCCTGGTGGGCGGCGAACACACCGGGCCTCGACGAGTCGGCGTGTGCGTGGCTCCTCGACCGCGGCGTCACGCTCGTCGGCTCCGACACGCCGACAGCGGACACGGCCGTGGTTGACGGCCGGATCGTCGCGGAGCACGGTCATCTGCGGTACTTCCTTCCCAACGACGTGCTGCTCGTCGAAGGCCTCGTCGGCCTCGGAGCCGTTCCGCGCAACGGCGTCCTCGTGGCCGCGCCCCTGAAGATCGCCGGCGGGTCGGGCGCGCCCGCACGCGTCCTGATCCTCGCCGACGACGCGACGTGAACGGGCCGACGGCCGTCGGCCTCGCGCCGTCCTTCGGCTTCGGCGACCGCCTCGGCCTCGCCACCCCCGGCCATGTCGCGGCCGTCCGCGCTGCCGGCCGCGGCCTCCGGCCGGTCTTCGCCCAGCAGTCCGTGCGCGAGCTCGCGCGGACGGGCCGGAGCTGGCACGACGTGCTCGCGTCGGCGCAGGCAGGCATGACAGCATCGGCGTGGACCGAGCCGTACGGCGCGGACGCCGACCACTGCAAGGAGGCCGACGACGTGGTCCGCGCGCGCGAGTGCGGGTACACGATGTTCACGCTCGACGCGACCGACCGCCTCAGCGACGGGGACACGGATGACGTCGCGGCCACGTGGCTTCCGGTCGTCGAGCACGTCGAGCGCCTCGCGGCCGAAGTCCCGCCGGGCGCCGACCTCGAGGTCTCGATCGACGAGGTCGCCGCTCCGACGACGCCGGGGGAGCACACGTTCGTTGCGACGGAGCTCCGCAGGCGAGGCGTCCGCGTCACGTCGATAGCGCCGCGGTTCCCAGGCGACTTCGAGAAGGGCATCGACCATCGCGGATCGCTGGACGAATTCGTCGCCGCGGTCCGAGCACACGCCCGGGTCGCGCGCGACTGTGGGCCGTACAAGCTGAGCCTCCACTCCGGGTCCGACAAGCTGCGGCTGTACCGCCCCCTCGCCGAGGAGACACGAGGAATGTTCCACGTGAAGACCGCGGGCACGTCCTACCTCGAGGGCCTCCGCGTCGCGGGGCAGAAGGCCCCGGCACTGATCCGTGAGATCTGGGCCTGCGCGACCGAGCGGTTCGCCGTCGACCGGTCGACCTATGCGACGACGGCCGACGTCGACTCGGTGCCTCCGCAGCTCGCCCGCGACGCGCCGGACCGCCTGCTCGACGACACGCACGCGCGGCGCATCCTCCACGTCACGTTCGGCTCCGTGCTGTCGGACGCGGATCTCGGCACCCGTCTCCTCGAGTGCCTCACAGCCGACGGCGGCTCCGCGTACACCGCGGCCGTCGCACGGCACTTCGTCGCGCACCTCGAGGCGCTCGCCGCGTGAGCCTCGAAGACCACTTCTCGCTCGCGGGCCGTGTCGCGGTCGTCACCGGCGCGAGCGGCGCGATCGGCGCTGCCCTTGCGCGCGGGCTCGGCGACGCCGGCGCGGAGGTGGCGCTGCTGGCGCGGCGGCCCGGCCCGCTCGAGGAGCTCCGGTCGTCGCTCGTCGCCGACGGCGTCGACGCGTCGGCGTGGACGGCCGACGTCACCGACGAGGAGCAGCTCACCGCCGCGAAGGACGCGATCGTCGCGCGCCACGGAGGCGTCGACATCCTCCTGAACGTGGCAGGCGGGAACGTCTCCGAAGCGACCGTCGCGCCGGACGCCGATCCGTTCGCGACCGAGCTGACGACCGCTTACCGCGCAGTCGTCGAGCTGAATCTGTTCGGCGCCACGATCCCGACGGCCGTCTTCGGCGCCGCGCTCCGGCCGGACGGATCGATCGTGAACGTCTCGTCGATGGCCGCGACACGCGCGCTCACGCGCGTCGGCGGCTACGGCGCCGCGAAGGCCGCGGTCGAGTCGTACACCCGCTGGCTCGCGGTCGAGCTCGCGATCCGCGGCACGGGGATCCGCGTCAACGCGATCGCGCCGGGGTTCCTGCTCGGCGAACAGAACCGCGCGCTCCTGCTGGGGCCGGACGGCGAGCCGACCGAGCGCGGGCGTCAGATCATCGAGCGAACGCCGCTTCGCCGGTGGGGCCGGCCAGACGAGCTCGCGTCGACGGTCGTGTGGCTCTGCGGGCCGGGTGCGGCCTTCGTCACCGGGGTCGTCGTCCCGGTCGACGGCGGCTTCGGGGCGTTCTCCGGGGTTTAGCGACCGCTCCGACCGCTGTAGGCGAAGCGGTCGTAGATCCAGTCGCCGATCAGCGTCACGCTCGTCGCCACGAGGACGATGGCGACGCCGGGTGCGAGCGCCGCGGCCGGGTTCGTGAACAGGATGTCCTTGTTCTCGGCGAGCATGCGTCCCCACTCCGGCGATCCGAGTTGCGAACCGAGACCGAGGAACGCGAGACCCGCGAGCGCGACGAGCGCGAGCGCGAAGTCGAGCGCGGCGTTCGCGAACAGAATCGCGACGATGTTCCTGAGGATGTGCACGTACATGATCCGCCGCCGCGGTACGCCGAGCGTGCGTGCCGCTTCGACGTACGGCAGCGGCCGTTGCTCGATCACCGCTCCTCGGACGATGCGGACGTCGCCCGAGAAGTTCAGCAGGCTCAGGACGGCAACGGCGAGCCAGTACCCGCCGCCGACGACGCCGACGACGACGATCGCGATCAGCAGGCCGGGCAAGGCGAACATGAAGTCGACGTAGCGCTGGATCGCCATGTCGACGGCGCCGCCGAAATAGCCGGACGCGATGCCGAGGAGCGACGAGAGGATGGCGCCTGTGGCGGCGACGACGAGCGGGCCGAGCAGCGCGGTCTTCGCACCGGCGATGACGCGGCTCGTGATGTCGCGCCCGAGCGCATCGGTGCCGAACCAATGGTCGTGGTTCGGCGGCTGGTTGACGTCGAGGAGCGTCTGGAGCTGCGGTGGATGCGGCTCGAGCCACCGGCCGAAGATCGCGAGCACGACGACGGCCACCACGATCACGATCGCGAGAGCGATGATCGGGGACGGCGCCCGGACACGCCTCCGCCGGATCGGCAGCACGGGCGCGACGGCGAGATCCGTCATGCCTTCACGGCCTCGAAGCCGACGCGCGGGTCGATCGCCGCGTAGAGCAGGTCGACCAGGATGTTCACGAAGATGATCCAGCCGGCGATGATCAGGACGAGGCCCTGGATCACCGGGAAGTCGCCGTTCGTCACCGAGTCGACGAGGAGCGTGCCGAGCCCGGGTAGGCCGAACACGCTCTCGACGAGCACCGAGCCGGTGAGCAGGCCCGTGAACAGCAGGCCTGCCGCCGTCGCGACGGGGATCAATGCGTTCCGGAGCGCGTAGCGCACGACGACGCGGCCTCGACGCACGCCTCGCCCGCGCGCGAACGGGATGAAGTCCTGCTCGAGCTGGCTCAGCATCGCCGCGCGCGTGATGCGCATCACGAAGCCCATGCCGTGGATGCCGAGCACGATGACCGGCAGCGCGAGATGGCGCGCACGGCCTTCGAAGCCGGCGCCGGCGCCGAACAAGGGGAACCACCCGAGCTTGAACGCGATGAGGTAGAGCGCCGCGATGCCGGTCGCGAACGGAGGGGTGCTCGTCCCGAAGATGCTCACGCCCACGATCGCCCGGTCGATCCAGCGCGACCGGTAGACGGCCGCGAGCACGCCGAACGGGATGCCGAGGAGGATCGCGAGAACGATCCCGCCGAGGTTGAGCGTCAGCGTGACGCCGATCCGGCTCGTGATCTCGTTCCAGACGGTGTTGTTCGAGATGATCGACGCGCCGAGGTCGCCGTGGAGGACGCCGCCGAGCCAGTGCCAGTACTGCGAGACGACCGGATCGTCGAGGTGGTAGCGGTGGCGGATCTGCGCGATCTGCGCGGCGCTCGTCGGATGGTCCTGCAGCAGTGCCGCGACAGGCCCGCCCGGTGCGAGCTTCGTCAGGCCGAAAGCGGCGACGGTCGCGAGGAACGCGAGCGGAACGAGGATCAGCAGTCGATTGCGAACGTACTTCCGGAGCCACTGCGAGCGCGTGACGGCACCCGCATTGCGAGCCGGGCCTCCCTCCAGGAGGCCCGGCTCGTGATCATTGGAACCGATCGGCAGTTCTGCGCTAGCCAACGCGCAGGTACTGCAGCCAGTTCGTCGTCGAGTAGAAGGGGCCGACGCCGGAGCTCACGTTGAGCCCCTTCTTCACAGCCACCGCGAACGGGAACGTGAAGATCGGGATGTAGGACACCTGCTGCGCCTCGAGCGCACAGCCCTTCAGGATCAGCCGTGCGGCCTTCGCGCGGTTCGTCGTCGCGAGCGACGTCTTCATCAGCGCGTCGATCGCCGGGTTCCGCCAGTTCGACGAGTTCTGGCCGCCCTTGACCGCCTGATCGCTCGGCCACAGGATCGACGGGTAGTTCGCGGCGTCCGGGAAGTCCGGGCCCATGCCGAGAACCTGGAGCCCGAGATTCGGCCCGTGATCGAGGATCACCTGGAACCGCGGCGCGCCGGGCATGAGGTTCAGGTTGACGGTGATCCCGATCTGCGCCAGCGACTGCTGGAGGTTCTGCGAGATCGCGATGCACGCGCCGCACCCGTTCGGCACGTTGAGCGTCGTCGTGAAGCCGTTCGGATACGCCGACTTCTTCAGCTCCGCCTTCGCCTTCGAGATGTCGTAGTCGTAGCCCGGGATCTTGGCGAGCGCCTGGTCCACTTCCTTCGCCGGGAGCACCGACTTGAACATCGACGGCGGGACGATGCACTTCAGCGGCTGCCCGGCCCCGTAGAGAAGCGCCTTCACGAGCCCGACCTTGTCGATCGAGTACGCGATCGCCTTCCGCACGTGCAGGTCGGCGAACGGCCCGTCGGTCATGTCGATCGAGAAGCCGCGCCAGCCGGCGGACGGGAACGTGTGGAGCACGATGCCCGGCGCCGGGATCCACTGCGAGAGGCTGCTCGACGGAACGTCGAACGTGCCGTCGATCGTCCCGTTCTGCACCGCGAGGAGCATCGCCTGGGAGTTCGGGATGATCGGCATCACGACCTTGTCCCACGGATACCTCTTGCCCTTCCAGTACGGGTTGCGGACGAGCACGACCTGCGAGTTCGGCTGGAAGCTCTGGAACTTGTACGGGCCGCTGCCGATCGGCATCGCGGTCGGCGTTCCGTACGCGTTCGGGTTCTTCAGGTAGTCGGCCTTCGAGTACACGTAGCCGGCCATCTGCGCGGGCACGTACCGCCACGTCGAGTCAGCCGTCTTCAACGTGACGATCACCTTGTTGCCCTTCGCCTGGATCCGCTTGACGCTGACGAAGAGCGCGGCGAAGCGCGAGCCGATCTTCGGGTCGAGGTTGATCGCCAGCGAGAACGCGACGTCCTTCGCGGTGATCGGCGCGCCGTTCGAGAACTTCTGTCCGGGCCGGACCGTGTACTCGTACCGCGTCGGGCTCGTCTGCTTCCACGACGAGATCACCTGCGGGCGGAGCTGCCCGTACGTGCCGTAGACGAGCCCGGTCTGGTAGACGAGCGACATCATCGCGGCGCCCGAGGTGCTGAAGTAGTACGGGCCGAAGAGGCTCGCCGGGTTCGTCCCGAGCGCCCACGTCAGCGTGTTCGACGCGCTCGGCGCCAGCGTCGCCCGCGTGGTGTCGGTGCGTGCGCTCGCGCCGGAGACGGCGAGGAAGAGCGCCACGGCGAGCGCCACCGCCGCGGGCAACGCGATGCGCCGCGGCACGACACTCTGCTTGCTCGGCTTGGACATCTGTGTTCCTTTCGATCGCGCGTTGCGCGCCCGCCTGGGGGACGTGCGCTTGGGGAGAACCCGTTCGGGCTCGTCGGCCGGTGCCTCCTGTTTCCGCCACCTCAACCGGCGAACGGAGTACAAAATCGTCTCAGAGATATTTTCGGCGGATGCTAATCTCGTTCGTCTGACGGAGTCAAGGCCGAACCCCGTGCTGCGATGGATCGACGGCGGCTCGTTCACGATGGGCTCCGACCGCCACTATCCGGAGGAGCGGCCCGCCCGCCGCGTCTCCGTCGAGGGGTTCTGGCTGGACGTCTCGCCGGTGACGAACCGCGCGTTCTCCGAGTTCGTCGAGGCGACCGGGCACGTCACGCTCGCCGAGCGGACGCCCGACCCGTCGCTGTACCCGCACGCTCTCCCGCAGTTGCTCGTCGCCGGCTCCGCCGTCTTCTCGGCGCCGCCCGGGCCGGTCTCGCTCTCCGACGAGCGCGCGTGGTGGGCGTACGTCCCGGGCGCGTCGTGGCGGCATCCCGAAGGGCCGGCTTCGTCGCTCGAGGGCCGTCTCGACCATCCGGTCGTGCACGTCGCGTACGAGGATGCGCTCGCGTTCGCCGAGTGGGCGGGGAAGACGCTGCCGACCGAAGCCGAGTGGGAGTACGCGGCGTGCGGTGGGAACGACGGCGCCGAGTTCGCGTGGGGCGACGAGCTCGCTCCCGGGGGTCGCCATCGCGCGAACACGTGGCAGGGGCCGTTCCCCCACCACGACACCGCGGAGGACGGATACGCCGGCACGTCTCCCGTCGGGGCGTTCCCCCCGAACCGCCACGGCCTCGTCGACATGATCGGGAACGTGTGGGAGTGGACGGCGACCGAGGAGCTGCCCGCACGGCGCACACCGCCCTGCTGCGCCCCCGCGCCCGCCGGGAGCCACGGGCCGCGGCGCGTGATCAAGGGCGGCTCGTACCTGTGCACTCCCGACTACTGCGCGCGCTACCGCCCGGCGGCGAGGCAGCTCCTCGAGGCGGACTCGACGACGTCGCACGTCGGCTTTCGCTGCGCGTCGCGCGCGCCCGCGCCGGACTAGAAGACGCCGCGCCGGCGATCCGCTTCGACCGATTCGAACCACGCTTCGAGCGCTGCGGTCATCGAGCGCGCGCGCTCGGGATGCGCGGCCGCCAGATCGTGCTGCTCGAACGGGTCGTCCTCGACGTTGAAGAGGAACGGCGGCGGGACGTTCTCGAGCACGGGCTCGTCGCGCGGCGGCACCTGGATCGACGTCACGCGGTCGGGAAGCCGCTGGTTGAGGCCGCGGTCGACGATGCGGTCGGCCTCGTCGACGCCGAACGTCTCGGGGATCGCCGGCCTCACGAGCTTCCACGGGCCGTCCCGCATCGCCGCGTTGCTCTCGATCCGCGGCTCGTACCGGTTGTTCTGCCAGAAGCGCACGGGGTCGACCGCGCCGCTCTCGCCGCGCAGCACGTCCAGCACGTCGTGGCCGTCGAGCGCGAGCGCGGGCGGAACGTCGATCCCGGCGGCGCCGGCGAGCGTCGGCAGCCAGTCGGTGAAGTGGAGCATCTCCGGCACGAGCCTCCCACCGTCGACGCCTGCGGGCCACCTGAACACGGCCGGGACGCGGATGCCTCCCTCGTAGACGTAGTGCTTCGCGCCGCGCAGGCCGAAGTTGAAACGATCGAGGCTCACGCCCCACACGTCACCGAGGTACGGGCCGTTGTCGCTCGTGAAGACGACGAGCGTGTCGTCCGCGAGCGCGTGATCGTGGAGCGCTTCGTCGAGGCGGCCGACGCCTGCGTCGAGCGCCTCGAGCATCGCGTAGGTCACGGCCGCGCCCAGCGTCTCGCCCGCCTCGAGGTACGGCCGGATGAGGTCATCCGGCGCCTGCATCGGGAAGTGCGGCGCGTTGTAGGCCACGACCAGGAAGAACGGCCGACGGCGATGCCGCGCAATGAAGTCCAGCGCGTGCTCGGTCAGCACGTCGGTCAGATATCGCCCGTCTCCCGCCAACTCCGTGCCGTTGGCGTCGAGCACGTAGTCCCAGTAGTCGGACCATCCGCCCGAGAACCCGACGAACTCCTCGAAGCCGCGCGCCTTCGGATGGAACCGCGGGTCGAGCGCGCCGTTGTGCCACTTGCCGACGAGGCCGGTGCGGTAGCCGGCGCCGCGGAAGAGGTCGGCGATCGTCGACTCGGCCAGCGAGATGCGGTCGAGCCCGCGGCCCTGAAGCGTGTCGATCGCCCCGGTCCTGTGGGGATAGCGCCCGGTGAGCAGCGCGGCGCGTGCGGGCGCGCACACGGGAGACCCCGAGTAGTGCTGCGTGAGGCAGAGTCCCTGGCGCGCGAGGTCGTTCAGATGCGGCGTGCGGCTGCGTCCGTCGTTGAAGAGGCCGAAGTCGCCGTAGCCCATGTCGTCGGCGACGACCACGAGGACGTTCGGCCGTGCGCGCGCCACGCGGCGAACATACCTGATCAACCTTGAGATTTCTCTCGCCCGCCGGTGTACCACAGGTTGTGTGGTACGTCATTCCTTGACGGGAAGAGCAGAGCCGGATTACGATCCCGCGCGACCTGATGACGGATCGCGCACCCGAGCCGCTGCTCGACGTCCGAGGCCTTCAGGTCGCCTACGTCGGCGGCGACACGCCGCGGCCGATCGTCACCGGGATCGACTTCCACGTCGGCCAGGGTGAGACGATCGCGATCGTCGGCGAGTCCGGGAGCGGGAAGTCCCTGAGCGCCCGGTCGGTGATCCGCCTGCTTCCGCACGGACTGACGGCGGAAGGGCGCGTCCGCTTCGCCGGACGCGACGTGCTGACGCTCGGCGAGCGCGAGATGTCGCGGGTCCGCGGCCGGCAGATGTCGATGATCCTCCAGGACCCGTTCACGATGCTGAACCCCGTCATGCGCTGCGGCGACCAGATCGTCGAGGCGCTCCGCGGCGAGAACAACCGGCGGCTCTCGCGGAAGGCGCGCCGCGACGAAGCCGGACGGCGCCTCGTCGAGGTGGGGATCATGGATCCGACCGTCGTCGACCGGTACCCGTTCCAGCTCTCGGGCGGCATGAGACAGCGCGTTGCGATCGCGGCCGCGCTCGCAGCGAACCCGCAGCTCTTGATCGCCGACGAGCCTTCGACGGCACTCGACGTGACGACGCAGGCCGAGATCCTCGACCTGCTCAAGTCACTGCAGCAGCAACGTGGGATGGGCCTGATCCTGATCACGCACGATCTCCGCGTCGCCTTCTCCGTCGCCCAGCGCGTGTACGTCCTCTATGCAGGCTCGCTCGTCGAAGTGGCCGACGCCGCTGACCTCGAGCACGAGCCATTCCATCCGTACTCGCTCGGGCTGCTGCTGGCCGAGCCGGCCGTCGAGAAGCGGCAGGCGAAGCTCGTCGCGATCGAGGGCTCGGTGCCGTCGCCCGACGAGGTCGCCGACCGCTGCAGCTTCCAGCCGCGTTGCCGGTGGGCGGCGCCCGAGTGCGCGGCGGGGAAGCCCCCGCTTCGACTCGTCGAGGGCGTGCGTGCGACGGCGTGCATTCGCTTCGAGGAGATCCGGCCCGAGATGCAGGCCGTGCGGCGAGAGGGCAGTGCCGCCGCGCACGTCGACGCGGTGTCGCGTCCGCGCGAGGAAGCGCTGCTCAAAGTCGGCGACGTCCGCAAGACGTTCGTCGGCCGGATGGGACAAGAAGTACGTGCGCTCCAGGGCGTGTCGATCCACGTCGGCGCGAACGAGAGCGTCGGCCTCGTCGGCGAGTCCGGCTCGGGCAAGTCGACACTCGGGCGCTGCATCGTCGGGCTCGAAGTCCCGACGTCCGGCTCGATCGAGATCGACGGAATCGACGCGAGCGACTTCCAGCGGCTGTCGGCCGAGCAGCGTCAGGCCGTCAGGCGGACAGCACAGATCGTCTTCCAGGACCCCTACTCGTCACTCGATCCGACGCAGACGATCGGCAGCGCGATCCGCGAGGTCCTCCGGATCCACGCGCGCGACCGGCGACGGATCGACGGGCGCGTCGCGGAACTGCTGGAGCTCGTCGGGTTGCCGGCGGGATACGCCCGGCGGCGGCCCGCGTCGCTCTCGGGCGGCGAGCGTCAGCGCGTCGCGATCGCGCGCGCGCTCGCGGTCGAGCCGAAGCTCCTCGTCTGCGACGAGCCGGTGTCCGCGCTCGACGTGTCGGTGCAGGCGCAGGTCGTGAACCTGCTCGAGGACCTGCAGAACGAGTTCAACCTGACCTACATCTTCGTCGCGCACGACCTGTCCGTGGTGCGGCACATATCCGACCGTGTCGCCGTGATGTACCTCGGCAAGATCATGGAACTCGCCGACCGCGACGAGCTGTACGCCGAGCCCA
>DATDNT010000036.1:0-12881 GCA_036518135.1 Gaiellaceae bacterium | reverse complement strand
CGTGTCGTCGAAGCGCTCGCGGTAGAGCGTCGCCGCCGCCATGTTCAGCGCTTCGTGGTCGAGGGCCTGCGCGAGCGCGCGCTCCTCGAAGTCACCGCCGACGATCGGAACCTGGTTGATCGCGGCGACCGGCGGAACGCGCAGACACCGCAGCGGCGCGATCAGGCCGCGGCGCGCGGCGTCGGCGAGCGGCAGGTCGTCGACAGAGGCGGGGAAGACGTCGGAGACCTGCTTCGCGATCAGCTCCTCGGTCGCCGTCATCCCGACGTAGATCGGGACGTCGTAGCGCCGGATCGCCGCCGACGTCTTCTCGCCGAGGGCCGTGTGCGCCTCGTCGCAGATCACGAGCTGGTACGCGTCGCGGTCGAGCTCGTCGACGTGGCGCGCGAACCAGGCGTACGTCTGGATCGTGATCGGGTTCGGCACACGGGCGGCGCTCGAGCCGGCGAGCACCGGCTCCGTCAGCCGGTCACCGTAGCCGTGGTCGGTGAGCTCGCGGCGGAACTGGTCGACGAGGAGGCGGCGGTGCGTGAGGATCAGCACGCCCTCCGTGCGCGCCGACTCGACGAAGCCCGCCGCCGCGATCGTCTTGCCCGACGCCGTCGGGTGGCGGAAGCGGTAGCGCCGGACGACGCCGGGATCCTCTTCGACGGGCAGCGGCAGCGCCTCCTCGTCGTCGCCCTCTGCGTCCGTGTCCGCGGCGAGCCCGAGCTCGTCTTCCGGCTCGTCGTCCTCCTCGGCGGCGTCGTCGCCGTGGCCGTTGCCGTTGCCGTTCTCGCTCTTCTGGACGGCGGCGATCAGCTCGGTGAGCATGCCCGCGAGCGCGTCGACCTGGTGGCGGCGGAGCTCGGCGCCCGAGGCGAGCTTCGGCTGCTTCTCGGACAGCACCCGCTCGAGCCCGAGCATGAGCGCGTACCGCACCTTCCACTCGCTCGACGGCTCGTTGCGTCCCGCCTCGATCTCGGCGAGCGCGTCGTCGAGCGCGCGCCGGCGCGCGGTGCCGGGCGCGAGCACGGCCTCCGGATCCTCGTCGGGGCGGAGGAAGGGCTCGCCGGCCCAGGCTTCGGCTCGGAGGGCGTCGGCCCGCATGGCCGACGCTTCTTCCGACTCGGTCGGAGATTGCGTGGTGGTTTCTGACAATGCGTGCGGCAGCGCCTGTGCTGCCGACTCCTCAAAGGGTGCGCGAGCGGTGAGTCCTCGTTCCTGCTCGGCGCAAGACGCACAATAGCCGAAGGATCGGCGGGATGGGGATCTTCCGTGGAACAGCCTGGTGCTACGGCGGATCGCCGTCCCGGGACGGTCGACTCCTGCGCGGTGCTACGCCGCCGCCGCGACCAGTGACTCGAGCCGGCTGCGCAGCCACGGCAGCTCGGAGCGCTCCGCCTCGAGCACCTGGCCCTCGAACTGGATGAGGACTCCGCCTGCGGCGGTGAGATGGTCGCCTGCGCCGGCGATCAGCCGCCGGTAGTGGTCGAGCCCGTCCTCGCCGGAGAAGACCGCCGTTTCCGGCTCGTCGTCGTAACCGGGGGTGCCGGACGGGAGGTACGGCAGGTTCGCGACGATCAGGTCGAGGTCGCGGGGGAGCCCGTCCAGCAGGTCTCCCTTCACGAGGTGCACCTGCGCGCCGAGCCGTTCCGCGTTCGTCGACGCGAGGGCGAGGGCGCGCGAGCACGTGTCGCTCGCCCACACCTCGACCTCCGGCGCCCGCAGCGCGAGCGTGATCGCGATCGCGCCTGAGCCGGTGCCGACGTCCGCGACGCGGGCGTGGGCGTCGCCGAGCCGCGCGATCGCGGCGTCGACGAGCTGCTCGCTCGTGGCACGCGGCGAGAACACGCGGCCGGGATCGGTGAGGAAGGTGAGTCCGTGGAAGCGCGTCGTCATGACACCTAGTACAACGTAGCCCGATGAATTGGATTCCCTTCGCGGAGGAGCGCCAAGCGCGGTACGAGGAGCAGCACGGCGACCTGGACGAGCGGGGCCTCGTGCGGAAGGGGAATGCGGCGTACGCGGCGGGCCTGGCGCTGCTGATGGCCGGCGATCCGGCCGCCGCCGAGTGGCTCCGCCGCGCAGCGGCGCGGTGGCGCGAGAGCTGGCAGGGCGGCGAGTCGTGGGGGCGTCCGATCGGTGCGCTGAAGGCGTCGCTCCTCGCCGGCGACGACGCGGCGGTCGAGGAGCTTGCGCGCTGGACGCTCGAGGTCGGAACGGCGACGGCCGAGTCCCCGATCGGCCGCTACGCGGCGGCGCTCGCCCTGCTCGCGCTCGGGCGGTGGCCCGAGGCGCGACACGTCGCCGAGTCGCTGCGCGAGCGAGACGACTTCCCGCACGACGTCGCCGACGCGCTGGCGTACATCGCCGCCGACGACGTCGTCGGCTTCGTCGAGGCCGTCGAGTCGGTCGTCGAGAGCTTCGAGACACGCGACGAGTTCCTCGAGGACGCGCGCGTCGCCGACACGGCGCTCGTGCTCCAGCTGCTCGCGCAGCGGCGGGGCATCGACGTCGCGCTGCCCGAGTCGCCGGTGCTGCCCTAGTCGGTCTCGCCGTGCTCGATCGCCGGATGGAAGGCGATCGTCACCGTCTGCAGCGGCTGCGACTCGTCCTCGAGGTCGGTCAGCTGCTTCACGAGATCCTGGAAGAGCCGCCGCACCGTGTCGACGTCGAGGCGCGTGTGCACCTGCGCGCTGCGAAACTCGCCGTCGGCGGCGTGCGTCTCGAAGCCGCGCTGCAGCTCGCGCAGCTGCGCCGCCTGCAGCTCGCTCGCGAGCCCGGCCGCCCGGAACTCGGAGCCGACCTTCAGGTGCTTCGCGACCGCGCGATACGGCTTCTCCCGCCCGGCCGCCTCGGTGCGCTCGATCAGCCCGGCGCGGTGGAGCATCCGCACGTGGAAGTGCAGGTGACCGGGGTCGACCGACAGCCGGTCGGCGAGCTCGCGGTTCGTCAGCGGCTCCTCCGACTGCCCGAGTGTCTGCAGCACCTTCAGCCGCAGCGGATGCCCGAGCGCCTTCAGCTGCGCCGGGCTCTCGAGCTCGAGGACCTCTTCCTGCTGCGTCGTCGGCTGGGGGCGCGTCATCCGTCGCCCATTCTGGACGCTGCAGCCTCGTCGAGGAAGACCTCGACCGGAATCGGTGCGAGACGGGACAGGCTCGCCGGCACCTCCGGAGTGGGGTCGCCGCCGAATGCGCGGGCGACGGCGTCGGCCTTTTCCTCGCCGCTGACGAGGAAGACGATGCGGTACGCGGACTGGATCGTCGGCACGGTGAAGGTGACGCGCTCGACGTACGGCTCGAGGCCCGGCGGCCCGTGGGTCGCGCGCCGATCGGTCACGTCGACCTGCGGCGAGCCCGGGAAGAGCGACGCCATGTGGCCGTCGGGCCCGAGCCCGAGCAGGAGCAGGTGGAGCTCCGCGCCCTGAAGCGCGGCATCGAGCTCCGCCGCCGCCTCGGCGGGCGGCGCCTCGCCGCGGATGCGGTGCACCGCGCGCGGTTGCACCTCCAGGTTGTCGAGGAGCGTCTTCTTCGCGAGCCCGTAGTTCGACCGCTCGTCGTCGGGCGGCACGCAGCGCTCGTCGCCCCACCAGAGCGTGACGCGCCCCCAGTCGGGTGCGCGCTCCGCGGCGCGCTCGTACGCCTTTCCCGGCGTCGAGCCTCCGGTGAGGACGATCGACCCGCCGCGCCTCGCCTGCTCGGCGAGCAGCTCGCCCACGGTTGCCGCGGGGTCGTTGACGATCCGGATCTCAGGCGGCCGCTGCACGGGCCAAGGGTACGAAACCTCGGTGGAAGCCTGCGAGGAGGTACACGCTCGCGAGCCCGGCCCATTCGCCGTAGGGAGCGAGCAGCACGTCGCTCTCCTCCGGCTCGACGAAGCGTCCCCACAGCGCCGACGCGAGCTTCGCCATGCCGAGGTCGCGGTACAGGCCGTGCTCGAAGCGGCCGAGCCCCTCGAGGCAGACGACCCCGACCGACCAGGGGCCGAGGCCGCGCTCGCGCGTGAGGCGCTGCACGACGGCTCCGGTCGGGTGCTGCCTCAGCCGCTCCAGGTCGAGCGCCCTGCAGAGCCGGACGAGCGCGCTCGCGCGGCGTGCTCCGAGCCCCAGCCGCGCGAGCTCCGGCGGCGAGAACCGCGCGAGCTCGGCAGCCGTCGGCGCGGCGTGCAGGTCGCCGAGCCGCGGCGTCGCGGCTCGGACGATCGTGCGCTCGATCCGCCGCGCGAGGCTCGCCTGGATCAGCTGCCCGCAGACGGCGCGCAGGAGCGACTGCGCGACGGTTCCGGTGCGCATCGGCCGAAGCCCGCGGATGCGGCGGAGCGTCTCGCCGAGCAGCGGGTCGTCCGCGAATCGACGCAGGAACTCGGAGTGGTCGTCGTCGAGCCCGAGCACGAACCGGACGTGGTCGACGCCGGCGTCGCTCTGCGCGGCGACGACGATCGCGCCGTCGGCGCGCTGCACGGCGTGGACGCGCTCGAGGCGGCCGTCGACACGGATCGTCGAGCGGTACGTGCCGTCGGTCACGACGCGTGTCGCGTCGCTCGCGAGGCGGCCGGAGAGGCGGAGGGAGTACGGCCCCTTCGGGCGAAGCTCGGCGCGGATCACGGTCCGAGTCTAGAAGTACAGTCAGCCGATGCTGCGCCGGGTCGCGTCGCGGGTGTCGCTGCGGAGCCGCGAGCGGAAGCTCCAGCTGTTCCTCGAGCTGCTCGGCGCGTCCCCGGAGGCGACGGTCGTCGACGTCGGCGTGACGAACGCGCCGTTCGGCGCGGGGTCGACCGACAACTTCTTCGAGGCGATGTACCCGTGGCCGGAGCGGATCACGGGCGTCGGGCACACGGAGCTCGACGCCTTCGAGGCTGCGTTCCCGTCGGTGCGGGCGGTCCGCGCCGACGGCCGCGACCTGCCGTTCGCCGACGGCGAGTTCGACCTCGGGTTCTCGAACGCGGTCGTCGAGCACGTCGCCGGCGGCCGCGACGGGCAGCGCCGGTTCGTGCACGAGCTTTGCCGCGTCGCGCGCCGCGTCTTCGTGACGACGCCGAACCGCTGGTTCCCGCTCGAGGTGCACACGCTGCTCCCGTTCGTGCACTGGCTGCCTGCAGGCGCGCGTGACCGGCTGATCCCGTTCGACGACGTGCTCGATCCACTGGGGCCCCGCGCGTTCGCCTCGCTCTTTCCTTACGAGGTGCGTGTACTGAATCGCGGCATGACGCTGATCGCGGTCGGACCGGCATGAGCCTGCGGCGCCCCGTCTGGGCGTTGCACGTCTTGATCGTCGGGCTCGCGCTGCACAACCTGGTGATGTCCCAGCTCTGGCGCGCCGGCGTGCGCGGCGGTGCGCTCACCGTGGTGTCCGCGTGGAAGGACGTGCTGCTGCTCGCGGCGCTGGCGCTTGTCGTCGCCTCGCGGCGGGGACTGCCGTTCAAGGCCGTTCCGGCCGACTGGCTCGCGCTCGCGTTCGGCGCGTTCGTCGTCGTGTACGCGCTGCTGCCTCAGTCGTGGCTCGGCGGCGGCGCGACGCACAAGGGGGTCCTGTACGCGGCGCGCCACGATCTCCTTCCGGTCGGCGCGTACTTCCTCGGCCGCGGGCTCGACCTGACCGAGCGCGAGCGCGCCGCCGTCCTGCGCACGGTCGTCGCGACGGCGGGCGTCGTCGCGGCGTTCGGGCTCCTCGACGTGTACCTGGTGCCGCTGTCCTGGTGGCGGCACTCGGCGGGGTGGTTCGAGCACCAACTGGGGCTCGACTACGGCGTCGGTCTCTCGCACCTCCCGCAGAACTTCGTCTACAACGCGGGGAACGGAGTCGTGTTCCGGCGGCTGACGTCGACGTTCCTCTCGCCGCTCGCGACGGCCTACCTGCTCGTGGTCGCCGTGTTCTTCACGCGGCCGTTCCGCTCGCGCGTCGGCGCAGTCGCCGCCGTCCTCCTGTTCGCGGCGGTCCTCTGGTCGCACACACGCGCGGCGATGATCGCGCTCGTCGCCGGGCTGCTCGTGCTCGCGGTCGTGCGCCGGGCGTGGCGCCCGCTCGCGCTCGCCGCGGGCATCGTCGTCATCGCGTTCGCATTCGTGAAGGGGTACGACCACTTCGCTCCGCGGACGCACTTCACGCCGACGGAGCTGCGCGCCCAGGAGCAGAACGCGCGACGGCAGGGCGGGGGCGTCTCGCACGACCCGACGGCCGCGAACGAGTCGTCGACGAGCGAGCACTTCGCGAGCCTCCGCGACGGCGCCAGGGCGGTCGCGAAGCACCCGTGGGGTTACGGCCTCGGCAACGCCGGCGTCACGGCCGAGCGCACCGACGTCACCGTGCAGGCGGGCGAGTCGACCTACACCGAGCTCGGTGTCGAGACAGGGCTCCTCGGCGCGCTCGCCTTCGTCGCGTGGTGCCTTGCGCTCTTGCGCGCGACGCTGCGCCGCCGCGTCCTCCTCGGCGCCGCGTTCGCCGCCGTGCTCGTGCTCGGGCTGCAGACGGACGTGATCGGCGTGCCGTGGATCGCCGTCGTCGTCTGGTCGCTCGCCGGGGACGCGGTCTAGCGCGGCAGCACGATCCGGAACGTCGTCCCGGCACCCTCCTCGGACTCGACGGCGATCGCGCCGCCGTGCCCCTCGACGATCGCCTTCGCGATCGCGAGGCCGAGCCCGGTGCCGGGAATCGCCGTCGCGGCCGCGCGCTCGGTCCGGAAGAAGCGCTCGAAGAGGCGCGGCAGCTCGTCGGCCGGGATGCCCATGCCGGTGTCGGCGACTGCGAGCTCGACCGCGTGGACGCCGTTCGTCGTGGTCACCGTCACCGTCCCGCCGCTCGGCGTGAACTTGATCGCGTTCGAGACGAGGTTGTCGAGCACCTGCGCGAGGCGCGCCTGGTCGCCCTCGAGGCTCGGCAGCTCCTCGAGGGTCGTGCGCAGCGAGATCGACTTCTGCGCGGCGGCCGGCTTCCCGGCCTCGATTGCGTCGTGCACGACGGCGTTCAGGTCGATGCTCGCGCGCTCGAGCGTGAGCTTCCCGGCGTCGACCTGGGCGACGAAGAGCAGGTCGGCGACGACACGCTGCAGGCGCGCCGCGTTGCGGTCGATCGTCTGCAGGAAGCCGGCCTGCTCGCCCGTGACCGTCGTGTCCTCGCGCATGAGCTCGACGTAGCCGCGGATCGACGTCAGCGGCGTCCGCAGCTCGTGCGACACGAGCGCCACGAACTCGTCCTTCATCGTGTCGAGCTCGCGCAGCCGCTCGTTCTGGCGCTCGAGCTCGAGCTCGGCGTGGCGGCGCTGCGTCACGTCGACGACGAACCCCCGCGGTGCGTCGTGGCCCGTCGTCGCCGAGTCGTGGATCCAGACGACGCTGCCGTCGCGGCGGACGAGCCGGTACTCGACGTCGACGTCGGCACCGGCCGCCTTGGCGCGCGCGATCTCGCTCAGGGTGCGTTCCCGGTCGTCGGGGTGGAGGACCTTCGTAAGCAGGTCGGGGTCCGCGACCCACTCCTCCGGCGAGTACGAGGTGATCGACGTGATCTGCGGGCTCACCCACGCGGCGCCGGTCGCGCGGCCGGGGCGGTCGACGTACGTCGCGAGCGGCAGCGTCTCGACGAGCGTCCGGTAGCGCTCTTCGGCGAAGCGCAGCTGCTCGGCGACGGCGTCGATCTGCGCCCACTTCGTCTCGCGCCGGACCGCGTGCCACGCGACGACGGCGCCGAGCAGCGCCTGGAACGGCAGAGCACGCCAGTCGAGCCAGTTGACGGCGACGAAGACCCACGCAGCGAGGAGTGCGCCGATACGCAGGTACACGAGCTCGCGCCGCCGCGAGTCCGGCAGCCGCAGTGCGTGCCAGGTCACACGGTGTGGATCGGCAGCCGTTCTCGCGGCTCCACTCGCCGCTTCAGGTCATGTCCTCTCACTCCGAAGGGTGACAACTCCGCACCTTCTTCGAAAAGGACACTGGCGCCGCGCGGCCACGTTCGTACGGTGGACACATGCGCCTCTCGCTCGTCGAGCTCGTGTTCGTCGCAGCGGCCGTCGCCGTCGCGGCGACCGCGCTTCCACGGTGCTCTGGGTCACAGCGCGCCTTCGTCCTGCGCGCGAGCTGGGCGCGCACGCCGGGCGTCCTCAACCCGGACGTGACGCAGTCGACGATCCGCTCCACGATCTGCCGGCACGGCTGGACACGCACGATCCGGCCGCCCGTCTCGTACACGAACGCACTGAAGGCGCGCCAGCTCCGGCAGTACGGCCTCCGCGGGCCGCCGTCCGCGTTCCAGGAGGACCACCTGATCAGCCTCGAGCTCGGCGGTGACCCGGTCGACGCCCGCAACTTGTGGCCGGAGCCGTATCCGCGCGCGGCTGCGGTGGACCGAATCGAGAACGACCTCAACCATCGCGTGTGCACGGGGTCGCTGTCGCTCGCCGACGCGCAGCGGCGCGAGTCGGCGCTGAAGCATGCCGACGGCTAAGGCGCTTCGTCGAGCGCGTGCGTCAGCCGGCTGAGCAGCGCGAGCAGCGTCTCCTGCTCGCGGCCGCTCAGCGTCGCCACCGCGGGCGCGAACGCGTCGTTCGCGCGCCGCATCCGCTCGCCGAACGTGCGGCGCCCCTCGTCGCTCAGGTCGACGCGCAACGCGCGCCGGTCCGTCGGGTCGGGCTCGCGAGTGACGAGGCCGTGGTCGACCAGGGCGTCGACCGCGCGGCTCGCGGTGGGCGTCGAGACGCCGATGCGTCGCGCGATGTCGTTGACGCGGAGCGGCCCGTCGAGGCCGATCTCGACCAGGGTCAGCCGCTGCGTCGCCGTCATGGGCGGGTTGTCCTCGACGCCGACGCGCCGCGCGATGGCGCGGGTCAGGCGGCCGAGCTCGTCCAGAATCGGGTCGCGGCGACGCTTCATCCCCTTAATCATTGCATATCGCATTAGTTGCGAGTTGTTGCTATTCTGCCGCGATGCCGACCGACCAGGTCCGGATTCGTCCGATCTTCAGCGCGCTGCTGCTCGTGCTGCTGCTGGCGGCGCTCGACCAGACGATCGTCTCGACGGCGCTCCCGACGATCGTCGGGGATCTCGGCGGGCTCTCGCACCTCTCGTGGGTGGTCACCGCGTACCTCCTCGCGTCCACGGTGACCGGGCCGCTCTACGGCAAGCTCGGCGACCTCTACGGCCGGAAGAAGGTGCTGCAGACGGCGATCGTGATCTTCCTCGTGGGCTCCGCCCTCTGCGGCGTCGCGCAGTCGATGGCGCAGCTGATCGCCTTCCGCGCGCTGCAGGGTCTCGGCGCCGGCGGCCTGATGGTCGTGACGCTCGCCGTCGTCGGCGACATCATCCCGCCGCGCGAACGCGGGCGGTACCAGGGCTACTTCGGCGCCGTGTTCGGCGTCTCGACCGTCGTCGGCCCGCTGCTCGGCGGCTTCTTCGTCGACAACCTCTCGTGGCGCTGGATCTTCTACGTCAACCTTCCCGTCGGGATCGTCGCGCTTTCGGTGATCGCGGTGGCGTTCCGCACGCACGAGACGCACACTCGCCATCGGATCGACTACCTCGGCGCGCTTCTGCTCGCCGGTGCGCTCGCTGCGATGATCCTCTTCACGAGCCTCGGCGGCACGACGTGGGCGTGGGGCTCGCCGCAGATCGTCGGGCTGATCGGCCTGAGCGTCGTGCTCCTCCCGTTGTTCGTCTGGGTCGAGTCGCGGGCGACGGAACCGATCCTGCCGCTCTCGCTCTTCCGCAACCACACGTTCGCCGTCACGAGCGTGATCGGCTTCATCGTCGGCTTCGCGCTCTTCGGCGCCGTCGTGTACCTGCCGCTGTACCTGCAGGTGACGAAGGGCTCCGGCGCGACGGCATCGGGTCTCCAGCTGACGCCGCTGATGGCGGGCGTGCTGGTCACGTCGATCGCGAGCGGCCAGCTGATCTCGCGGCGCGGCCGCTACAAGGTCTTCCCGATCACCGGCACCGCACTGATGACCGTGGCGATGTACCTGCTCTCGACGCTGCACGCCGGCACGAGCACCTGGGTCGCCGCCGCGTACGCGTGCCTCCTCGGCCTCGGCCTCGGCATGGTCATGCAGGTGCTCGTGCTCGCCGTCCAGAACTCGATCGACCCCGCCAACATGGGCGTCGCGACGAGCGGGTCGACGCTCTTCCGCCAGGTCGGCGGCTCGATCGGCGTCGCGGTGATGGGGACCGTGTTCGCGAACCGCGTGCACGTCGAGCTCGCAGCGCGGCTCCCGCGGGGGGCGCACATCCCGAAGACGATCAATCCCGCCGGGATCAAGAACCTGCCCGCTGCGGCTCACGCGGCGTTCGCCGATGCCTTCTCCGCCGCGCTGCACCCGGTCTTCCTGCTCGCGGCGGGCGTCTCGGTCGTCGCGTTCGCGCTGACGTGGCTCCTCCGGGAGGTGCCGCTCCGCCAGGCCGTGAAGCCCGGCGAGGCGGTCGAACCGCCGCGCGCCGAAGAAGTCGCGACCGCGTAGCAGGACTCGCGAGAGGTCGTCCGAAGGGAAAAAGGCAACCCTGGCGACGACCGAAGGAGGTCAGCAATGCCACGCAAGGCCACCGAGGCCGCCGCAGACGTCAAGCCGGCAGCCAAGAAGAGGACCGTCACGCGCCGCGCGAAGAAGACGGAGCCGATCGTCCTCACATGGGAGGACGTCGCGACGCGTGCGTACTACATCCATCTCGAGGTGGGCGGAGAGCCGCTCGAGAATTGGCTGCGCGCCGAGCGCGAGCTCGTCGCCGCGTAGCCCGCGGCGTCCGTACCTACCTGCGCGCGGGGCGGCGAGAGCCGCCCCGCGCGTTTATCCGGGGAAACCCGCAGGGCACCGTGAGCCGCCGCTGCTAGTGTCGAAACGACAGTGGCCAAGCCTGTCGAGCAGCTCGATTCGGTCGTCATACGCTTCGCAGGGGACTCCGGCGACGGCATGCAGCTGACCGGCGGTCGCTTCACCTCGGAGACCGCGCTCGCGGGGAACGACCTCGCGACGTTCCCGGACTTCCCGGCCGAGATTCGCGCGCCGGCCGGCTCCCTCCCCGGCGTCTCGGGCTTCCAGCTCCACTTCGCGGACCACGACATCCTGACGCCGGGCGACCGCCCGGACGTTCTCGTCGCCATGAACCCCGCGGCGCTGAAGACGAACCTGCCCGACCTGCCGAAGGGCGGCACGCTGATCGTCGACACGGACGCGTTCACCGACCGCAACCTGCAGAAGGCCGGGTACGCGTCGAACCCACTCGACGACGGCGCGCTCGAGGGCTACCAGGTGCACGCGGTGCCGCTCACGTCGATGACCGTCGGCGCGCTGAAGGACATCGACGGCGTGACCGCGCGCGAAGCCGAGCGCGCGAAGAACATGTTCGCGCTCGGACTGATGTCGTGGCTGTACGGACGCCCGGTCGAGTCGACGATCGAGTTCCTCGAGAAGAAGTTCGCGAAGCGGCCGGAGATCGCGAACGCGAACGTGAAGGCGTTCAACACGGGCTACCACTTCGGCGAGACCGCGGAGTCGTTCGCCGTGCAGTACGAGGTGAAGCAGGCGAAGCTCCCGCCGGGCCGCTACCGCCAGATCACGGGCAACAGCGCCCTCTCGTACGGGCTGATCGCCGCCTCGAAGCTGTCGGGCCTGCCGCTCTTCCTCGGTGCGTACCCGATCACGCCGGCGTCGTCGATTCTCGAGGAGCTTGCGAAGCACAAGGCGTTCGGTGTCCGCACCTTCCAGGCCGAGGACGAGATCGCCGCTGTCGGTGCCGCGCTCGGTGCGTCGTTCGGCGGCGCGCTCGGCGTCACGACGTCGGCGGGCCCCGGCGTCGTCCTCAAGGCGGAGACGGTGGGCCTCGCGATCATGCTCGAGCTGCCGCTCGTGATCATCGACGTGCAGCGCGCGGGCCCGTCGACGGGCATGCCGACGAAGCCGGAGCAGGGCGACCTCCTGATGGTGCTCCACGGCCGCAATTCGGAGTCGCCCGTGCCGGTGCTCGCGGCCGCGACGCCCGGCGACTGCTTCGACGCGGCGATCGAAGCCGCGCGCGTCGCGCTCACGTACCGCACACCGGTGTACCTGCTCTCGGACGCGTACCTCGCGAACGGCACCGAGCCGTGGCGCATCCCGGAGATCGCGTCGATCCCGCCGATCGAGGTCGAGTTCGCGCACGCGAACGGCGGCGAGTTCAACCCGTACGAGCGCGACCCGCAGACGCTCGCGCGGCCGTGGGCGATCCCCGGCACGGCCGGCCTCGAGCACCGGATCGGCGGCCTCGAGAAGGCGAACGTGACGGGCAACGTCTCGTACGACCCGGAGAACCACGACCTGATGACGCAGCTGCGCGCGCAGAAGGTCGCCGGGATCAAGGTGGGCGACCAGCCCGTCGACCACCAGGAGGGCGCGGACGTGCTCGTGCTCTCGTGGGGCGGCACGTTCGGGCCCGTGCATGCAGGCGTGCGCCGGGTTCGCGCGAACGGCGGCAAGGTCGCGCACGCGCACCTGCGCTGGCTGAACCCGTTCCCGGAGAACCTCGGCCATCTGCTGCGGAGCTACGAGCGCGTGCTGATCCCGGAGATGAACCTCGGGCAGCTCCGTCAGCTCGTGCGCGCGGAGTTCCTCGTCGACGCGCACGGCTACAACCGGCTGCGCGGCCAGCCGTTCAAGGCCTCCGAGATCGCCGCTGCGGTGCGCGCGCTCCTCTGATGGGAACCGACGCGAAACGCACCGCGAAGGACTTCAAGTCGGATCAGGAAGTCCGCTGGTGCCCCGGCTGCGGCGACTACGCGATCCTCGCCGCGCTGCAGTCGTTCATGCCGGAGCTCGGCGTTCCCCGCGAGAACATCGTCTTCGTCTCGGGCATCGGCTGCGCGGCGCGCTTCCCGTACTACATGGAGACGTACGGGATGCACTCGATCCACGGCCGGGCTCCGGCCATCGCCTCGGGCATCGCTGTCAGC
>DATDNT010000035.1:0-14524 GCA_036518135.1 Gaiellaceae bacterium | reverse complement strand
GACATCGAGGCGCCCGCAGACCTCGAGATCCTGAACCCCGACCTCGAGATCGCGAACCTCTCGTCGAAGGGCCGCCTCGAGATCACGCTGACGATCGGCCGCGGCCGCGGCTACGTGCCCGCCGAGGGCAACCGCGGCCAGGCGCACACGATCGGCGTCATCCCGGTCGACTCGATGTTCTCGCCGATCAACCGCGTCGCCTACGACGTGGAGGCGGCGCGCGTCGGACAGCGCACCGACTACGACAAGCTGATCCTCGACGTCACGACGAACGGGTCGCTCGACCCGAAGGACGCGATCGCGCAGGCGGCCGAGATCCTCATCCGCCAGCTCGCGATCTTCACCGACCTCGAGAAGATCGAGGGCTTCGGCGAGAACGCGTCGTCGGGAGTCGACGGCGGTGTCGAGTCGGCCGGCGTCTCGCTCGCCGGCGGGATGGAGAACTTCCCGATCGAGGAGCTCGAGCTCGGCGTCCGCTCGTACAACTGCCTGAAGCGCGTCGGCATCGAGACGATCGGCGACCTCGTCACGAAGACGGAGAACGAGCTCGCGGCGATCCCGAACTTCGGCAAGAAGTCGATCGAAGAGGTCAAGGAGACGCTGGCCCAGCACGGGCTGACGCTCCGCGGCGGCGCATCGCCGAACGGGCTGGAGGTCTAGCACCGGCGATGCGCCACGCACGCGCAGGCAAGAAGCTCGGCCGGAACTCGGCGCAGCGCAAGGCCCTCTACTCGGGCCTTGCGGGCGCGCTGATCGAGCACGGGCGGATCAAGACGACCGTCACGAAGGCGAAGGCGGTGAAGCCGCTCGCCGAGCAGATGATCACGCTCGGGCGTCGCGGCGACCTGCACGCCCGTCGCCAGGCGACGTCGTTCCTGCGCTCGCGCGACGTGGTGCACAAGCTGTTCGCCGAGGTCGCGCCCCTCTTCAAGGACCGGCCCGGGGGCTACACGCGGATCGTGAAGATCGGCCCGCGCCCCGGCGACTCCGCCGAGATGGCATACCTCGAGCTCGTCGACGAGGAGTACGTCGCGAAGGAGCGCGAGGCGCGCACGCCGGAGCCGGTCGTGGCGCCCGTCGAGGAGACGGAGCCCGAGGCCGAGGCGGAGACCGCCGAGCCCGAGGCGTCGGACGCGGAGCCCGAGGGCGACGTCTCGGAGCCGGACGCGGGTGACGAGCCCGTCGACGAGCCGGACGCCGAGGCGACTCCCGAAGACACCAAGTCCGCGTAGCGCCGCGCGCGGCGACCGTGGCCCCTTCCCAGGGAATGACGCGAACCCCCTGAGGGGTTCGCGTCACGTTCGCGGCGGCGGCGCGAGGGGGGAGCGCCGGGAAACACGCCGCGTGCGCCACGGCGCTCCGCCGTCCGCGGAGCGCCGGGCAGTGGTGTCGCTCGTCACTCGTCGATCTTCGCCGGCGGCAAGACGGTCACGTCCAGCTTGAGCTGGTTGTCCGGGCCGTACGACGGCATCCGGAAGAACCCGCTCAGCGGCTGATCTTGCTCGATCACGCCCTCTTCCGTCGTGAACGAGTACGTCCCCGGTGTGAACAGGTTCACCCGGAGGGCGGTCTGGAACGGAACGAGATTGCCGTCCCTGATCGCGCCGTCGGTCGCGGAGGACATCATGATGTTCCCCGTCCCACTGGTCTCGACGAGGTTGTGCGGGCAGTTGTCGTGGTTGCGGAGCGTGAACGACCTGCCGGCGCGGATGACGATGTGCTGGACGAGGCTCTCGTTGCCGTTCAGCGTCCAGGTGTGGCACCCGAACATCGAGTGATGGATCGTCAAGTCGGCCTTCGTCATAGCGGTGTACCCGCCCGACGTGCCATGCGCCGCCGAGGCTGCAAGCCCCAGAACCGCGACCGTCAGCACGGCGAGAAGCGCGGCTTTCGGCCTCATAGCTGTCGCCCCCTTCCAAGGCGAATGTGTCTGACCCCATTCAGATCCTGTCGAGGCGCCCGCTAGCGCACATCCGTACGCGCCGGCAGCGTGCTCACCCGCAACTACGCACGCGCATTGACCACACGGTAGGTACGGGCATTCCCCGATTCGGAGCGTCGTGCGTGCGCGGACGCAAGCGCCCTCGGCACCCGCGGAGCCGTCCCCGCGGGACACACCACAAGCTCGAGGTCGTACGTACCCCGTTGCCGAGCCGACGGCTCGGGTTTCGTCTGCAGCAGGCTGACTGTCGTCAAGGTGTACTGACGACGGCCGCGAACGTCCGGCGGCCCGAGAAGGCGAGACGTGTCGTGCGGCGCGCGCAGACGCATAGATTTCGCGACGTGACTTCGAGCTGGTACGACGCGTGGGCGGACCGCTACGCGCAGTGGTCGACTGCCGAGCGCGAGGCCGACGTGGCGTTCTACGTCGACCTTGCTCACGCCGCCGACGGGCCGCTCGTCGAGCTCGCGGTCGGCACCGGCCGCGTCGCGATCCCGGTCGCCCGGGCGACCGGCAGGCCGGTGACGGGGATCGACTCGTCGCCGGGGATGCTCGCGCAGGCGCGAGCCCGCGCAGCCGAGGCGGGCGTCGAGCTCGACCTCCGCGAAGGAGACATCCGCGACTTCGAGCTCGAGGAGCCTGTCGCACTGATCTATTGCCCCGGCCGCTCGCTCCTGCATCTGCCCACGTGGGCCGACCGCCGCCGCTGCTTCGAGCGGGTCGCGGCGTCGCTTCGACCCGACGGCCGCTTCGCCTGGAACGCGTTCGCCTTCGACCACCGCGTCGCGGCGGCGATCGACGGCCGGCACGCCGATTCGCCGCTGCCGCACACGAACTACTACAGCGTCAGCGACAACCGCGTCGACATGGCCCTGGACGACGTCGGCACCGGCTCGCTGTGGTGGGCAACCAAGAACGAATGGCTCGGCCTGATCGACGTCGCCGGCCTGCGCCTGGAGGCGCTGTACGGCGGGTTCGCCGGCGAGGCGCTCGAGGACGACAGCCGCGAGTACGTCTTCGTGGTGCGCCGGTAGGCGCGTCCGCTATCCGGCGCTTCCGATCAGCGCGCCGACGATCGCGATCACGGCGCCGCCGATCGAGACTGCAACGAGGCTTCGCACGAAGCCGGTCTGGAAGAACTTCCACCGGATCACCGCGAGCATGACGAGCTCGAACGCGACGACGATCGCCGCCGCGATGACGGCTGCGCGATAGTGCGGTATGAGGAACGGCAGCGTGTGCAGGATCCCACCCATGAACGTGCCGACGCCGGTGATCGCACCGCGGCTCCACGGCGACCCGCGCCCGGTGAGCTCCCCCGTGTCCGAGAGCGCCTCGGAGAACGCCATCGAGATCGCCGCGCCGATCGACGTGGACAGTCCTGCGATGAACGCGACGTGCGGCTTGTGCGTGTAGAACGCGACACCGAAGATGGGCGCGAGCGTGGACAACGAGCCGTCGATCAGCCCGACCATGGCCGGCTGGACGCGGCGCAGGAGGAAGTGATGCTCGTCGGACATCCGACGAATCTAGCGGTGACCCCGGCCGTGGACCCGCGTCAAGCGGACCTGACGTGCGTCTGAAGCTGACGATCCAGTACGACGGAACCGGTTTCCGCGGCTGGGCGCGGCAGCCGAGCGAGCGCACGGTCGAGGCGGAAGTGCGCCGCGCGCTCGGCGAGCTCTATGCAGCCGCCGACGAGCTCGCGGTGGCCGGCCGCACCGACACGGGTGTCCACGCGCTCGCGAACGTCGTCTCCGTCGAGGTGGAGGGCGGGCCGCCGACCGAGCGCGCTGCGGAGGCGCTGAACACCGCGCTGCCCGCGGACGTCGCCGTCGTCCGCGCCGTCGAAGCGCCGGCCTCCTTCCACGCCCGGTTCGACGCGCGAGCGCGCTCGTACCGCTACCGCGTATGGCGGAACCGGCGCCGGTCGGCGTTCGAAGCGCGGCGCTCGCTGTGGTGGCCGCGCCCGCTCGACCTCGACACGCTGAACGAGAACGCGCAGGCGCTCATCGGCGAGCACGACTTCCGCGCGTTCACGCCCACCGACACGCAGCACGAGGTCTTCGTCCGTGTCGTCCAGAGCGCGCGCTGGATCGAGCTCGACGACGCCGTGATCGCGTTCGAGATCTCCGCCGACTCGTTCCTGCGCCACATGGTGCGCACGCTCGTCGGCACGATGCTCGAGGCGCGTCCGCTCGCGCCGCTCGTCGAGGGCCGGCCTCGCAGCGATGCGGGCGCGACGGCGCCGCCGCACGGCCTCTACCTGACGCACGTGGCGTACGCGTGAAGGCGATCGAGTCGACACGGCGAGCCGTCGACGACGCGCTGACGAGCGTCGAGGAGCACCCGGTCGTGGTCGTCCTCGCGGCCGCGGGCGCGACGATCGGCACGGCGATCGTCCTCGGGACGATCGCCGGCTGGCCGCACGTCTTCGACCTCGTCGAGACGCGCCGGTCGTGGCTCTGGCTCCTCGCGTGCCTCGGCGGCGAGCTCGTGGCCTACGGCGGCTACGTCCTGACCCTGCGCGACATGGCGCGCGTCGACGAGGGACCCGAGCTCGACCTGGACACCTCCGTGAGGACGGTCGTCGGCGGGTTCGGCGTGTTCGCCGCGACGCGCTCGACGGGCGGCTTCGCCGTCGACTACTGGGCATTCCGTCGCGGCGGCGCGACGCCGCGCGAGGCTGCGCACCGCGTGCTCGGGCTCGGCTTCCTCGAGTACGTCGTGCTCTCCGCCGCCGCACTCGTTGCCTCGGCCGCGCTCGCGTTCCGCCTCGACGGCCACGCGGGCCTGACCGTGACGCTGCCGGGCCTCGCGATCGTCCCTGCGCTCGCGGCCGCGTGGTGGGCGACCTCGCCGAAGCGCGTCGAGCGGCTCAAGCGGCCGCGGCGGTCGCGGGTGAAGGGGATGCTCGCGAACTCCGTCGCCGGCGCCCATTACGTGCGACAGCTGCTCGCGAGCCCGCGCGAGCACGGCCTCGGAGTCCTCGGAAACGTCGTCTACTGGGCCGGCGACATCGGGTGCCTCGCGGCGGCGCTCGCGCTCTGCGGCGGCGAGCTCTCGTGGTCGCGGCTCGTCCTCGCCTATTCGGGCGGGTATGTGCTCACGCGCCGCGCGCTCCCCGCCGGAGGCGCCGGGCTCGTCGAGGTCGCGCTCACCTTCGCGCTCGTCGGCTTCGGCGTCCACCTGACGCGCGCGCTCGTCGCGGTCGTGCTGTACCGGCTCTTCAACTTCTGGCTGCCGATCGTGCCCGCCCTGTACCTGATGCCGGCGCTGACGGAGCTCCGCCGGCGCTTTCGCGCCGCCGAGCCGGCACGCCCGTAGCGGCGTCTACCATCGCGACCGTGAAGTTCCCCGTCGTCCTCTTCGACCTCGACGGCACCGTCGTCGACACGGGCGCGATCATCCTCGCGTCGATGCGCCACGCCGCGGAAACGGTGCTCGGTCGCGAGTACTCCGACGAGCAGCTGATGGCAGCCGTCGGCGGACCGGGGCTCGAGGCGCAGATGCACGCGCTCGACCCCCAGCGCGTCGACGAGCTCGTCAGCGTGTACCGAGCCCACAACGAGCCGCTGCACGAGACGATCGCGATCTGCGAGGGGATGGACTCGGCGCTCGACGAGCTCAAGGCCCGCGGTCACCGCCTCGGCATCGTCACGGCGAAGCGCCGCGCGACCGTCGATCTCGCGTTCGCACGCGTCCCGATCGAGCACCTCTTCGAGACCGTGGTCGGCGGCGACGAGACGAGCGACCACAAGCCGAACCCGGCGCCGCTCCTGCTCGCGCTCGAGCGGATGGGGGCGCAGCCCGAGGAGGCGGCGTACGTCGGCGACTCGCCGTTCGACATGCAGGCGGCGAAGGCGGCCGGCCTCTTCGCGATCGGCGTCGCCTGGGGGCGGATCCACGAGCCGGAGAAGCTCACCGACGCCGACGTCGTCATCCACCACGCCGATGAGCTCCTCGACCTCGTCTGAGACGAAGCGGGCGCAGGAGCTGCGCGCTCTGCTGAACAGGTGGCTCCACGAGTACCACGTGCTCGACGAGCCGTCGGTCGACGACGCGACGTACGACCGCCACTACGACGAGCTCGTCGCGCTCGAGCACGACCACCCGGAGCTGATCACGCCGGACTCGCCGACGCAGCGCGTGGGCGCGCCGCCGAGCGAGCGCTTCCAGAAGGTGCAGCACCTCACGGCGATGGGGTCGCTCGAGAAAGTGACGACGGACGAAGCGGTCGTGAAGTGGGCGGAGGACGTGCGCAAGCGCCTCGACACCGAGGAGCCTGTCGCGTACGTCCTCGAGCCGAAGATCGACGGCCTCGCGATCAACCTGACGTACGAGGACGGCCTCTTCACGCGCGGCGCGACGCGCGGCGACGGCGAGACCGGAGAGGACGTCACCGTCAACCTGCGCACGATCAACGCGATCCCGCTGCGCATGCTCGGGGCCGGCGTGCCGCGGCTGATCGAGGTGCGCGGCGAGGTCTACATGCCGCTGTCCGGCTTCAACGCGCTGAACGAGCGGCTGATCGCGGCGGACAAGAAGCCGACGCCGAACCCGCGCAACGCGGCCGCCGGGTCGTTGCGGCAGAAGGACTCGTCGATCACGGCGTCCCGCCCGCTGAGCTTCTGGGCGTACGGCGTCGGCGCACATGAAGGCGTCGAGCTGCGCAGCCACTGGGAGACGCTGCAGTGGCTCAAGGGGCACGGCTTCCCGATCAACCCGTTCGCCGAGCGGTACGAGTCGATCGAGGCGGTCGCGAAGGCGTGCAAGGAGTGGGAGCGGAAGCGCGCCGAGCTCGACTACGAGATCGACGGCATCGTGATCAAGGTCGACGACCTCGAGCAGCAGCGCCGCCTCGGCGCGCTGCACTCACGGCCGCGGTGGGCGCGCGCATTCAAGTGGGCGCCGATGACCGCGACGACGCGGCTCGAGAAGATCCTGATCCGCGTCGGGCGCACGGGCGCGCTCAACCCATGGGCGCTCTTGCAGCCGGTCGAGGTCGGAGGCGTGACCGTGTCGCGCGCGACGCTGCACAACGAGGAGGACATCAACCGCAAGGACATCCGCGAAGGCGACGACGTGATCGTGCAGCGCGCGGGCGACGTCATCCCGCAGATCGTCGGCCCCGCCGGAGCGCACCGGAAGGGGACGAAGCCGTTCCGGATGCCGACGCACTGCCCGCTCTGCGGCGCCGAGGTGATCAAGCCCGAGGGCGAGGCGATGCATCGCTGCCCGAACCGCGCTTGCCCGTCGCGCGGCCTCGAGACGCTGATCAACTGGGTCGAGGGCCCGGCGGACATCGACGGCGTCGGCGAGCAGACGGTGCGCACGCTGTGGGAGAAGGGCCTCGTGCGGTCGCTGCCCGATCTCTACCGGCTGACGAAGGCGCAGCTGCTCGAGCTCGACGGCTTCGCCGAGATCTCCGCGACGAACGCGATCGCGCAGATCGAGGCGTCGCGCGAGCGCGTCCCGTTCTCGCGCGTTCTCCTCGGACTGAACATCGCGGGCATCGGCTGGGTGCTCGCGCAGAACCTGGCGCGCCACTTCGGCGATATCGACAAGCTGATGAACGCGACCCCCGAGGAGATCGTCGATGTCGAAGGGTTCGGGCCGGACCGCGCGGAGGCGGTCGCAGAGTGGTTCGCAGACGACGCGAACCGCGCGCTCGTGGCCGAGCTCCGCAGCCTCGGTCTGCGGTTCGAGCTCGCGGCGGAGGACAAGCCTGCGGAGGGGCCGCTGACCGGGAAGCAGTACGTGATCACGGGCACGCTCGAGTCGCTCTCGCGCGACGAGGCGCGCGCCGCGCTCGAAGCGCTCGGCGCAAAGGTGTCGGACGGTGTCTCGAAGAAGACGACCGGCGTCTTCGTCGGCGAGAGCCCCGGCTCCAAGGTGGCGAAGGCGGAGAAGGCGGGGGTGCCGATCCTCACGGAGGACGACCTGAAGGCGCTACTGGCCGGCGGCTGACGCCGCGAGCGCGGTCGCGAAGCGGTCCTGCGCCCTGCGCGCAGCCGTCCACGACACCGGCCAGCCGTTCTGCAGCACGGCGAACGCGTAGCGGTCGCCGACGAAGCCGGACAGCGCCGACGCGCGATCGGTCGTGCCGGTCTTCGCTCGCACCGTGCCGCGCGCCGGCCGCCGCTCCATGCGGTCCTCGAGCGTCCCGCTGATGCCGGCGATCGGAAGCGACTGCCAGAACGCGGGTTGCAGGTCGGGGTCGTCCCACGCGGCGACGAGGAGCGACGCGAGCGCGCGCGCCGTCAGCCGGTCCAGCAGCGAGAGCCCCGAGCCGTCGGCGAGGCGAACGCCTGCGAGGGGCACGCCGGCCTGCGTGAGATCCGCAGTGACGACGCCGAGACCCGCCGCCGTCGTTCCGGCGCCGGCGATCTCCGCGCCGAGATCCTTCAGCAGCATCTCGGCGATGAAGTTGTCGCTGTCGCGGTCCATCGTCGCGAGCACGTCCGAGAGCGGCGCGGACTCGACCTGCGCGAGTGCGTAGGCGTCGTCGGGCGACGTTCCGACCGAGACGGCGCCGGAAGCGACGCCGTGGCGACGAAGGAGCTGCTTGAAGAGCGCGGCCGCCGCGGCCGCAGGGTCGAGTGTCACGTGCCGGTCGAAGAGCGCGCGGTTCGCGACGAGCGCCGAGAGCGGCGGGCATTCGTTGACCAGAAAGCCGGGCTTCCAACCCGGCGCGTCGCGCACCGCGTCGAACCACGACTCGTCCGCGAGCACGCGACCGTCGATCCGCGCGATGCCCGCGTCTGCGACCTGGGTCGCGAGCCGGTCGAGCTGCAGCCCTGTGAGGGTCGGGTCGCCGAAGCCCTTGAGGTAGACGTCGCCGTGCCACACGGCGCCGTCCTGGTAGCCGCGCGCGAGCACCTCGGTGCGGAAGCGGTAGTCGGCGCCGAGGTCGTGCAGCGCGGCGAAAGCGACGGTCAGCTTCTCGTTCGACGCGGGCGCGAGCGGCAGGTCGGCGTGCCGCGTGAAGAGGACGCGGCCGGTCGTCAGGTCGAGCGCGATCGCCGCCGAGGCAGCGGGCGAGTTGCCGCGGACCGAGAGCGCGTTCGCGAGGCGCGTCGCGAGCGGCAGCGCATCGCCGAGCGCGTGCGGCGCGAGCGCGAGCGCCACGGCCACGACTACGAGCACCCTCCGCACGGCGGCATTGTGCCTGGGTCTCCGGCCGCCGCAAGATGGGCCGCGCGGCCCTTGCCCGGCGCGACCGTGCAGCCAAGAATCGCGGAAGGCTGCCGCCCCCTCGATGACCGAGCTTGTCGAACAGATCAACGCGATGTTGAAGTCGTCCGAGCGCGATCTCGAGCAGATCGAGCGCACGCTGACCGACGGGTACGCGCACGCGCTCACGCTCGAGGCGGAGAAGTGGCGGCTCGAGAAGCGCATCGCCGAGGTCGCGCATGGAATCCAGCGCGGCGACACGCAGAGGAAGGCGCGCGAGCTCGCCGACCTGTCGAAGCGGCGCGACGGCAACGACGGCGATCTCGTGGCGCTGCGCAGTCTCCTCGGCGAGCTGCGCAAGCACGCCGAAGGGGTCCGCATCGGCAGTCCCGTACGCTGACCGCGCGATGAAGTTCGCAGCAGGGGTCGTTGCGCTCGCCGTGCTCGTGCTCGCCGGTGTCGCCGGCGCGGCCGGGAGCAGCGGCACGATCGTGTTCGCCGCCGACCGGGCGCCCGCGCTGACGGGAGAGGTGGTGCGCATCGCTCCCGACGGGCGGACGACGAACCTGTCGCGGAGCCCGGCGCAGGACGCGTCACCGGCTGTGTCGCCCGACGCGAAGCTCGTTGCCTTCTCGAGCGGCCGCGGCGGGAAGCGGGCCGAGTACGTCGTGGGCGTCGACGGCCGAGGGCTGCGGCGCATCTCGCCGTTTCTCGGCGCCGCCGACGTCAACCGGGGGCCGACCCTGACGGCCGCCTGGTCTCGGGACGGAACGTCGGTCGCCGTCCTCGTGACGCCGTACGCGCCGGCGACGTCGCGGATCTACCTGGCGTCACCCGGCGGCGGGGTGTGGCGCGCTCTGACGAGGCCGGGCGACAAGCCGCTCTCGCTCGTGGGCTGGTCGCGTGGCGGGCGGCTCGCGTATCTGTCGCCCGACACCGGGTCTGTGCGCGTGATCGACACGCGCGGGAAGGTGCTGCTCGACACGGCGGGCGAGAGCGCGTGGTGGTCGCCTTCCGGCAGGCTCGCGATCCGGCGCAGCACGGACGTCATCCAGGTGTACGACGCGCGCCTTCGGCGCGTCGCGACCGTCGTCGGCAACGAGGCCGCGTGGTCCGCCGCCGACGTCCTGGCGACCGTCTCGACGGCAGGCGTACTCAGGCTCCGTCGCGGCGGTGCGTCCAAGCCGGCCGTGACGCGGCGGCTGGAGCGCGGAGAGCCGAGCATCGAGTGGGTCGGCACGCGCCGCCTTCGCTATTTCGGGCCGGACGGTTGGGTGCTCGTCGACGCGCGGACCGGCCACACGTTCATCGCTGCGGGCGCGTTCGCGGTGTTCAACAGCGCCGTCTCGAAGGACGGGACGCTCGCGGTCGGCGAGCAGTGGAATCGCGGCACGCGGACGCTCCTGCGCTCGCGCCTCGGCGGCTCGACGACGAAGCTCGCGACGACAGACATGTGCGGCTTCGACGGCGATGCGTGGGAGAACATCCAGTTGCTGCCCGACGGCTCCGCCGTCTTCGACACGGCGGGCTGCCTCCCGAGCGCGGACATCTGGTCCGTCGGCGCGGCCGGCGGCGCGACGACGCAGCTGACGAAGACTCCGGCCGACGAGACGCAGCCGTCGCTCTCTCCGGACGGGACGCGAATCGCGTACTCCGCGAAGCTCACCGCGAGCCGCTGCGACGGCTGCGACGAGACGATATGGGTGATGAGCTCCGACGGCTCGGGCGCGCGCGCCTTGCCGAACGGGCCCGATCGGAACGTGAACTTCGACGACGCGCCGTCGTTCTCCCCGGACGGCAACACGATCCTCTTCGCGCGCTCCGGCCCGAACGACGCCGGGCTCTGGACGGTGGCGGCGGCGGGCGGGGCTGCGACGCCGCTCGGCGTCAAGGGCCTGTACCCGCTGTGGGGCCCGGCAAAGATCGTCTTCGCGAACCTGAAGGACGGCCTCTCGGTTGCCGACCCGGACGGCGCCCACGCGACGCCGCTCCACGTGGACGGAACGCCTGCCTGGTCGCCCGCCGGGCGGCTCGCGGTGCTTCGCTCGACCGCGGGCGGCGCGCTCTCCATCTACTTCACCGACACGAAGCGGTCGATCCCGCTGCCCGCGTTCCACTCCACCTACCACGGCGTCGGCCTTGCGTGGTCGCCCGACGGCACGAGACTCGCGTTCGACGCCGCCGATGCGGCGGGCGTCGGCGACGTGTGGACGATCGGCGCCGACGGCACCGGGCTCACGCGCGTGACGCACGACCTCGGCGTCGTCGGGACGCTGTCGTGGCGCTGAGCCGCTAGACGATCCCGGAGCGGACCGCGTAGACCGCGGCCTGGATCCGGTTCTCGATCTGCAGCTTCATCAGGATGTTCGAGATGTGGTTCTTGACGGTCTTCGGGCTGATGTGCAGCTCCGCCGCGATCATCGCGTTGTCCTTGCCGTTCGCGATCAGCTTCAGCACCTCGATCTCGCGGTCCGACAGCTCGGACTGAATGAGCTCGGCCTCGCGGTGGGACGCGCTCGACGCTCGCACGCGCTGCAGCACCTTCGCCGCGATCGTGGGCGACACGAGCGACTCGCCGACAGCAGCCGCCTTGATCCCCTGCATCAGCTCCGTGATCGACGCGTCCTTGAGCAGGTAGCCGCACGCGCCCGCGAGGATCGCGTCCATGACGTCCCCGTCCTGGTCGGAGATCGTGAGCACGAGGACACGCGTGAGCGGCGCGATCATCGAGATCTGCCGCGTGGCCTCGACGCCGCTGATGCCGGGCATGTTCAGGTCCATCACGACGACGTCCGGCGCGAGCTCGCGCACCGCGCGGAGCGCGTCGGTGCCGTTGTCGCACTCGCCGGCGATCTGCACGCCCTGCTCCTCGAGCAGGTTGCGAAGGCCGGTGCGGAACAGGTCGTGGTCGTCGACGAGGAGGACGCGCGGGGCGGGAACCTCGGGTGTCTGAGCCGGGTCCATTCGGGCCGCCAGTGTATCCGCGGTCTCGCCTAATGCAGGACGATCGTGACCGTCCGGCGACCCCACGCGTCGGCCTGCGCGACGCTCGGGAACCACAGGTCGATCGTGTTCCCGACGATCGCGCCTCCCGTGTCGGCGGCGACCGCCTCCCCGTAACCCGGGACCGTGAAGTGCGTGCCGAGCGGGATCACGGACGGGTCGACCGCCGCGATGCCCCAGCCGACCGGGAGCCCCGTCGCGGTCGCGCCCGAGAGCGCGTAACCGGTCGCCGTGACGGTCAGCGCGGAGCCGCCCGCGGCGACGGGCGTGGCCGCAGGCGCTGCCTGCGCGACCACCGGAGTCGGCGGCGGTAGCGCGGCGGCGGTCGCCGCACGCTGGCTGGCGAGCTCCTGGCTCCGCACCTGCGCCGCCTGTGCCCGCGCCTCGGCCAGCGAGATCTGCTGCCGCGTCATCCGCCGGTCGGCGGCGAGAGACGCGATGTACGCCTGACGCTGCGCACGCGCGCTCGCGAGCTGCGACAACGTCGACTGCGCCGTGCGCGTCGCGGCCGCGAGCTGCGACTCGCGCGACGCCAGGACGTGCGAGTCGTGCGCGAGCTCGATCCGCGCGCCCTTCAGCTCCTTCAGGACGTCCTCGCCCTGGCCGGTCGCCTGCGAGAGGTTGTCGAGGTTCGACATCGCCTCGTCGAGGCTCTTCGCGCCGAAGACGATCTCGAGCGGCTCGACGGCGCCCTGGTCGTACAGCGCGCGGATCCGCTGCGCGAGGTGGCGCTGTGCAAGCCGGCTGCCGCGACGTGCGATCGCCACTTGCCGGCGCAGCAGCGCGCGCTGCGCGCGGAGCGACGCCTCCCGGCGGTGCAGCGCAGCAAGGCGCGCGTTCGCCGCGGCGAGCTGCTGGTCGAGCGAGTAGAGGCCGAGGACGGCCGCGCGCGACTTCGCAGCGATCGCGGCGTCGTGCGCACGGAGCGACGAGACGCCGTTGGAGCGGCCTGCGCCGCCGACCGCCGGGGCGATCAGGACGGCGAGGGCAATGGCCGCGACCGGCAGGAGACGCCGGTGCGGCGTGCGGACCTGCCCAAGCACGGCCGGGACCGTACCACAGTCCCGGCGCAGGAGAACCGTTCCTCGTGCAGAAAAGTACAAGTTTCGAGCGCGGTTTTGGGTAGTTACTGCGTTGACGCTCGTCCGAAAGCGTTGATACCCTCACAACCCGTGACGTACCGGCCCCTACCGGTGCGCCCGTCCCGTCCCCGGCCCGGGGGTCGTTATTCGTAAGCTGGGACAGGCGCCGTACGTTCTCGCTGGGATCTTCGTAGTCCTCTTGGCTGCGGTTCCCGCGCTTGCCGACCCCTCGATCTCCTCGAAGCGCGCCGAGGCGCAGCAGGTGATGGGTCAGCTGCAGCACCTCTCCGATTCGCTCGAGCAGGCACGGTCGCAGTACGTCGCGGCCAATGCGCACCTCGCGAAGATCCAGCGCGACCTGAACGAGAACCGGCACGAGCTCCGGATCGCGCAGCACAACCTCCGTGCGAGCCAGCGCACCGTCGCGCAGCGCCTCGTCGCGTTGTACGAGGGCGGCTCGCAGCAGTCGACGCTCGAGGTGATCCTCGGCGCGCGCAGCCTCGACGACATGATCACGCGGATGGACAACGCGAAGTCCGTTTCGCAGGCGGACGTCCAGGTTCTCTCGCAGGTGAAGCACTTCCGCGCGGTCGTGAAGCACAGCGGCGCGGTGCTGAAGAACGCGCGCGCGGCGCAGATCCGCGTCGTCGCGCAGCGCGCGGCCGCGAAGCACGCGATCGAGACGAGGATCGTGCAGCAGAAGCAGCTCTACTCGTCGCTCAAGGGCCAGATCGCGCAGATGGTCGCCGCGCAGCAGGCGCGCCAGCTGCAGATGGAGCGCGCAGCCACACTGCGCCTGAAGGCGACGCAGCAGGAAGCGCAGCAACAGGCGGCGCAGACCGTGGTCGGCGCGAGCGCCGTCACGCCGCAGGCCGACACCGTCGTCGCGCCGCCGCCGACGCACAGCGACGTCGCGAACATCGCGCTGTCGCAGCTCGGCGTGCCGTACGTGTGGGGCGGCTCGAGCCCGTCGGGCTTCGACTGCTCGGGTCTCGTGATGTGGTCGTTCGCGCAGGTCGGCGTCTCGCTCCCGCACTCGTCGTACGCGCAGTACGGCATGGGCGTCCCGGTGTCCCGCGACCAGCTCCAGCCCGGCGACCTGGTCTTCTTCGACGGGCTCGGCCACGTCGGGATCTACATCGGAAACGGCGAGTTCGTGCACGCGCCGCACACCGGCGACGTCGTCAAGATCTCGAACCTCGACGGCTACCCCGGCTACAACGGCGCCGTCCGCATCTAGCGGGCCGGCGCGCCGTCAGGGCTGCGGCGTGGGCGCCCAGGCGGGCCAGGCGTCGTACCCGGGATCGCTCGTGAGCCGGCG
>DATDNT010000034.1:0-30026 GCA_036518135.1 Gaiellaceae bacterium | reverse complement strand
CGATCGTCTGGTCGCCGATCGTCGCGTTGATCGTCCCGTTCGTCCGGTTGACGGTCGCGTCCAGCATGTTCATCGCGGGACTGCCGATGAAGCCGCCTACGAACAGGTTGACCGGCCGGTCGTAGAGCGTCTGCGGGTCGTCGACCTGCTGCAACTCGCCCTTGCGCATGACGGCGACGCGGTCACCCATCGTCATCGCCTCGACCTGGTCGTGCGTGACGTAGACGGTCGTGACGCCGAGGTCGTTCTGCAGCTTCGCGATCTCGGCGCGCATCTGCACGCGCAGCTTCGCGTCGAGGTTCGAGAGCGGCTCGTCCATCAGGAACGCCGCCGGCTGGCGCACGATCGCGCGGCCCATCGCGACGCGCTGCCGCTGCCCGCCGGAGAGCGCGCGCGGCTTCCGCTTGAGGAAGTCCTCGAGCCCCAGGAGCGACGCCGCGCGGTGGACGCGCTGATCGATCTCCTCCTTCGACATCTTCTTCAGGCGCAGGCCGAAGGCGATGTTCTCGTAGACCGAGAGATGCGGATAGAGCGCGTAGCTCTGGAAGACCATCGCGATGTCGCGGTCGCGCGACGGGACGTGGTTCACCACCCGCTCGCCGATCCGCAGCATCCCCTCCGAGATCTCCTCGAGCCCGGCGACCATGCGCAGCGCCGTCGTCTTGCCGCAGCCCGACGGGCCCACGAGGACCATGAACTCGCCGTCCTGGATGTCCAGGTTGATGTCGTTCACGGCGCGCGTGCCGTCGGGGTAGATCTTGCTGACTCGCTCGAACGCGACCTGAGCCATTCGCACCCCCTGTTGTCCTGCGGGCTCGTCTCCAAAACGAGGCGGGCCGGGGCGATCCTACGCCTTTCCCCCAGGTGCGTGTGTCAGGCTGCGAGCTGCTCGCCGGCCGGCTCGGCCTGCAAGGGGCGCGGCGGGCGGCGCGCGGGCCGCTTGATCGCCGCGGCGCCGAGCGCGGTCATGACGAGCGCCGTGGCGCCGCCGATGCTGAACGCGAGCTCGGTGCCGCCGCGGTCGCACAGCCACCCGACGAGCACGGACCCGAACGGCGCGAGGCCGTTCCACGCGTAGTAGTAGAGGCCGAGCACGCGGCCGCGCAGGTGATCGGGGCTCGCGAGCTGCACCGCGGCGTTCGAGTTCGTCGTGTAGCTCGTGAACGCGACGCCGCAGACGAAGAGGAGCGAAGCCGCCACGGCGACGCCGTGCACCGGCGCGATCAGCAGCTCGCAGATTCCGAACCCGCCGGCGCCGAGGAGCATCGTGCGCCACCGCGTGTCGGAGAGCATCGCGGACGAGAGTGCACCGACGAGCGCGCCCGCGCCGAAGGCCGACATCACGATCCCGAACGTGCGCGGCCCGGCGTCGAGCGTGTTCTTCGCGAGCAGCGGCAGCAGGATGTTGAAGTTGAAGCAGATCGACGAGAAGACGACCATCATCCCGAGCGTCACCTGCACGGTCCTGTTGCGGCGCGCGTAGCGGAACCCTTCGCGCGTGCCGCGCCAGATCGTCGGGCGTCGGCGGCCTTCGAGCGGATAGAGCTCCGAGACGCGCATCGCGAGGAGGCCGCCGAGCACCGCCAGGAAGCTGACCGCGTTGATCGCGAAGCACCAGCCGGCGCCGAACGCGGCGATCAGCACGCCGGCGAGCGCGGGGCCGAAGATCCGTGCGGTGTTGAACAGGCTGGAGTTGAGCGCGACGGCGTTCGGCAGCTCCTCCTTGCCGACCATCTGGTACGTGAGGTTCTGGCGGGAGGGAGCGTCGAACACGATCGCGACGCCGGTGAGCGCCGCGATCCCGTACACCGGCCAGAGCTGCGAGTTGCCGAGCAGCGTGATCACGGCGAGCAGCGTCGAGAACACCATCTGGACGGTCTGCGTGACGATCACGGTGCGCCGGTTGTCGAAGCGGTCCGTGACGACGCCCGCGAAGAGGCCGAACAGCGTGAACGGCCCGAAGCGGCACACGGAGAGGACGCCGAGCGCCAGCCCGCGGTGCGACGGCGAGAGCTGCACGACGTACCACGCGAGCGCGACGTTCTGCATCCACGTCCCGGCGACGGACGTCAGCTGCCCGAAGAAGAAGAGGCGGTAGTTGTGGTGGTGCCTCAGCGAGGCGAACGTCCGCGCGGAGGCGACCTTCAGGAGCGTCATTCGTCGGAGATGAGCTTCTCGAGGGCGTCGATCGCGCCTTCGACCCGCTCCCGCTCCTCCTGCGACAGCCGCTCGAGGCGGCCCGCGAGCCACGCGGTGCGCTTCTTGCGCACCGACTTCAGCACCTTGTCGCCCTCGGCCGTGAGGAAGAGGCCGATGCGGCGCCGGTCCTCGGCGCGCGTGCGCTCGATGAGCTTCGCGGCCTCGAGCCGGACGAGGTGACCGGACATCCCCGGCGCCGAGACGCGCTCGCGCTCGGCGAGCTCGGAGGCGGTGATGCCGGGGTTGTGCTTGATCTGGGTGAGCAGCGAGACCTGGCCGCCGGTCACGCCGAGCGAGTGGATCTCGCGGCGAAGCTCCCGCGCGAGGCGGAGCAGCACCGGGCGGAGCCGGTTCGCGACCGTCACCGGGTCGTTAACAACGCGAACCATTAATGCGGTTAACTATACCAGGGAGCGCGTTGCACTTCCGTAACCCTTCCCAGGGAACGGTGTCAGAACTGCCACGCGCCTTCGAGGACGAGCGGGACGCGCTTCCCTTTCTGCGTGACGCCCCAGGCGTTCAGCGCGTCCGTGCCGATCATCACGTCGATGTGCGTCTTCGAGCGGTTGACGCCGTAGCGCTTCTGCCCGATCGGCACGGTGCGCGTCTTCGCGAAGCCGGAGCCGAACGCCATGTGCGCGGCGGCGTTCTCGTCGAGGAGGCCGTTGTAGTAGATCCTCCCGGTCTGCCCGATCCGGGACGACGCGTCGACGAGCGCGATCTCGCCGAGCCGCTCGCCGCCCGGCGTCGCCGCGAGGTAGCGCGCGAGCCAGTCGCGGTCGGAGGCGCGCTTTGCCTTCAGCCGCACGAGCCGGCCGCCGCGGAACTCGCCCGACAGGTCCTCGAGCATCCGGCCGCCGAAGCTGCGCGGGCGCGAGCAGCGGAAGACGCCCTCCGTCGCGGCGGCGTCGGGCGAGATGAAGCACTCCTCCGTCGGCATGTTCATCGCGATCTGCCGCCCCCAGTAGTCCTGCTCGCCGCCGCCGCGCCACATGGAGTACGGCGCGATCGCGAGGCGGAGGTCGGTGCCGTCGTCGACGACGTGCACCTCCTTCAGGTCGAGCTTCGTCAGCCGCGCCGCGCGCCGCCGCAGCGCCGCCAGGTGCTCGGTCCAGCCCTTGTGGCCGGGCGGGTCGTCGGGGCCGATCCGGCAGAACCAGAGGATGTCCTGCGCGAGCTTCCGCTTCGCCCTCTCCGCGTCCATGCCGGGGAACACGCGCGCCGCCCAGTCGTCGGTCGGCCACGCGCAGATCGTCCCGCGCAGGCGGCCCTCGCGGCGGATCCGCGCGAGCGCCGGGTTGTTCCGCCGTGCGTTGTCGGCGGCCACGCGCTCGGCGGGTAGGTCGGCGACGGCCGCGAGCTCGAACTCGCCCATGATCTGCACGATCGCGACCTCCTCTTCGCCGAACGCGCGGGCGCGGGCGCGGCGCCACGGCGGCACGTGGCCGAGCGCCGCCTTCGAGCCCTCGCGGATCTTCGCCGCGTACACGCGCGGGTCGTCGTACTCGACGTCGACCGCGACCGCGCCGGAGCGGTAGGCGGCCTCAGCGACGGCGACCGCGAGCTCCCGGTGGCCGAGCGCCGCCTGCGTCACGACCGTGTCGCCGCGTCGAAGCGCGATGCACCCGCGAACGATCGTGTCGGCGTAGCGGCGCAGCTCCTCCGGTTTCATCGGGCCGCGCATCTGCGACCATCCTTCCATGCCGAACCCGATCGAGAATCTGAAAGCGCTCGGCGAGCAGCTGCGCGCGCAGATCGGCGAGGCCGTCGATCTCGAGGCGCTGCAGCGGCAGGAGCCGCCGCGGCCGCTCGACGAGCTGCTCGCGGAGCTCGACGCTCTGCCCGGCCTCGAGTCGGTGAAGGAGCAGGTGCGCGCGCTCGTCGCGTTCCTGCGCGTGCAGGCGCGGCGCAAGGAGGCAGGGCTGCCGGAGGTCGCGACGACGCAGCACCTCGTCTTCCTCGGCAACCCGGGCACGGGCAAGACGACCGTCGCGCGGCTGCTCGCGCAGATGTACCGGTCGATGGGGCTGCTGAAGCGAGGCCACCTCGTCGAGGTCGACCGCGCGGGGCTCGTCGGGCAGTACGTCGGCTTGACGGCGATCAAGACGGAGCGCGTGATCCGGCGCGCGCTCGACGGCGTGTTGTTCGTCGACGAGGCGTACTCGCTCTCGCGCGACGCGGAACGGCTCGACTTCGGCGACGAGGCGATCGAGACACTGCTCAAGCGCATGGAGGATCACCGCCACCGGCTGGTCGTGATCGTCGCCGGCTACCCGCGGCTGATGCGGCGGTTCCTCGAGTCGAACCCGGGGCTGCGCTCGCGGTTCTCGCGCGAGATCGACTTCCCGGACTACTCGACGGCGGAGCTCGTCGAGATCTACGGCCGTTTCGCCGCCGAGCACGAGTACACGCTTGGGGAGGGGACCGAGGAAGCGCTTCGCGGAATCTTCGCCAACGCCGAGCGCGACGAGTCGTTCGGGAACGCGCGCTTCGCGCGCACGCTGTTCGAGCAGTCGCTGAACGCGCAGGCGCTCCGTCTCGCGGCGCAGGACGTCGACACGCTCTCGCACGACGAGCTGCAGTGCCTGAAGCCGGAGGATCTCGTCGACGGCGCACGTGCGCTCGGCGAGGAGCCGGCGCCCGAGCCTAGGCCGCGCGGCGGCTGGTTCGGCTCTCGAACGCCACGATCGCGCTGACGACCGCGGGGTCGAAGTGCGTGCCGGCGCACCGCTCGAGCTCGGCGAGCGCCTCGTCCCGCGAGCGCGCCTTGCGGTAGGGGCGGTCGGTCGTCATCGCGCTGTAGGCGTCGCACGCGCACACGATGCGCGCGATCAGCGGGATCGCCTCACCCGCGAGGCCGTCGGGGTAGCCAGCGCCGTCCCACCGCTCGTGGCAGGAGCGCACGAGGCGGCCGACGTGGCCGATCAGGCCGCCGACCTGCTCGAGGAGCTTCTGCCCTTCGACCGTGTGCGTCTCGATGACCGCCCGCTCCTCGGCCGTCAGCGCGGCCGGCTTGTTGATGATCTCGGCGGGGATCCGGATCTTCCCGACGTCGTGCAGGAGCGCCGTGAACTCGGCGTCGCGCCGGTCGGCAGACGAGAGCCCGAGCTCGTCGGCGACGCCGACGACGAGGTCGACGACGTGGCGGCTGTGGCTGCCCGTGTACTCGTCGTCGGCTTCGACGACGTCGCCGAGCAGGAACGCCGTCCCGCGGTACGCGTCGGAGAGCTCGAGCGCCGAGTCGATCCTGTGCCTGCGCTCGCGCGAGAAGTAGAGGAGCAATGCGACGAGCGGGAGGATCGTCACGACGAAGAGCGGCTGGTCGCGCGCGGTGAACGCGACGACCGCGCCGATCGGTGCGAGTGCCGCGTCGACGGCATACGCGAGCGAGGCGAAGCGCGCCGTCGTGCGGACCGTGAAGCCGATCGACCACCCGTTGACCGCCGCGTTCGCGAAGTCGAACGCAAACTGCGCGGCGAGCGCCGCGAGGTAGATCGGCCACGCGCTCCAGCGAAGCGGGAAGCCGCTGCCGAGCGAGAGCACGATCGCCGGGCCGAGCGCGTGCGCGGCTGCCGCGACCTGCGGCAGCGCGCGCTCCGGAGAGCGAAGCGGCCACGGGCGGTCGGCGACGGTGCGCAGGACGTAGGCGGCCGCGACCGCCATCGGCACGAGGCGGAGCGGCAGCGCGAACAGCATCGGGACGAGGACGAGCTGCGTCGGGATCGCCGCGCCGGTGCCGACCTCGAACTCGACGCGCGAGACGGCGGCGTAGAGGACGACGTAGAGGGCGAGGCGCCACGGCGAGAACGCGGCGCCGCCGGGCAGCAGGAGCGCGCCGCCGACGAGCGCGCCGACGGCGACGCCCGAAGCGGCGTGGCCGACGCGTGCGCGCCACTCGGCGTCGCCGGACGCGTACCGCGCGCGCGTGTGCCGGACGAGCTCGTCGCTCAGCTCTGCGGCGTGGGTCACCGGCTGTGCCGCAGTCGACGTCACCCGACGATCATCGGCGTTCCTACGGTGGTGAGATTCCCTCGGTCGAGGGATGCGTCGGCGCTGCGGCCCCCTATTCCGGGTGATGCGGAAACACCCGATGCGACGAGGATGAGGGAGGTAACTGCGGACTCGGGCGGAGGAACAACGAATGCGGCGGATTGGGGCACTCCTTGCGGTGACGGTGGTCGCGGCGCTGGCCGCGACGACGGCGGGCACGGCGCACGCCGGGCTGATCACCGGACTGCTTGGCGGTAACTGCGGCATCACGGCGCCGTACTTCGCGCCGTGGAACGACTTCGAGGGGTACTACTTCGCGCCGAACGGCGGCTTCGAGAACGGCGCCACGGGTTGGAGCCTCGGCGGCAACGCGGGGATCGCCGCGGCGCAGAACGAGCCGTGGTTCCTGTCGGGCTTCGGCTCGCACGCGCTGCAGCTCGGGACGGGCGGGAGCGCGTCGATCAACGTCTGCTACGGGCTGACGTACCCGGGTCTGCGCTTCTTCGCGGCGGGGATCGGCGGCAACGCGACGATCCACGTGCGCGTCGTCGCGCACAGCCTGCTGGGTGTCCTGTCGGTCCTCGACGGCGGCACGTTCACGGCCGGCGCCGGCTGGAGCCCGTCCCCGAAGGTGTCGTCGCTCTTCAGCGCGCTCGCGGCGCCGCTCGGCTCGAAGACGATGACGCTGCAGTTCACCGTCGAGAGCGGGACCGCGCAGATCGACGACCTGTTCGTCGATCCGTTCCTGACGAAGGGGTAATACGCTCACCGGTGTGCAGCCGGTCAACGTCTGGGAGTACGAGGCGCTCGCTGCGGAGCGCCTCGACCCTGGTCCGCACGGGTACTACGCGGGCGGCGCCGGCGACGAGCTGACGCTGCGGTGGAACGTCGAGGCGTTCACGCGCTGGCAGCTCCGCCAGCGCGTGCTCGTCGACGTCGAGCCGTGCACGACGGCGACGACCGTCCTCGGGCAGGAGCTCTCGCTGCCGGTCGCGATCGCGCCGGTCGCCTTCCAGCGCGTCGCGCATCCCGACGGCGAGGTCGGGATGGCGCGCGCGGCAGCGGCCGTGGGGACGGCGATGTGCCTGTCGACGCTCGCCACCTCGACGCCGGCGCAGGTCGCCGAGGCGGGGTCGATCCGCTGGTTCCAGGTCTACGTCTTCAAGGACTACGCGATCACGCAGGACCTCGTCGCGCAGGCGCGCGACGCCGGCTTCAGCGCGCTCTTCCTGACGGTCGACACCCCGATCCTCGGCCGCCGCGAGCGCGACTTCCGCACCGGCTTCACGATCCCGCCCGAGATCACGGTCGCAGCGCTCGGCCGCGGCGGGTGGACGCCGCTCGACGCGTTCTCGCTCATGTCGCAGTCGGTGTCGTGGCGGGACGTCGAGAAGCTGGCGGCCGATGCCGGACTGCCGGTCGTCGTGAAGGGAGTGCAGACGCACGAGGACGCGCGGCTCGCGTGCGAGCACGGCGCGACGGGGCTCGTCGTCTCCAACCACGGCGGCCGGCAGCTCGACGGCGTCGCGGCGACGATCGACGCGCTCCCCGAGGTGGTCGAGGCGGTCGACGGCCGGATCGAGGTGCTGCTGGACGGCGGGATCCGCCGCGGCGCAGACGTCGTGAAGGCGCTTGCGCTCGGCGCCCGGGCGGTGCTTGCCGGTCGCGCGCCGCTGTGGGGCCTCGCGTGCGACGGCGAGGCGGGCGCTCGGCACGTGCTCGAGCTGCTGCGTGACGAGATCCTGCTCGCGCTGAAGCTCGTCGGCTGCGTCTCGCCCGCCGACGTGACGCGCGACCGCGTCGCGCGCTACTCCTGAAGCTCGCCTTCGGACGCGTCGACGGCGGCGCTGCCTGCGACGGTGTTGTCGACGAAGATGTCGGCCTTGCGGCTCTCGTAGTCCTCGGCCGGCTGCGCGACGTCGCCGCCCCCGCCGCCGAGCAGGCGCTTGATCGTGTCCATGATTCCCATGCCCCGATCCTCCTTTACCGGCGGTGCCGCGTCTACCCTCCCCGGCATGAGGTGGGGGGTGCTCCTCTGCGCGGCGCTCGCGGTGACGCTCGGTGCGCGCGCCGTGCGTGCCGACACGACGCCGGCGTCGTGCGGGCTCCCGCCGAAGGGGCCGTACTGGATCGACTACGCGGGTCACAACGCGCCGATCGTTCCCAAGGCAGGGCTCGTCCTCGCGGTGTCGTCCGGGACGGAGCTGCCGGCGGCGATGCGCCAGGCGGGCGCCGCGACGATCTTCTTCGACCTGCACCTGAACGACCGCATCGGCACGACGTCGGCGCCCGCGGATCCCGCGACGATCCCGGCGAAGGCGCAGCGCCTGTTCGACTTCGCCGTCCAGGTGACGGGCTGCGACCATCCGCTGATCGCGGAGAACGAGCTGTTCGGCGCGCAGACGCCGACGCCGTGGTCGCAGACGAACGCGCAGTACCGCGCCAACGTGCTCGCGCTCCTGCAGGCGCTCGACGACCTGGGGGCGACGACCGCGATCACGATCGCGAACCCGCCGTACACCGGCGGCGACGCGGCCGACTGGTGGCGGCAGGCGGCGCAGGCGTCGATCCTCGTGCGGCAGGTGTACTTCACGTCGCCGGGGCCGAAGGGGCTGATGAAGCTCGGTCCCGACCGTGCGAGCCGTGCGATGCGGAACGGCATGCGGACGCTGATCGCGAAGTTCGGTCAGATCGGGATCCCCGCCGGCCGCGTCGCGCTCGAGCTCCAGTTCCAGTCGGCGCCGGGCCAGGGCGGGAGGCAGGGGCTGCAGCCGAGAAGCGCGTGGCTCGAGTTCGTGAAGCTCGAGGCGCTCGCTGCCAAGCAGGTCGCCGCCGAGACGCACGTGCAGGGGATCTGGTCGTGGGGCTGGCCGTCGTTCTCCGCAGCGGGCGACGATCCGGACAAGCCTGCGGCGGCGTGCGTGTACCTGTGGGCGCGGGACCCGAAGCTCTGCGACGGGCCCTACGCCGCCGGTCCGGGCTTCGACGCGTCACGCACCGAGGGCCAGATCTCGCTCCCGGCGAACGTGCGCTGCACCTTCGACGCGGCCCGGATCCTGAAGGCGGACGTCGCGCGCACCGCGGCGCTGACCGGCGACCGCGCGTCCGCCGCGAGCGCGCTCCTCGAGCGCGTCGTTCTCCGCGCGGAGCAGCCGGTCGACCCGCTGACGGTGCTCGCCGCAGAGCGGGCGATCGTCCGCGACCGCTTCGCCGGCAACCGCAGCCGCTATCTCGCGGCGCTGCGCGGCGCGCACCTGACGCTCGCCGACGCACGCGCCGTGATCTCGGATCGCATCGCGCGCGAGCGCGTGGAGCAGCGGTTCAGGCCGCAACGCGCAACCGAGCCGCAGATCGAGGCGTTCCGCGAGACGTACGCGGCAATGCGCGTACGGCTCGTGTCGGTCGACGCCGAGGCGCCGTGGCTCGGCCAGGCCTACCGGGGATTCGCGGTCGAGTCGTTCGCACCCGACGAGGTGTTCGACCTGCCGCTCGGCAGGCGTCGTGCGATCGACACCGTGGACGGCCGCTTCGTGGTCCGCGCGCTGGGGCCGTCGCTGCCGCTCTACGCCCTCGCGCCCGCACGCGCGACCGACGTGGCGCGCGTGGTGCTCGCGCGGTTCGCGAAGGACGACGTCTTCGCGCGCTGGCTGCGCGCGAAGGAGGCGAAGCTCGTGCAGGCGGCCGTGTGCGCGCGCGACGACGTGCCGGTGACCGGCGACGTCGACCTCACGGCGTTCGCGCCGTTCCTCGGTTAGCTACGCGTTCGCGTCGTGCAGCGCCTGGCGAAGCTCGTCCTTCGTCATCCCGGAGCGGCCTTCGATCTCCGCTTCGCGCGCCCGCTCGAGCAGCTCCTCCTTCGTGACGCTCTCCTCCGCCTCCACGGCCTCCGCGAGCTCGTCCTTCGTCATCGCGGAACGCCCCTCGACGTCGAGCTCGCGCGCCCGGTCGAGCAGCTCCTCCTTCGTCGTGCTCTCGTCTTCGGGCTGCGCGTCCTTCGGCTTCGCCTGCGCCTTCGGCCTGGCCTGCGGCTGCGAGGGCGCGTCGCCGTTCAGCGCACGCGTCACGCGCTGCTCGAGGTCGGCATAGATCTCGCCGATCGTGTCCGCCAGCTCGCCGAGCGCGTCCGCGCGGGTCGCGACCTCCGTGAAGTCGGCCGCTCCGTCCTCGACGACCGACACCAGCTCGTCGACGCGATCGCGCAGCTCCGACGCGAGGCGCTGCCCTACCTGTCCGACTGTCGCCATCGGTTCCTCCCTGGTTGCGCCCGCCCCTTTCCTTGCCCCGCGCTCGGCGGGGCCGAAACCGTGCGATACAACGTGCTCGTGCCGGCCCGCCTCGTAGCGCTCGCCGTCGTCGCGGCGGCGCTCGTCGCCGGGGCTGCGCGCGCGGATCCGCCGCGTGAGATCGACGTGTCGCGCGCGATCGGCATCCAGGCCGAGGTGGCGGTGGTGGCCGACCCCACGAACCCGCAGGTGCTCTTCGCCGCGTCGAACAGCATCCGCGGCCACACGAAGAGCCTGATGCTCACCTACACGTCGCTCGACGGTGGTCAGACGTGGACGACGCGGCTCGCGCCGACCGTGAGCCCCGGCGCGAAGCGGTGCGCCGTCGGCGATCCGGCTCCGGCGATCGCACCCGACGGCACCGAGTACCTCGGGTTCCTGACCGCCGATTGCGGCTCGCTCTTCGCGAGCCTCGAGCCGACGAACGGCCTGCCGCTGATCTCGTTGGCGGTAGCCACGCGGCACGGGCCCGACGGGCCGTGGACGATGCACACGGTCGCGCCGATCCGCGGCGTGCGGTTCGACGACAAGCCGGCCCTCAGCGTCGCACCGGACGGGCGGCTCTACGCGGTGTGGACGCGGTTCCGCCCCGCGGCGCCGCTGCCGACGTGGGGGATCGTGGTCAGCCACAGCGACGACGAAGGCGCGACGTGGAGCCCGCCGGCGAAGGTGAGCGCCGGAGCCGTCGGCGTGACGTTCGGGCAGGTCGCGGTCGACCCGTCGGGCACCGTCTTCGTGTCCTGGGTCGACACGAAGACGCGCGTGCTCGTCGCGCGGGGCGACGGCGAGCGCTTCGCCCCGCCCGTCGTCGTCGACACGACGGTCGCCATCCCGCGGGCCGTCGGCAACTGCGGCGACGGTGGCACGGCCCTTCCCGCGCAGCCGAAGCGGTGCGTGACGCCCGCGCCGACGCTCGCGCTCGACGCACGGCCGGATGTGAACGAGCGGCTGTACCTCTCCTACTCGTCGCCGGGCGAGGACGCGAGCCACGAGACCGTGAAGGTCGCATCGTTCGACGCGTCGCTGCACCCGCTCGCAGTCACGACGGTCGCGCCGGCGCCGGGCTACGTCGACCGGTTCCTGCCGACGAGCGCGCTCGACCGGCTCGGCCGACTGTGGGAGTGCTTCTACGACACCGGCGCCGACAGGAAGGACGTCACCACGCGCTACACCTGCACCGTGTCGGCGGACGGCGGCGCGACGTGGGCGACGCCCGTCCCGGCCGCATCGGTCGCGTCGAACGAGACGCAGCCGCCGGCGTCGGACTTCGAGTACGGCGACTACGAGGGGCTCGTCGTCGGCGCCGACCTCGTCGCGCACCCGATGTGGACCGACTCGCGCGATCTGCGCACCCGCCGGGAGGAGATCTACACCGCCTCGCTCGACCCGGCCCTGTTCGGGCTCGATGGGTAGATGCTGTGAGAGGATCGGTGCGACAACGAGCAGGGAGGCGGTCATGGAGCTCGACACCACCCACGTCTGGATCACCACGCGGAGGCTTCGGCCGGGGTCGCGCGAGGAGTTCAGCCGGTCGTGGCGGCCGAAGGAGTTCCCGCCCGGGATGCTCCGCGCCTACGAGCTCTACTCGCCCGACGGAGCCGAGGTCGTCGGCATTTCGATCTGGGACTCGGCAGAGTCGCGCGACGCCTACCGCAAGTCGGGCGTCGAGAGCGAGCGACGCCAGGCGATGGCGCCGTACGTCGTCGAGGAGACGTCGGGGTTCTACTCGGGGCGCGAGCTCAAGATCCCGCGCTAGACGAGCGCTGCGGGCCGCTCGGCGCGGCGGTACTCGACGTCGTAGCCGAGCGACCGCGGCACGGCCAGAAGCGCGTCGATGTCGAGGTCGATCCGCGCGCCCGCCTTCTGCGTCACCTCGTCCTCGATCGGCAGGTCGAAGTCGTCCGCGCCGAAGTCGAGCGCCGCGAACGCGTCCTCGTTCTGCGTCAGCACCGACGTGCGCACGTGCTTCACGTTGTCGAGGAAGATGCGCGAGAGCGCCATGTGCCGCCAGTACTCGCGGGGCTCGATCTCGCGGCCACCGAACGCGGTGCCGTACGGCTTGTACGTCCAGCACAGGAACGAGAAGAGGCCGCCCGTCTCGTCCTGGAAATCGCGTGTTCGCTGCAGGTGCTCGAGCCGCTCCTCGAGCGTCTCGTCGAAGCCGATCACCATCGTCGCGGTCGTGCGCAGGCCGCTCTCGACGATCGCGCGCTGGGCGTCGAAGTAGTCGGCGACCGTGTACTTGAACCTGGCGTGCCGCTTGCGGAAGTCCTCGGTGAGGATCTCGCTGCCGCCGCCGGTGATCCAGTGGACGCCCGCCTCGCGCAGTCGCGACGCCGCGTCGTGGTACGACAGCCCGGCGCGATCGGCGAGGTACACGAACTCGGCGACCGTCAGCGCGTAGAACTCGACGCGGTCGGCGTACCGCTCGCGTACGGAGTGGAAGAGATCGCAGTAGTAGTCGAGCGGGAGCTTCGGGTTGAAGCCGCCGTTGAACCCGACGAGGTCGCCGCCGACGTCGACCAGCTCGTCGATCTTCGCGAAGACCTCGTCGCGCGAGAGGACGTACCCGCCCTCCTGGTTCGGCAGCACGTAGAACGCGCAGTAGTCGCACTGGGCGACGCACACGTTCGTGTAGTTGATGATCCGCATGATCATGTAGGTCGCGCGATGCGGGTCGTGGTAGCGCGCGCGCACCGACTGCGCGAGGCGCTTCAGCTCGTCGTCGGAGGCGTGGCGCCAGAGGCATCCTGCGTCGGCGACGTCGATGCGGCCGCCGGATTCGATCTTGTCGAAGATCGCGTGCAGGCTCACGCCGCCAGCGTATCCATGAAGGAGCTGACGGAGAACACGGCATTTCCGGGCCCGGCCGGCCCGTAGCCGGGTGGCGGCTCGAGGCCGTGCCGCTCGAGAGCGCCGCGATAGGCGTCGAGGAGGCGGATGTGGTACTCGAGAGGCGCCCCGTGCGGGTTGTCGCGGCCGAGCGGCGTCGTCGGCTCGGGGCACCAGGTCGTGAACCGCGGTGTGATCCCGCGCGACATGAAGTAGTCGAGACCCTCGGTCGTGGACGCGATCGCCTCGTCGACCGTCTCGAACCCGAACGGCTTCGCCATCTCGACGCCGGCGACGAAGTTCGGGATCACGTACCGCGCGCCGAACACGTCGGCCGCGTCGAAGATCCGCCGGTGCCATTCCTCGCGGCCGACATAGCGCTCCTTCCCGGGTGAGACGATCGAGAAGAGCCGCTTGTCCCAGACCTCGTAGTTCGGGTGGTAGATCGTGATGCCGTAGTCCTTGAACCGCTGGACGTCGGCCTTCGGCAGCGCCTGCGCGACGACCTTGCCGATCCACCGCCCGGGGAACCGCTCCTCGATCGCCTGCGCGTAGCGGCCGTAGAAGTCGGCCTCGGCGAGACCGTCGACCGTCGACGTCACCGAGCCGCCGGTGAGCGTGTACGCGTGCGAGGTGCGCTCCGTGTCGTAGCGGTCGATGATCGCGAGCGCCTCGAGCACGTCCTCGACGGGCTTCACGCCGGTGTAGGGGCGGCCTTCCTTCTTGTGCTGGCGCCAGTTGTGGTTGATGTCGCAGAAGCGGCATTCCTCCTTGGCGCCGAAGTACTGGCAGAGCCTGAGCACCGTGAGATAGACGAGATAGCCCCACTGGATCGTCGGCGCGGTCTCCATGACCGTCTTCCCGTTCGCGAGCTCGTGGCGGTAGTACTCGGGCATCGGCGGCAGCGTCACGTCGGCGAGCGGCCGGCCGTCGAGCGACATCTCGAGCGCGCCGCCGTCGGCGCGGCCGACGCGGTACGGCGAATCGGGGTTGACGCGCACCGACACGATCGTGCGGCGCAGCGCGTACGGGCCGCCGGTCAGCGCGAGCTCCTCGGGCGGGCGACGCCGGGCGGCCTCACCGAGCTCCGCGAGCGGCTTCTGGTCGAACGAGAAGATGAAGTAGGACTTCGGCTTGACCTCGCCTTCGAGGTTGTCCGTGAGGGCCGACTCGTCGAACGCGATCCCGGTTCGGAGGAGATCCTCCTTCAGCACGGCCTCCGGCGGGACGTGCGGGAACCGCGCCATCAGATCCTCGACGAGCGCGGTGCGGGTCTCGGCGGTCGCCGTCACGGCGGCCATCGTAGACACGAGCGTACGGGCTGCCCCCGATGCAGCCGTCGCCCGCGCGGCGGACGATCGCAGCGGACACCCGAAGGAGGAGTCATGTCCGAGCCTCGTGAGATTGCGAGAGGCCTGGAGCGGGTCGTCGACGGCGTCTACCACTGGCGGATCCGAAACAGCGCGATCGGCGGCGCGATCTCGAGCTCGCACGCCGTGGTCGGCCGCGACGCGACGGTCTTCGTCGATCCGGTCGGGCTGGAGCCGAAGGTGCTCCACACGCTGCCCCGGCCGACCGCGATCCTGCTCACGGCGACCTGCCACCAGCGCGCCGCGTGGCGCCTACGCGCCGAGCTCGGCGCGGACGTGTGGCTCCCGGCCGGCGCCCCGCCCGCCGACGACGAGCCCGATCACCTGTACGACGACGGCGCGGCGCTGCCCGGAGGGCTGGTGGCGCTGCACACGCCGGGCCCGGAACAGGCGCACTACGCGTTCCTGCTCGAGGAGCACGGTGGCATCCTGTTCTGCCCCGACCTCGTCGCGAATGCGGGGACGGACGAGCTGCATCTCGTCCCACCGGAGTACCAGGAGGATCCGAGGCTGACGCGGAAGAGCCTGACGCTGCTCGTCACGCTTCCGTTCGAGACGCTGTGTCTCGCGCACGGGACGCCTGTGAAGGAGCACGCCAAGGACAGGATCCTCGCGGCACTCGGCGAGGCGCCGGTCCACGCACACGTCTGAGCCGCACGCGCCGATGGCTGACGTTCATGTCCCACTTCTGGGGGATGGGGCGGTACTGCACGGACGCCCGATGGAAGAGCGAACGTTTTGCGGCCAAAAGGAGAGACAGGATTGAGAACCGTGCAGAACCGGCTTCGCCGCGACGAGGGCTTCACGCTCATCGAGCTCCTCGTCGTGATCATCATCATCGGGATCCTCCTCGCGATCGCGATCCCGTCGTACCTCAAGTTCAAGGACCGCGCGAACACGTCCGCCGCCGAGGCGAACGTCCGCGCGGCGATCCCGGGCATCGAGGCGTATGCCGCCGATCACAACGGCTACACCGGTGCGACGTCGGCGATCCTGCAGGCTTCGTACGACGCGGGCATCAAGCACATCCGCGTCAAGACGGCGACCGCGACCACGTACTGCATCGACTCGACGGTCGGGCCGAGCACGTACAAGAAGGCGGGCCCGTCGGCCGACATCACGCAGGGCGCCTGCCCGTAGGCGCGTAGAACCGGAGGCGCGCGAGCGGCGTATCGTCTGCCAATGGGGCGGTACGTGCTCGCGCGCATCGGGTCGAGCGTGCTCGTCTTCTTCGCGCTCACGCTCTTCGTCTTCGTCTGCTTCTTCGCGCTGCCGCGCAACACGTTCGGCCGCCAGCAGCGCGTGCCCGAGCAGTTCCGGATCCACGGCTCGCTCGCCTCCGCGTACACGAACTACCTCTGGCGGTTCGTCCGCCACGGCGACCTCGGCTACAGCTACCAGGACCGCGAGGCGGTGACGGCGCGGCTCGTCCGCGCCACGCCGGTGACGGTCTCGCTCGTCGTCGGAGGCCTCGTCGTCTGGTTCCTGATCTCCGTCCCGCTCGGGATGCTGTCGGCGCTGCGGCCGCGCTCGCTTCCCGACCGCGCGTCGACCGTCTTCGTCCTCGCGGGGCTGTCCGCCCACCCCCTGTGGCTCGGGCTCGTGCTCAGCTGGTTCTTCGGCCGCTACCTGCATGTGCTGCCGGCGAGCGGCTATTGCTCGATGAACAACCTGTCGACCGGGTGCGACGGCCTCGGTCGCTGGGCGGTGCACCTGCTGCTGCCGTGGTTCACGTTCGGGATCGTCAACGCCGCGCTTTTCTCGACGATGATCCGCGCGCTCCTGATCGAGGAGCTGCACGCCGAGTACGTGACGACCGCGCTCGCGAAAGGCGTCGCCCTCCGGCGGATCGTCCGGAGGCACGTCCTGCGCAACGTGACGATCCCGCTCGTGACGATGGCCGGGATCACCGCCGGCACCGCGCTCGGCGTCGTCGTGTTCGTCGAGGCGGCGTTCGACCTGCCCGGCATCGGCGGGATGCTCCGTCAGGCGATCGTGCGCCGCGACGTGCCGATGACCGCCGGGAGCGTCCTCTTCCTCGCGCTGGCGGTGATGCTCTTGAACCTCGTCGTCGACGCGCTGTACGCGTTCGTCGACCCGCGCATCCGCGCGGCGAACTACTGATGACCGCCTCCCCCGGACCGCGGAAAGTGCAGCCACCGGGAAGCGAGCGCTGCACGACCCGAACGCTCGACCGGAACAAAGGGCCGGCAATCCCGGCCCTTTTTTCGTCCGAGCGGCGAGTCGCTAGAGCCAGACCCGCGCGAGCAGGTAGACGCCGAGGAACGCGGCGATCTGCGCTGCGACGAGCCAGAGCACGAGCGCGAGGAGCGACATCCGCCTCACCGTCCGATGGTGCCACGTCTCACGGCGTTCCGGCACTACGGTTCCTGCATGGACTCGGAAGCGCAGGCGTGGGAGGAGGGCGTCGATGCCTGGGTCGAGCGCGTCCGGGAGCTCGGCGCGCATCCCCATGACGAGGCCATCCTCGCGCTCCTGCCCGCCCCGGCCGGGCTGACGCTCGACGCCGGGTGCGGGGAGGGCCGGCTCACCCGGCTGCTCTCGTCGCTCGGGCACGACGCGGTCGGAGTCGACCGGTCGTCGAGGCTCGTCGAGGAGGCGCGGCGCGCGGACCCGGACGGCCGATACGCCGTCGCGTCGATCGACGCGCTGCCGCTCGACGACCGCGCTGCGGCGCTCGTCGTGTGCGTCAACGTCTTGCCGCACGTCGTCGACCTCGAGCCGGCGGTGCGAGAGCTCGCGCGAGTACTGCGCGACGACGGGGCGCTCGTCGTCGGGCTCGCGCATCCGGTGATGCTGGCGGGGGAGTACGACGACGATTCGCGGTCGCTCCGGCTGGAGCACTACTTCGACGCGTCGCCGGAAGTCGTCGAGCTCGGGCACCACCACGTGCACCATCAGCCGAGGACGATCGAGGAGTACCTGCGTGCGTTCTTCGGCGTCGGGCTCGTGCTGACGGACGTGCGCGAGGTGCCCGCGCGCGGCGCCGACGTCCCGCGGTATCTCGACCTGCGGCTCGAGCGTCGCTCGCCGAGCACGTAGAGACGAAGAGGCCGCGCGCTCGTTCTCGTCTCTACAGCGGCTTCACGGTGACGACCAGCCGTCCGGTCGCGGGCGCCGCGCCGGGGATCAACGCCGCCGTCCACGCGATCGTCGCCGACCCGCTGCCGTCCGCGGGCACCGTCACCGTCGGATGGGCGCCGCCGGACTGCAGGTAGTACGAAGACGCAAAACCCCCGCCGATCTGCGCCGGCGGGATCGGCGACGGGCACGTCATCGTCCCGTCGATCGCGTCGGGCATCGTGATCATGACCGAGAGCGTGGCTCCGTCGGAGCTCGGCGTGATCGTCGCCGTCGGCGAGCCGGTGACGCTCGAGAGCGCGAACGTGCACTGCTGAGGCAGGCCGTTCGGCACGACGCTGAGCCCGCTGTCGGCCCAGGTGCCGCTGCCGTGGAACCCCGTCACCCCGCCGACCGTCTGCTGCACGACGCGGATCTGCGCGAACGCCGTCCCGGTGACGAGCCAGCAACACGGGACGACGCCTGTCACCGGTCCGCTGATCGTGACGAGCCAGCCGGAGTCCTTGCCGACCCAGTGAGCGGTCGCGATCCCCGCCCGCGATCGCGCCTGCTCGTCGAACGACGCGGTGATCCGCGACGAGTCCGGCGCGTCGCCCGTCACGGAGGCCTGCACCGGCCGGGCCGCCGCCGTGCGCGACGGGAGGCCCTTCACCTGACCGCGGGCGACCGTCGGTGCATCCCAGACCGAGTCGCTCGAGCCGCCCGCCTTCGGGCCGATCCTCCCCTGTACGTTCGTTGTCGACCCCTGGCTCAGGTGGTCGTCGGACGCGGGAGCGAACGTCAGCTTCGCGCACTCGTTCGGCTTGCGGAACCGCTCCTCCGCGTCCTTGTAGCGGTTGCCGATCGCGGTGCCGTCGTCGATCGCGAGCTGCCGCCACGAGTCCGCGAGGCTCGCGTCGGCGTTCACCTTTGCCACGTCGGCGGCGAACGATCCGGCGCCGAAGCCGCGCGCGCCGTCCGGGATCACCTTCACGGCGATCGACGACAGCGTGACGTTGCCGGACTTCGCATCGACCGTGCCGGCCCAGCTCGCGAGCGTCGTCAGGCGATATCCGCTCACGTAGAGGCCGTGCAGGAGGCTCACCTGCTTCGAGATCGTGACGCTGACGCTGTTCGAGAACGCGATCTTGCCGAGCGTCGCGTCGGGGTTCACCGTCGTGTGCGACGAGCCGCCGCCGTGGATATTGACGACGGTGGAGTCGTAGTCGACGCCGCCGCCGGGCGACACGCTCGTGTTCGTGTCGACGTTGAGCTTCGACGTCGCATGCAGGTCGCCCGCCGCGGTCGGGCACGGCGCCTCCATCGTGAATCCCTCGTTGAGCCCGACGGAGATGCCGTGCGCAACCTTGACGCCGTTTCTCGTCATGTCGAACTGGAGGCCGATGCTCGCGCCGGACGGGTCGGGTTGACCGTCGTTTCCGATCGGGATCCGGCCTTCGACCGTCATCGTCCCCGTGACGCCGCTCGGCGACGTGACCGACTGCGACGCCGTCTGCACGATGTCGCTCGCGCGTTGAGCACTCTGCGGTCGCCTGCCGCCGTGCTGCGCGAGCGTCAGGACCTTGCGCGTCAGCGGCTCCGCCTTCGCCGCCGCCGTCGGCGCGAGCGCGGCGCCGACCGGCTGCGGCTCCTTCTTCAGGTGGGGAACGGGCACGTCGCGCGCGACGGCGCCGGTCACGCTCCCGTCGAGGAGGTGGCGCGTGAGCGCGCTCGCGAACGCGGTCGTCGGTTCTGCCGCCGGCAAAGCCGACGGCGAGATGCATTGCTGTTTCTTGCCGAGCGTGGACGAGACCGTCCCGGGCCTGCACCCGCCGTCGACTCGCGCGGCCGACGGCGAGCTCGACGCGGCGAGCGCGACTGCCACCAGGACCCCAAGCCGCACGGCGGCCGGCATCGGCCGACACTACTTCGGCCTCGGACGGCCGCGCAAGGCGCGCCTCGGGCGTACGCTCTGAGCGTGCCGGTCCTCGTCGGACGCGACCAGGAGCTCGAGGCCGTCGACGAGCTGCTTCGCGACGCCGAATCGCCGCTCGGCGGGCTCGAGCTCGTCGGCGAGCCGGGGATCGGGAAGACGACGTTGTGGCAGGAAGCGGTGCGCCGCGCGGAGGCGCGCGGCATGCGCGTCCTCGCCGCGCGCCCGGCCGCCTCGGAGGCGAGGCTCACCTTCGCCGCGCTCGGCGATCTCCTCGCGGACGTCGACGAGGAGATGCTCGCCCGGCTGCCGAGCCCGCAACGCGACGCGATCGACGCCGCGCTCCTCCGCGCGGAGGCGCGCCGCAGCCCGAACAGGCAGATCGTCGGGACGGCGTTGTTGTCCGTCCTGCGCGAGCTCTCGGCCGCCGGCCCCGTCCTGATCGCCGTCGACGACGCGCAGTGGCTCGACCGTCCGACCGCCGCCGCTCTCGAGTTCGCGCTGCGCCGCCTCGAGCGCGCGCCGGTGCGCGTCGTCGCGTCACGGCGCGCGGACGCGACGCGACCGTCGTTCGTCTCGGCACTCGCCGACGATCGCGTCAGGCGTGTCGTCGTCGGCCCTCTGTCGCTGGCGGCGTTGCAGCGCATCATCTCGGAGCGGCTCTCGGTCACGCTCCCGCGGCCCGTGCTCGTCCGGCTCACGGAGGCGTGCCGGGGCAACGCGTTCTATGCCCTGGAGATCGCACGGCTGCTCGCGGGCGCGCTTCCGGCGCCGTCGTCGCCGCTCCCCGTTCCCGACGACCTGCGCGCGCTCGTCACGCGACGCATCGCGTCGCTGCCGGCACCGACACGCCGCGCGCTCCTGACGGCCGCCGCGCTTGCGCGGCCAACGGTCGAGCACGTGGACGTCGAGGCCCTCGACGCTGCGTCCGCGGCCGGTCTCGTCGAGGTCGACCGCGCCGGCGCGATCTCGTTCGCGCATCCGCTGTTCGCAGCGGCGGTCTACGCCGCCGCCTCGCCGGCCGAGCTCACATCGGTGCACCGCAGGCTCGCCGAGACCGTCGTCGACGTCGAGGAGCGCGCGCGGCATCTCGCGCTCGCGACCGACGGACCGGACACCGAGGCCGCGCATGCGCTCGACGCCGCCGCGGAGCGGGCGCGGGCGCGAGGTGCGCCCGACACGGCCGCCGAGCTCGCGGAGCTGGCGCTCCGGCTGACCGAAGACGGGCCGGCCGCCGCAGAGCGGCGGCTCCGATTCGCGGACCACCTGTACCTCGCCGGCGACTTCCTGCGCGCCGCGTCGGTTCTCGAAGAGATCGCAGAGGCGGACGCCGGCGAGGTACGCGCGCGTGCCCTGCTCGCGCTCGCGGACATCGACTACTGGCGGAAGGGCGAGTCCGCGGCGGTCGGTCACGTCGAGCGGGCGCTCGCGGCGACGACGGATCCGCTCGTCGAGGCGCGCTGCCACGCGTCGATCGCGATGTGGGCGGGGACGAGCGACCTCCGGCGCGCGTCCGACGCGGCACAGCACGCGCTACGTGTACTCGAGAGACGCGAGGACGCCGATCCTGGGCTCCTCTCGCTCGCGCTCTCCGCGCGCGTGCGCGCCGACCTGTTCCTCGGCCTCGGTCTCGACCGTGCGGCCGCCGACCTCGCGCTCGAGCTGGAGCAGCCGGCGCCGCCGCCCGCCGTCGACACGCGCGTCGTGTTCAAGCTGGGGCAGTGGCTCCGCTATGTCGACGACTTCGACGGCGCGCGCCGCCACCTCGAGCTCGCGGAGCGAGCCGCAGTCGAGGAGGGCGACGACTCGTCGCTCGCGAACATCCTCCTGAACCGCGCGCTGCTCGAATGCTGGTCGGGGAACTGGGGTCGTGCGGCGGCGCTCGCAGACCGGACGCACGAGCAGTTCACGCTGAACGGCGTCGCGGCCGGATCGAGCTTCGTGTGGCGCGCCTACGTCGACGCCCACCTCGGTGAGCCGGTTGCGGCGGACGGCGCGGCGGCGATCGACGAGCCGGTCACGCGGATGCTGTGGGACCGCGCGGTCGGTCTCGCCCGTCTCGCGGCGGGGGACTACGCGGAGGCATGGCCGCGCCTCGAGGCGGCGGTGGTGGCGCGCGAGCAGATCGGGTTCCGGGAGCCGGCCGTGTGGCGCATCGAGGGCGACGCGGTCGAGGCGGCGATCGGCGCGGGTGAGCTCGCCCCTGCGCGCCGGGTGCTCGCGACGCTCGAGGAGGCAGCCGGCCGTTCGCGCATCCCCTGGAACCGCGCGGTGGCCGCTCGCTGCCGAGGGCTGCTGTGCGCCGCCGAGGGCGACGTCGAGGGCGCGGCGGACGAGCTCGACCGTGCGCTCGCCGAGCACGCGTCGTGCCCGATGCCGTTCGAGCTCGCGCGGACGCTGCTCGCCGCCGGTCAGGTGCGTCGCCGTCTGAAGCAGAAGCGGCTCGCGCGCGAGCACCTCGATCGCGCCGCCCGCCTCTTCGACGAGCTGGGCGCGCGACCGTGGGCCGGGCGCGCACGCGACGAGCACGCGCGCACCGCTTCGCGCTCGGCGCCGGACGACCTGACGCCGACGGAGCTACGGATCGCGCTCCTCGCCGCGTCGGGCCTGACGAACGAGGCGATCGCGTCGGAGGTGTTCGTCAGCCGCAAGACCGTGGAGGCGAACCTCGGGCGCGCATACCGGAAGCTCGGGATCAGGACGCGCGCGCAGCTGGGACGGGCGCTCGACGCGCGGGAGCGCGAAGCGATTCCGTAGGGCCTCCCCGCTTACGTCGCCGTGCGGGGCCGCCGAGCGGCACCGGGTCGTGGTCGGCTCACAGAAGCTGGGCGGCGAACGCGTCGGCCTCGTGCCGGAGCCTGCCGCACACGGCGGCGCAGAGGTCGAAGACCGCTTCGTCGGCGATCCGGTAGTAGACGTAGTTGCCGTCGCGGCGACGGGCGACGAGGCCTGCCTGGAGCAGGAGCAGCATCTGCTTCGAGACGTTCTGCTGCGTCGTCCCTGCCGCCTCCGTCAGTTCGGTGACCGTCGCTTCGCTTTCGTGGAGGCGGTCGAGCAGGCGAATGCGGGTCGGGTCGGCGAGCGCCTTGAAGCGGCCGGCGATGAGCTCGACGACCCGGTCGGGAAGCGGGTGGGTGAATGGAGGCCCACTCATGGATCTTCGACCGGAGGATCGGCGCGGTGCGGGCGGACGCCTTCCGCGGCAGCGCTGATCCCCCGGTCGGTCAACTACGCAAGCAGGTAGTTGACCGAAAACGAGATCCGGTCCGGCGCCGGTTCGGCGGCGAAGCATCTTGCGGATCCTTCGGGCGAGATCGAAGGAGGCATCCGTGCGAAAGCAGATCGTGATCCTCGGCGGCGGTACCGGCGGAACGATCACCGCGAACCGGTTGCGCAAGCGCTTCTCACGCGACGCGACCGACATCCACGTCGTCGACCGCGACGACCGGCACGTCTACCAGCCCGGCTTGCTCTTCGTGCCCTTCGGCGCGGCCGATCCGGACGAGATCGTGCGGCCACGACGGCGGCAGCTGCGGGACGGCATCGAGTTCCACGAGTCGGAGGTCGACGCGGTCGACATCGGAGGGCAGCGGGTCGCGCTCGCGAACGGTGGACACCTGCCCTACGACGTCCTCGTCGTCGCGAGCGGTGCGCGCCTGCTGCCGGAGGAGACCGAGGGGCTGCTCGGGCCCGGGTGGGGCGAGCGCGTGCACACCTTCTACGAGCTCGACGCGGCCACCTGCCTGCGCGATGCGCTCGCCCGCTTCGCGGGCGGACGGCTCGTCGTCGACATCGCCGACATGCCGATCAAGTGCCCGGTCGCACCGATCGAGTTCGTCTTCCTCGCCGACTGGTTCCTCCGCGAGCGCGGCGTGCGCGCGCAGACCGAGCTCGTGCTGGCGACGCCGCTCGACGGCTGCTTCACGAAGCCGATCGCAGCAAGGCACCTGACGCACCTGCTCGACGAGAAGGAGATCGGCCTCGAGGTCGAGTTCGCGGCCGGCGAGGTGGACGGTGTCGGCGGCGTCCTCAGCTCGTACGACGGGCGCGCCGTCGACTTCGACCTGCTCGTCGCGGTGCCGCTGCACGGCGGCGCCGCCTACGTCGGCCGCTCGGACGGGCTCGGCGACGCGCTCGACTTCGTCCCCACCGATCCGAAGACGCTGCAGGCGCGCGCCGCACCGAACGTCTTCGCCCTCGGCGATGCGACAGACCTGCCGAGCTCGAAGGCCGGCTCGGTCGCTCACTTCGAAGCCGAGCTGCTCGACCGCAACATCGCCAGGTTCCTCGCCGGCGAGGAGCTCGAGGCGCGGTTCGACGGGCACTCGAACTGCTTCGTCGAGACCGGCAATCGTAAGGCGCTCCTGATCGACTTCAACTACGACTACGAGCCGGTGCCCGGTCGCTTCCCGACCGCGCTCGGGCCGCTGCCGCTGCTGCGCGAGTCGCGGCTCAATCACGCCGGGAAGCTGCTCTTCCAGTGGGTCTACTGGCACGCGCTTCTCCCCGGACGCGACCTCCCGCTCGTCGGCCCCGAGATGCCGACCCGCGGCAAGCACCTCGAGCTCATCGGCCAAGGAGGCTAGAACGACATGACCGTTGCAGAGCAGGTACGGACCGACCCGGAGGGGTTCTTGCTCGACCCGTCCGACTGGACCCGCGACCTCGGCGAGCAGATCGCGGCGGAGAACGGCATCTCCGAGCTCACGGATCGCCACTGGCAGGTGATCGAGTTCATGCGCGAGCGGTACCTCGCAACCGGCAACGCGCCGTCGATCCGCTCGCTCGGCAAGGAGTCCGGAGTCCCGGTCAAGGAGCTCTACCAGCTGTTCCCCAAGGGGCCCGCGAAGCTCGCGGCCAAGATCGGCGGCATTCCGAAGCCGCGCGGCTGCATCTAGGAAGAGAGGAGAACCACGATGACCACCACACTCGACCGGCCGCTCGCGCAACCCGAGCTCGAACCGCCGGAGGCGAGGACGATCGACAAGGTCGCGATCGTCGTGTCCAAGGGATCGCTCGAGGGGATCTACCCCGGTCTGATCATGGCCAACGGCGCCCGCATGGAGGGCATCGAGGCGGAGCTCTTCTTCACGTTCTTCGGCCTCGACGCGATCCGCAAGGATCGCCAGGCGAAGATCAAGGTCGCAACCGTCGGCAACCCGGGCCTGCACATGCCGACCCTCCTCGGTGCGCTGCCCGGCTTCTCGGCGGTCGCGACGAAGATGATGGCCCGGCAGATGGCGAAGCTCGACATCCCGCCGATCCCGGAGTTCGTCGAGCTCGTCGCCGACTCGGGCGCGGGCATCTACGCGTGCAAGGCGACGGTGGAGATGTTCGGCCTCACCGAGGCCGACTTCGTCCCGCAGCTGACGGGGATCGCCACCGTCGGCGAGTTCTACGCGCTCGCGGCCGGAGGTCAGATCATCTTCACCTGACGCTACTCGCCGTGAGCCGCCCGCTCGACGACGGCGGCGAGCTTGTCGCGCACCTGCGCCGCAACCGGCGCGAGCTCGTCGTTGCCGACGATCGAGAGCATCCGCTCCGCGTCGATCGCCGCGATGTGCGTCTCGCCGTTCCGCGCGTAGACGACGACGTTGCAGGGGAGGAGCACGCCGAGCTCCGGCTCCGCCGATAGTGCCTGGTGCGCGAGCGGCGGGTTGCACGCGCCGAGGATCACGTACGGCTCCTGCTCGACACCGAGCTTCTCGCGAAGCGTCGCCTGCACGTCGATCTCGCAGAGCACGCCGAACCCTTCGTGCTTCAGCGCCGCGCGCACGCGTTCGACCGCGTCGCCGAACCCCGTCGTCGTCGTCGTGCTCAGTGCGTAGCCGGCTGTTGCGGGCATTCGCATTCCTCCTCCAGGTAGCGGCGGCGCGCCTTCTCGGCTTTGAGCCGATGTGCGTGCGCCTCCGCGGGGACAGGTACACGTCGTTCGAGCTGGGCGAGGATGGCGTTCTCGCCGACGAGCACCTCGCCGCCGGATGCGACGAGTACGGGGATCGTGTCGGTGCCGGTGCGCCCGCGCAGCAGCACGCGATCCGCCTTCTCGACCGGCACCTGACGCGTGATGTAGTCGATGCCGAGCTCGGTCAGCCGCTGGCGGACGCGCCGGGAGGCAGGGCACCACTCGGTCTGCCAGAGCTCGTCCATCAGGCGTGCCCGAAGCGGACGTCGGGAAGGAGCCGGTGCAGCCACCGGGGCAGCGCCCAGGCGTGACGGCCGAAGACGCGCAACAGCGTCGGGATGAGAATCAGCCGCACGAGCGCGGCGTCGAGCAGCACGGCGAGGCCGAGGATCACGCCCATCTCCTTCGGCGGCAGCGGCCCCGACAGGGCGAAGGTGAAGAACACCGCGACCATCACCGCCGCTGCGGCGAAGATGACGCGCCCGGAGTGGGCGAGACCGCCGACTGCGGCGTCGCGCGGATCGTGCGACCTGTCCCAGTGCTCCTTCGCCGAGGAGAGCAGGAACACGGTGTAGTCCATCGAGATCGCGAAGATCATCGCGAAGAAGAAGACGGGCGCCCAGGCGTCGAGGAACCCCTGCGGCTCGAAGCCGAGCAGCCCCGCGCCGTGGCCGTCCTGGAAGATCAGGCGGCCGATCCCGAACGCGGCGCCGACGGCGAGGAGGTTCGTCAGGACTCCGAGCGCGGCGATCAGCGGCGCCTGCAGCGCGACGAGCAGGAGCAGGAACCCGAGCGCGAGCACGACACCGATCACGAGAGGCGTCTTCGCTGCGAGCGCTCGTTCGAGGTCGTGATTCTCCGCGGCCGCACCGCCGACGAGCGCACCCGCGGGAAGCGTCGCGCGAAGCCGGTCGATCGTGCGGCCGGTGGCGCTGCTCGACGGGTCGGTGCGGGGCGTCGCCTGCACGAGCGCGAGACCGCCGCCGCCCGACCGGGGCGTCGCGACCTGCGCGATTCCGGGGTCGTGCCGGACGATGCGCGCGATGCGCGCGGCGTCGGCGCGCGGCGCGACGATCTGGAGCGCGCCGGGGGCGCCGGCGCCGAAGGCGTTCTGAACCTGCGCGTAGCCGATGCGAGAGCCGTCGGTCTTCGGCACGACCTTGATCGACGGCATGCCCGTCTTGATCCCGAGCACGGGCAGGGCGAGCAGCACGAGGATCAGCGTCGCGGCTGGTCCGAAGAGGTGGGGGTGCCGCCAGAGCCGCTCGCCCCACCGTGCAAAGCGACTCGAGCGGTGCTCGCCGGAGTGGACCCAGCGCAGCGCGAGCGCGTCGACGCGCGGGCCGAGCTTCGCGAGCGCCGCGGGGAGCAGCGTCAGCGTCGCGGCGAGCACGAACGCGACGCTGAGCATGATCCCGAGCGCCATCGAACGGAACGCAGGGCTCGGGACGAGCATCACCGCCGTGAGCGACACGAAGACGGTCAGCGCGGAGAAGAGGACGGCCTTCCCCGCGGTGTCCATCGTCACCGCCACGGCGTCGCGGACGCCGAGCTTGGAGCCGAAGTACGCGCCGCGGAAGCGGTGGACGACGAAGAGGGCGTAGTCGATGCCGAGCGCGAGCGCGAACATGAGCGCGAAGTTCATCGCCCAGATCGAGATCTCGAAGCCGTGCGTGAGCAGCGCGAGCAGCCCCGCGGACGCGACGAGCCCGAGGATCGTCAGGAGCAGCGGCAGGCCGGCGGCCACGAGCGAGCCGAACGCGAGCACGAGGATCGCGAGCGTGACGGGCCAGGAGTAGAGCTCGGACTTCATCATCGCGCTCCGGTTGGCCGTGTTGAAGTCGGACCACATGCCGGATGCGCCGGTCAGGCTGACCGACACCGGGCCGTTCGAGAGCGTGTGCAGCCTGGTCTTCAGCGAGTCGGCAGCGGCGACCATCGCGGTCGGGTCGCGGCGCGCGCCGCCCGTGACGACCACCGTGTGGCCGTCGCGCGAGATCGACGAGCCCGGTTGCGGGGGAGTCACGCGCGAGACGCGCTTGTCGGCTCGGAGGATCGACTCGACCTGCGCGACCGTCGCCCGGAAGGCCGGTGCGCTGCTCGGCAGTGTCGACGAGTGGATCACGACGAGCAGTGCCGAGCTGGAGACGCCGCCGAAGTTCTTCTGGATCAGCTCGCGTGCCCGCACCGACTGCGAGCCGTTCGCCTGCCAGCCGGCACCCGAGAGCGCCGTCTCGACCTGCGGCGCGAACGCCATCAGCGCGACGGCGACGCCCGCCCAGACGAGCGACACCGCCCGGATGTGGTCGGCGGCGAAGCCGCCGAGCCGGCCGACCGGGCCGACCGCCTCGGGATGCTCCGGCGTACGCGGTGCGGCGTTGCGAGCTACTGCGACTACCACCTGGGATTCCTCCTCGCGACGGGGGCTTGCGCACGGGACGACTATACACTACTATACAACTACGAAGTTTACAAGCAGAAAGGAGTCGATGCCGTGGCCCTGCCGCACCCGCTTCCCGAAGATCTCGCGGAGCTGATCGCCCGCCGCTTCCGCGCGCTCGGCGAGCCGCTCCGCATTCGGATCCTCGACCTGCTCCGCGACCAAGAGCTGAGCGTGACCGTGCTCGCCGACCGGCTCGATGCCGGCCAGCAGAACGTCTCGAAGCACCTCGGCGTGCTCGTCGACGCCGGCATGCTCGCCCGGCGGAAGGACGGGAACCACGTCTACTACCGGATCGCCGACGAGGGCGTGTTCGCCCTCTGCGAGCAGGTCTGCGGCGCCGTCCAGTCGCAGCTCTCCACCCTCGCCGCCCTGGTCGGCGGCGCCCCCGTTTCTTCGCAAAGGAGGTCGAGATGACCCTCGACAGCACGGAGATGGACGTGACCAGCGAAACCTTTCAGCGCGACGTGATCGAGCGCTCGCACGAGTTGCCCGTGGTCGTCGACTTCTGGGCCGGCTGGTGCGGCCCGTGCCGCATGCTCGGTCCCGCGATCGAGGCCGAGGTGGCAAAGCGGGCAGGGAAGCTCGAGCTCGCAAAGGTCGACGTCGACGCCGAGCAGCTACTCGCAGCACGCTACGGCATTCAGAGCATCCCGACCGTCGCCGTCTTCCGAAACGGCGAGCCCGTCACGGGCTTCGTCGGCGCCCACCCCGCCGCGGCCGTCGCCCGCTTCCTGGACGAGGCGCTCGAGAAGCACGCAGCGGCGGTGGAGGTCGTATGAGCCTCACCGCCACGTCCCGCGCCGTCCCCGGCACTCTCCGCCAGGAGATCGTGATCGACGGCGGCCACCGGCTGATCACCGACGAGCCCGTCGAGGTCGGAGGCGAAGGAACCGCCCCGGCTCCGCACGAGCTGCTCGCGGCGGCGCTCGCCGGCTGCGTGTCGACGACGCTCGTCATGTACGCGCGGCGGAAGGGCTGGGAGCTCGGCGACGTTCAGGTCGACGTCGACTACGACCACCGTGTGATCCCGCGTCGCTGCACCATCGCGATCACCCTCGGCGCGGAGCTCGACGACGAGCAGCTCGAACGGCTGGAGGCGGTTGCCGCGGCCTGCCCGGTCCGCCGCTCGCTCGAAGCCGGGTTCGAGTTCGAGGAGACGATCCTGGGCCGGGCGCGGCTCGTGTCGCCCTCGCGTTGAGCGACGCCGCGAAAGCGGCTTCTTCGCCTCGGCACGAGCTTTCCAGAGCGTCGGCGGCCGAACCGATCCTTCTCGGCTAGAGGTGTTCGGGAAGACCGAAGCGGCCGGGCAGCGCGGGGTCGGCGAAGAAGGTGATCTCGTCGACCTTGCTCCCGCTCAGGGTGAGCACCACCATGCCCCACGGCTGCGAGCGTAGGTAGCAGCCGAAGGCCGGCTGGCCGTTTGCGCGGGTCGGGCGCACCTGTAGCGGGGCGCCGCGGGTCGCGGCACCGCGCTCGAGGTACGCGCCGATCGCGTCGTGCCCGATGAGCTGGCCCGGTTGCGGCGGCATGGTCACACGTGCGTCGGGGCTCAGCAGAGCGAGGAGCCGCGGCGTGTCGCCCGCTTCGAAGGCGTCGCTGAAGGTGGCGAGAAGGTTCCGCTCGATCGGCGAGTCGGGAAGCGGCGCCTGCTGGCGTTCGACGGTGTACGAGTCGAGCGTCGCGCGTGCGCGTTGGAGGGCGGCTTTGACCGACTGGGGCGTCGTCTCGAGGATCGACGCGGCTTCGTCGGTGTGGAAGCCGAGCACGTCGCGCAGCACGAGCGCCGCGCGCTGCTTCGCCGGCAGCTGCTGCAGCGCGACGATGAACGAGAGCTGGATCGCTTCGCGCTGCTCGTAGCGTGCCTCGGGTCCGGGAGCGGGATCCGGAAGTGCGCTGTCCGCGTACGGCTCGAGCCAGCTGGGGTCGACGGCGCGGCGGGTTCTTGGCGGTCTCATGGTGTTCTCCGTGGCGGGACGGCGCCCGCGTTCGC
>DATDNT010000033.1:0-2033 GCA_036518135.1 Gaiellaceae bacterium | reverse complement strand
GGGTGATCTCGGTCGCGAACAGCGTCGACGCGTACTCGCAGATCGACACGCTGCACGTCAACGTGAACTGCACGCCGACTCCCGGGATCTGCGGCGCTCAGCGCTCGGCGGACTACAAGTGGGGGGCGAGCGGCAAGCCGGACCTGTCGGGCAGCGTCGTCAAGCTCACCGACACGTCCAACCTCGACGGTTGCGACCCGATCACGCAGGATCTCACCGGCAAGATCGTCTTTCTCGAGTGGACCGACAACAGCGACACCCGCCGCTGCGGCTCGGCGGCCCGCTCCCAGAACGCGGAGAACGCCCACGCCACCGGCGTGATCCTCGGGGAGGACGAGGAGACCTTCGCCGCGGGCATCGCGGGCAGCGCCGACATCCCGGTCGTGCAGGTCGTCAAGTCCGCGGCGGACGCGATCCGCACGGCGCTCCAGGCGGGCCAGACGGTGACCGTGACCGGGACGACGGCGGGCGACTTCCAGCAGCTCATCCCCCCGCCGACCAATGACGACGAGCTCAACTCCAGCTCGTCGCGCGGGATCGGCGACGCGGGCAACGTCAAGCCGGACGTGACCGGCGTCGGGACGAGCATCTTCTCCGCCTCGATGGGCACCGGCAACGAGGGCATCTCGTTCACCGGAACCTCGATGGCCTCGCCGGAGGTCGCGGGCCTCGCCGCGCTCGTCCACTCCGAGCACACCGGCTGGACGGCCGAGGAGATCAAGGCGGACATCATGAACACCGCCGACCAGGATCTCTTCACCGGCGCGGGCCACAGCGGCACCCGCTACGCGCCGAACCGGGTCGGCGCCGGCCGCATCGACGCGAAGGCGGCGCTCGACAACCAGGTGCTCGCGTACGTTGCCGACGATCCCGGAGCGGTCAGCGCGTCGTTCGGCATGGTCGACGCCGCCTCGCCCACGACGCTCACGAAGACGATCGACGTCGTCAACACGGGCGTCAGCCCGGCGACCTACGCCGTCTCCTACGACCCGATCACCGAGCTCCCGGGTGCGGCCTACGCGGTCAGCCCGTCGTCGGTCACGGTCGGCGCCGGAGCGACGCAGACGGTGACGCTGACGCTCACGGTCACACCGTCTCTGCTCACGAAGGCGATCGATCCGACGGTGAGCCGCACCCAGGACGCGCTCGCGCGCGACTACGTGGCCGACACCAGCGGCCGCGTGCTGTTCACGAGCGCCGGAGTGCCCACGCTGCGGGTGCCGGTCTATGCGGCGCCGCGGCCGGTCTCGGCCATGACCCAGGCCTCGTCGCTCCACATGCCCAACGGGAGGATCGAGACGGCTCTGCTTCCGCTGAGCGGCACCCAGCTCAACCAGGGCAGCGGCTCCACCGCGATCAACTCGCTCGTGGCGGGGTTCGAGCTCCAGGCGACGAGCGGCGCCCTCCCCAGCTGCAGCGCGTCGGTAACGACGGGGTGCATCCATGCGAGCGACGAGCGTGCGGCCGACCTGAAGTACGTCGGTACGACATCCGACGCGCCGCAGCTGACTGCGATCGGCGCCAACCCGCTCACAGATGGGCTGGCGTACTTCGCCATCACGACCCAGGGCCCATGGAGGACCCCCGCCTCCTCGAACGAGTACGAGATCTACATCGACTCGAACGGCGACGGGAAAGCCGATGCCGTCCTCCTGAACGACCGGCTGCCCGACACCGACGTCTTCGTCTCCGTGCTCGTCGATCCCAGCACCGACAACGTGCTGGACGTCGAGGCGATCGACGACCGCCTCGGCGACACCGACGCCGCCGTCTTCGGCAGCGACACCATGGTTCTTCCCGTGGCGATCGCCGCCATCCCCGGCGTTTCGGCCACGAACTCGCGGATCACGTACGGCGTGGTGACGTTCTCGACGTTCGCCGCCGACCCGACCGACAGCGTCGGCTTCACGAGCAACTTCGACCTCGACGGGACACTCAGCATGGACGTCCTCCACCCCGGGCTCGCCGTCTACGGCTCCTACACCGGGATCGGCAGCCCGCTGCTCTACGGCGACCAGTCCGGGAAAGCGGTC